>NZ_BMVN01000077.1:0-20865 GCF_014650735.1 Streptomyces canarius
CGACGTACGCGCGCCAGGACCATCGGTGCCACCGCTGGGCGTGGCCGACCGGAGGGGAGCGGGTATCGTCCAGGAGCCGTCCCCGGCAAGGAACTTCCAGGTGATGCCGTCGACAAGGCCCTTGTCCAGCGGTGCCAGCCGCTGGAACGCGCTCTGACTGAGGTCGATGTGTTCCGCGTCGCAGGAGGGACACATGTCCTTGACCGGCACGGTGATCGACTTGCCCTGGTAGGTCACCTGGACGGACACACCGTCGCAGAGCTGGTCCTCGTTGGGGTTGGCCGCCGTCCACCATTCGTGGGAGACCGCTACGAGGTCCTGGGTCGACGCGTCGATGACCGTTCCGCAGGCGCCGTAGCCGCTGTCGTTGTAGTAGGTCATCTGGCCGGAGATGCCCTGGGCGCTGACCGAGTTGTCGGCCAGTGCCAGGGACACACCGCCCAGAGTGGCGGCCAGCACGGCGACTGCGCCGCCCGCGATGACCCGATTCCGGATGGACACGAAAATCTCCTGGTCTCGGTGAAATCTGTCGTGGAGGGGCTCACGGCCCGGATCACTTGGGCCGGCGGAGGGCCACGCGGGGCCTGCTGGGCGGACCGGGCCGGGCCAATCATGGAAGACACGGAGCGGACGCGAAAGGACACTGTCGGGCCTGTGCACGGCGAGGCACTCGCGGCGCCTTTTCGGTCATCACCTTGGCGTCGGTGCGTCCCGACACCTTCAAAGTCGACACGCTGACCCCGGAAGACGAGTTGGCACTTCGTGTCGGTGCGCACGGACGACGCCGTGGCAGTTCGTGCACGATCACCCTGCGAACAGGCAATGTCTGTCTGTCGGCATTGCCGGCCATCGCGCATTTCCGCTGCGATGGCCGGGTCAGGTGCACCCTCCCGCGGCGGGGGAGAGGCACGCAAGGTGGCAGGGACGCGAGCGGTGAGAAGGCATGAGCGAAACTCCTGACCGGCTCACCGGCCGGGGGGCGCCCGGTGGAACGAAGCTCCTGGGGGACGCCGGAGCGTGTACGCATCCGCCGGCCGTCGCGCGTCAGCTGAACTGTGGTGGCATGACCGTGGGGATCGTCCTCCCATGAGCCGGTGGACCGGTGGGCTCGGCCCCTTGCGAACACTCGCCGCCAGAATCGGGGGTGTGTCGGGCGCCCCCGCCTCGGGTCCCGTCGTCCATCTGGGGCCGGACGCTGAGGGGTCGGACCTCTCGGCGGCCGTCGACGCCCTGCGGCAGGAGAGCCCCGACCACGCGACCGTCATCGTCACCGCCGACTCCGCGGGGGCCAGGGGCCTGTGGAGGCGGCTCGCTTCCGCACTGGACGGCCTCAAGCAGGACGGCGTCACCGCGGTACGACTGGTGTGGGCGGGAGCTGGGGCCGATCTGCCGGACCGGCCCGCACCCGCGAGGCGGATCTGCGAGGACTGGCAGGTACACGTCCTCGCTCCCGCCGGGCCGGTCGTGGTCGCCCCCGGCGGCGCCCTGTTCGCGCCTCCCGGTCCCGACGGGGCGGGCGGATGGTGGCGGTTCAGCCCCGGTCTGCACGCCCGGCCCCTGGGGCTGCGCCATCCGGTGCCGAGTTGGGAGGACGCGGCGCTTCACCTCACCTCCGAGGCCGTCGCGGGCTATGCGGTCGAACCCATACCCGCGGGAGTGCACATCCGCCGCGCGGAGCCGCTGCCCGACACCGGGCAGGCCGTCGGCGCCTCCATCCCCGTGGACGGGCAGCGGCTCGCCCTCGTCGTAGGCGTTCCCGGCACCGCCCCGGTCGGGGCGGAGGCACTGACCGAACTGCTGACCCGACTGCCCCCGCGGGCCCGGCATGCCACCCGTCTGATACCCGGTGACGCGCGCGACCTGCTGCCCACCGGCCAGGAGACCGCGGATCTTCTCGGTGCCGAGGTGGAGATCGTCAGTGGGGTGCCCGCCCTGCTGGAGTCGGCGGACGGCACGGCGAAGGAAGCCGTGGTGCTGATCACGGCGGACGGCGAACCGTCTTGGCGGCCCTACGCGGAAGCCGTCGCCTGCCTTCCGGGACGGGGCGGCCATGCACCCGCGCCCCGCATCGTGCAGTGGCGATCCCCCCTCACGGGTGTGCCCGACGCGTCCGCGGACGGGGTACTGCCGCTGGGCGACATGTGGCAGGTCGCCGTCACCCGCGCCGGGCTGTGGGTGGGACCGCGCGAAGACACGCGGCCGGGTGGCCTCGGGTGGTCACTGGACCCCCAGACGATGATGATCGACGTCGGTGTGCCCGGCCGGGAACTGGACGACGGGTTGTGGCCGGTGCTCGACGGCTTCCTCGGGAAACTGGAACCGACCGCAGTCGCGCAAGCGACGCTCCATGTACGAGGCGTCTGCACCGCACAGGGCAAGCGGCAGATCCGGCGCATCGCCGAACGACACCAACTGCTTCTGGCCCACGACGAGAAGACGTCCGAAGAACGCACGGAGACGGGTGCGCGGGCGACGGCCCCCGAAGCGCAACAGGCGAGGAACAAGGCGTCGGCCGCGGCAGGCGGCGACGCCTCCACCGAGGTACCCTGGCACGCCTCTCCGATGAGCGTACGCATCCGGCACGTACCCGCCCCGGTTCCGGCGGCGTCCGAAAACCCGGCGTCCGGGAACCCTGCCGCACCGGCGGCACCGCCCACGCGTTCAGCCTCGACGCCGGGCACCCCGCCCGTCTCCTCCACCTCGGGGGCCGGCGTGCACACCACCCCTTCCGCCCCGGTGTCCGCCGCTCCGACCACGCCGGCCCCGCGAGGCGCCCTTCCGCCCGGCTTCGCCGAGGCGTTCGCCGCGAGCCGCTCCGTGGGCAAGCCGCTCGGCCGCTCGGTGCCGGTGTCCTGGAGCACGCCCGGCGCGACATCGGCGCAGGAGCCGGCCGGGAACCCCTCCTCTCCGGGCCGCCCCGCCGGACAGGCCACCGCCGATCCCGTCGCACCCGTCGGGCCGTCGTCCGAGGAAGCCGCGCACTCGCCTCGTCCGAGCAGCCCACCCGGTCCACCCCGCCCGGTCGCACCCGTGCGGCCACCCGCCGCCGATCCCCTACCCGTCCCCGACACCTCCGTATCCGTCACCGCCACCCCCGTGCGACGGTCCGCTCCGCCCTTCCCGGTCGGCCCCATGCACCGCAGTGGCCCCACCGAGAGGCAGGCGCTGCGCGCCCTGGCCGGCGAGCGGTGGTGGCAGCAACAGTCGGCGGTGACCAGCACGTTGACGGTGATGCCAGGCGGTAAGGACCAGAACGACGCCGTACTCGCGGATCTGATCGCCGTACGCTCGTACCTCACCCTCGACGAGGGCCCGCTGAGCCGGCCATGGCTGGAGCAACAGCTGGCGGCGGGATCAGCCGACGCATACCCCTGTCTGGCCTGTCAGGCGTCCGGTCTTCGCAGGCTCCCGTCGTACAGGGGGATCGTCGTCCGCGATGCCGGGACGCTCTCCTCGCGGGCGAAGGCGCTGCCACCCGGTACCGAGCTGTCCGAGCAGGGGCCGGTCAGCGCATTCGTGCTGGAGGGGGCGCCCGCGGCGACCGGCGACCGGTATCTCATCAGGTCGGTGACCGGCAGGCGGGTGCGCAGTCTCACCGCACCGGTGACGCAAGGGCAACAGAGCGAGGAGATCGTATTCGGGCCCGGGACCCGCTTCAGGGTGCTCGGCTCGGTGGACCGACCTGACGTCACGACGGTGCTGCTGAGCGAGGTGGCCGCCGGCTCACCGGCCGCGCGTCAGGGCACACAGGACGCCCTGGACCGGGATGCCAGGGAACAGCTGGTGCAGGCCCTGGACCAGCTCCCCGGAACCGCGGCCACCGTGCCGTGGCCGGCCCGGCTCTCCGGTCCCCTGACCGAACACGTCCCGCACCGGGACACCGACACCTGACCCCGCCGGGCGGCCCCACCGTGCCGACCGCACATCCACCGCCGAGGAGACTCCCCGATGATCGTGCCGAACGCCCGTGCGGCGGGGGGCGGTCATGTCTTCCGGTTAGCGGTCGGGCCGTGGGGAGGGAACGCATGACCACACCCCCTCAGCCGCGCCGCTCACGAACGTGCCGGCCATCCCCGGCGCCCCCGGATCCACAGAGTCTCCACGACAGACCCATGTCAGAAAGGCAGGACATACATGTCCGCTGAACGCAGGACGGCCCGGCGCAACACACCACCGGAAGGCGGCGACCAGCTGAGGATACGGCGAGGACTCGTTCTGCCCGCATCCTCCGCCGCCCCCTCCCCTCCGGCCGGCCCCACCGAGCCGGGCACGCGGCAGACGCGGCGCGAGGGCTCCCGCGCCGGGGCGACGGCCGCGGAGCAGAGCGGCGAGGTTCCCAGCCCGCAGGAGGAGCCCCGGCCGGGACGGCTGGGATGGCGCAGCCGCAACAGGACGGGCGGAGCGCAGGCCGGCGAGGAGGAGGGCACGAACCCGGCCGGCGCCAAGCCCAGCCACCAGCCGATGCTCGCCGCCGCGGCGGTCGCGGGTGCCGTCCTCGTCGCGTTGCCCCTGGCGCTGAACGCCATGGACAACAAGGACCACGACGTCGACTACGAGGCTTCGGGCGGGGAGACGGCCTCGCCGCAGACCAACAGCCCGAACTTCCTGCTCGACGTTCCAGTGCCTCAGCACTCACAGGGATCCACTGCCGACGAAGACACACCCGACACCCCTCCGAAGAGGTCCTCTTCCTCGTCGTCCACCCCCGCGCCCCCTCCCACCATCCGCGTCTCACCGTCCAAGGCGTCCCAGAAACCCGGCATTCGCGCGCCCCAGCCGTCGGCCGGCGCGTCCGCCCGGCAGAGTCCGCGCTCGTCCGGTGGAACCGCCGGACAGGCCTTCTCACACTCCACCCCCGCTCACGCGCAGTCCGCGTCACACCCCACCCCCGCCCACGCGCAGACCACACGCCCCGCCGTCCAGCCCGGCGGCTCCGCGCCGTCCACACCTACCGAGGCGTCGGACACCGCGACAGTGGCCACCGTGGCGCGCACCCAGCCGCCGGCCGGTCACGGCACTTCGGGCACGACGCCCGCGACGCCGTCGACACAGACCGCACAACCCGCGCCCGAGGCCACGTCGTCGGTCCAGGACACCGCGGCACGTGACGACACGACCCGTCGTACCGGCCGAGACGATGACCCCGAACACTCGGGACACCACGGCCGACCCGGACACGACCACAGCCACCGCACCGGCCCTCGGCACGCGAGCCCGGCCGGCAACTCCTGGGCCCCGGGCAGCCCGAACTCGCCGACGGCACCGGCCGCCTCCGGCACACCGACGCCCCAGGCCGGAGTCGAAACCGCTGGGGAAGAGGCCGCGCTCCCGGAGACCGCGGGGGACACGGTCGTCCAGGCGACCCGCGTCCTGCACATCGGTCAGTCGGTCGAGTCCCGCCGGGCCCGTCTGTCGATGCAGGAGGACGGCAACCTGATCATCGCCGACGAGAACGGCACGGTCCGCTGGTCCACGCACACCGAGGGCAGGGGTGACAAGGCTGTCTTCCAGGCGGACGGCCACCTCGTCGTCTACACCGGCGACGGCCAGACGGCCTGGTCCTCCGGGACCGCGGGACACGACGGCGCCGAGCTGGTGCTGCAGGACGACGGGGACGTGGTGATCCAGCAGCAGGGCGCCTCGCTGTGGGTCAGCGGAACCGCCCACTGAGAGCATCCGGCCGTTCGGCGGCCTCTGACCGGGCGCGCGCGGAGGCCGGGCCGGTCGCGCCGGCCGGCCTCCCCGGGCCGTCCGGACCCTGCGGTCCGGGCGGCCGGGCGAACGGATCAGGTGTCAGGTCCCGCACGACACCGTTCATCTCGTCCTGGCGCCAGACCCTCAGCGCGGCCCTCAGTTCGCGGACGGCGGCCCGTCGGCCACGGTCGCTCCGGCGCACGCCCGCGGGCGGCAGCTCGTCCAGCATCACCACCGCACCTTCCCCCGGCCGGGTTTGCACGTGCAGGACTTCGAACCGCGTGCCCGTCGGGAACAGCACCCGATCCGGCAACTCGGGCTCCAGCAGGGCCGTGCGGCGACCGGTGACCGAGCGGATGAGGACGTCAGCGTTGCCGGGCTTGCCAGGATTACCGGTCAGGGAAGAGGCGCACACGCCCTGCGCGGTGGCCACGCGGTGCTGCCGGTACCACTGGATCGCCGCCGGATCCAGGTGTGTGCGCAGCGCCACCACTCCCTCGTACGCGGGAAGCAGGGCCAGAGCCGCAAGCGCGGACGGGTCGGCGGCGGCAGGGGCCTCGGCTCCGGCGTGATCCGGGTCCTGGCCGGTGCGCCACGCGTGGACGGTGAGGCGCCGCCGCACCGCGAGGAGTCCGGCGAACGCGTTCTCGTCCGACAGCCCTCGGCCCAGCCCGGGATCGTGTCGCAGTGCTCGGGCGACGACAGCCTCATCCTCGGGCGTACCGGTGGCACCTGACTGCGTCCGGACAGCGGGGACTTCCCGTCCTTCCCGCGCTTCCTGCTCCTCGCGCCCTTCCTGCCCTTCCCGCTGGTCCCCAGGGCCGGGCAGCGTCTCGTGCCCGACCGGGGGAGCCGGGGCGGGCAGCGCCTTCGGCCCGGAGCGGAGGGCGGTCGCACCCCAGGGGCGGCTGGCGGTCAGCACCCGCACCAGCAGGCCGTCCTGGGCGGGCAGACGCCGCAGGACGTCCTCGGCCAGTCGCTGTAGCTGGGGCAGCTTTTCGGACACGCTGTCGTCGCACAGGATCAGTTCGTGGTGCGGGTCGGCGTAGGTCGCGCGTACCTCGTCGGCGTACCAGGGCTCCGCCGAAGGGCGTATCCACAGTCCCCAGGGCAGTACTTCGAGCATCATGCCGTTCCCGCCGCGGTACAGGCCCTGGCGGAGCATGGGGAGGTGCTCCAGCGGCCAACGGTGATCCACCGCGAGCGCGGGGTGGGACGAACCATCGGGCTCCGGAGGCAGGTACAGCAACTCGCGCGCAAAGACAGGACGCCCTAACTCCCCGCCCTCACCCAGGAAGACGACGTCGTCCTGCGGCGGGAGACCGACGAGCGGATCCCCGGTGGGGAACCCGTTGTACACGTGGACGGGCTCGCCGGTCAGGGCGGCGAGGAAGTCGCCGAAGGGCCGGTCCCCGGGCGTGTGGACGACGCCGTATGGCACGACGCGCAGCGTGGCCGCAGTGTCCTCGGGCAGGCTGCGCCAGAAGGAGCCGATGTCCTCCATCTCCGGTCCCGGAGCCCCGGGGGTGCCGATCACGACGGTCGCCGCGTCGCTCCGGCTCCGCAGACGGGCGGCCAGATGGCCACGGTGCCGGTGCTGGGCAGCGTCCTCCCGGACCGGACGCAGCCACACCCCGGCCGGCACGGGTTCCGCCACGGCGGACCGCCCCATCGCGCGAGGTCGGTTCGGCAGGCTTTCGTCCCACGTGGGCCGGGGAAAGCGGCGGGAGAGGTACTTGACCTGCCCCTCCGGCGTGCACAGCACCCAGCCCTGGCCCCGGTCCGCCCCGATGAAGAGGGCGCCCCCGGCAGAGGGCCGCAGCACGCCGTCGGGGACGACCACCGGCAGTGCGAGCCGCCGGGCCAGCAGGCATCCCGCTGCCGCGGCGCCGCCTTTCGGCGGTCGGCCGAAGATGATGCGCAGGCCGCGCGCGCCGGCGGGTACCGCGCGGGCCACCGCCTCCTCCACCGCGTCGAGGGAGGAGGCGCGCGGGAGGTCGACCACGACCAGGGCGTACTCGGGATCGGTGGCCAGCCCCGCGGCGAACAGCTGGGACTGGCGGTCGGGACCGGCGGCAGGATGGACCAGCCAGGTGCCACCCACCCGCCGCACCCTCAGGTCCGCGGTGGGTGCGGGGTGACGCTCGTCCGGGTGGACGGCGGGTGCCGGGTGCGGCTCGGTCACGGAGGCCGAGCGGGTCCGCGACGGCCGCCAGAGGCGCTTTCGGCCGGACGCGCCTTCGCCGTTGTTCGTCGGTGTCAAGTGGCGGGCCACCACTGAGCACAGGAGTGGTGCAAGTATCGTGCGCCGCCCGTCCGGGAACCGGGTCCGCCACCCCCGGTGAGGACGGACGGGGAGCGGGGTCCGGCCGTCCCTGTCACCTGACTGCGATTCATCCGCGGCATCTCCGTGGTCCTGCTGAGGCCCCGTTGGTCCGTGCCGAGAGGCTGCTGCTGGCAGCACACCGGCCGGATGATCATATAGAAACCGGCCATGGCCGACATTGTCGACGCCCCATGGGGAACAGAGTGTGCCCTTCGGTGCAGCGTGCCGCTCACGGTGCTTGACCTGGCAATCGGCTCGGGAGCCGTTCCCGGCATCAGGCTGCGTGCGCGGAGGGGATCCGCAGCCAGATCTCGAAGTGGCCTGAGCCCACCGAGGTGCGGTACATGAGGGCACTGGCAAGCCGGTAACGGTTACTGGTACGCATCTCCTTGCGAATGAGCGTCTGGATCTCTCCGGGCTGGTCGGACCAGTCCAGCACGACACCGTCGAACCAGCCGTCGTCGATTGCTGCCCGGTAGCCCTCGGGCCCGCTGAGATGGCTGCCCGCACGTCCCGTGTAATCGATGTAGTAGATGGACGTCCACAGCGTGTAGTCCGTCAGCCCTTCGCTGCCGAGGTAATAGACGGGCGCCTCGTGCGGCTGGCCGAGCCACTTCTGGCCGGGCCGCACGTTCTTGGCCAGCTCGGGCATCAGATACGTGGTGTCGGGCCAGACCCCGTAGTTCTGCGCCGACTGCGACATGCCCAGGGTGAGGGCCAGCACGCCGACGGCGACGACGGCTTGCGGGAAACGGAAGTGCGCCCCCATCAGACGGCTCAGGCCCACGCCCGCCATCGGTGCGGCGAACAGCAGACCGTACCCGATGTGCTTGTGCAGCGAGATATTCGTCTGAAGATGGATCTGGTAGACGGGGGCGAGCAGTGCGGTGCCGGTCAAAAGGACGCCCAGCGCCAGCCGCCACCGGGGCACCGGCGTGAACCGGTTCCCGGCCGGGACCTCGCCGAGTCCCGCCCGCCGCCAGTACAGCAGCGTGCCGAGACACGCCAGGGCGAAGAGCAGTCCCCCCCACCTGGCGCAGTCCCAGAGCATCAGTCCGGCCGAAGTCCCGCCGTGGGCGCGGTCGGTCGTGGTGCTCCGGATAGCGTCCAGGTAGTCGGTGGTCGACAGGCCGATGCCGATCAGCACCGTCACGCCCGCGGTGAACACCGCGCCACGCCGCAGCGCCTCGCGCGCGCCGAGCCGCCGGTGGGCGGCCAGCACGAGCAGCAGACAGAGGGTCGGCAGGTACAGCGCGGACGCGTACTTCACCCCCACCGTCAGCGCGGCCACCGGAACCGCGGTCAGCGGCAGCGCCCAGTGGCCCGGAGCGACCCGGACGAGGATCCGGGCGGTGAGCGCCAACAGGAATACGGCCATCGCGTCGTAGGTCGCGAGGTTGCCCAGGAACAGTGTCGACTGGGCGACGGCGAAGATCCCGGCCGCGCACAGCGCGGTGCGCTCGTTGAAGAGCAGGCGGGTGAGGGAATAGAGCAGTGCCGTGACGCCCAGCATGAAGGTCAGGCTCATCAAGCGCACCCCGGTCAGCCCGGCGGCCGAGTCCACCCACGCAGCGAGCACCGGATACAGGGCGGGTGAGCCGGAGAAGTAGCTGTCGAAATTCCCGTAGTCGGGGACGCCGTGGAACAGGTGGTCGATCATGGCGTGGCCGGCGTAGACGTACAGCGCCTCGTCCTCGAACGCGCTGTTGTGCAGACGCAGCGACAGGGTCGCCTGCGCCAGCAGCAGGCAGGCCAGCAGGGCACGGGCCACGCGTGTCCGGCGGCCGCTCGGCGCGGCGGACCAGCCCGTGTCCGGCACCCGTCCGAGCACCCAGTCGGCCCGGGTGATCTCCTCGAAGAGGTATCCGGGAGCCGACCGCGCACCCCGCACCGCCGGCACGCGCAGTCTCAGGGTGGTCTCGCCGTCGTACTGCCCGGTGGTGGTGTCGTGGTCCTCGGTCGTCGTCATGGGTGCCTCACGTCGAAGCCGAACCGCGGGTTGGCGACACCGCGGCGAAAGGCGGCGAGCGCCGCAGGGCTGCTGTCGATCCGCCAGTCGGTTCCGTCGTCCGTGTCGAACCAGATGAAGCCCACGACGTCGGCGTGGGTGGCAACGGTGTGCACCAGGTCCTCGATGTAGGCGGATTTGTGGCCTCCGGGCTGGGCCGCGGTCCGGGCGACGAGCACCGGATTGCGGGTGAACGCCCGTACCTCCTCGACGGCGGGGCCGAAGAGTGTGCCGAACGTGTGGGGGCCGTCCTGCGTGCAGTGACCGACCAGGCCCAGCCAGTCGACGTAGGCGTCACCCGGGTAGTACGGCTTCAGCCGCGCCGATCCCTTCTTGGTCACCGTGGGGCTCCAGGCCCAGATGACGTTCGACACTCCGGTGTCCTGGAAGAGGTCGTGGACGCGTCGCCAGGCGCCGACGAAGTCCGCGGGAGCGGCCTTACCGGTGCCCCACGGCCGCCCGCCGTCGTTCATGCCGGGGGCGAACGCCAGCGCGAGCGGCACGTTGAGGTCGCGGACGGTCTGCGCGGTGTGCCGCACGTACCCGTCGTGGCGGCCCGCGGCGATGTCACGGAGCGCCGACCCCAGGGGCTCCCAGGACAGGTAAGGCAGCGTCCGCTGCCGCCACACCGCGAGCACCTGGTCCGTCCGCGGACTCCCGTACCAGGGCAGGCGCAGGGACAGCAGGTTGGGCGCCTTGCCCGCCCTCCCGGACCACAGGGAGAGGAAGCCGGGCGTCACCGGCTTCCCGGCGAAGGACACCCCGAGGTACTTGCGGTGGTGCGGGGGCCGGATCATCCAGGTGACGTCGAACGGCACATACGGTGCCGAGCGCGTCTCGGATCCTTCCCCGCCCGCGCCGATCGGCGCCGTGCGGCTGGGGGCGCAGCCGGCCACTGCGCAGGCCGGGGCCGCCAGCGACCAGCGCAGCGCTCTCCTGCGACTGACAGCGGTCATATCGCGGCCCTCCCGGTGGCTTCCACGCCGGCCGGTGCGACGGACCCGGGCACGGTCGAGGCGCCCTCGCCCTCCGGTACCTCGGGTCGCGGAAGGACGAGAACGCGCAGCACGGCCGCCGCGTAGAAGAGTCCCGAGGCGAGTGGCAGCGCGAAGTCCTCGGGCACCATCGTGTCCATCCGCCACACCGCGGCACCGATCCACAGCACGGTCACCGGAACCGTCCACGCCCAGATGCCGATCCACAGGCGGGTCGTGTTGTTCCTGCGCGCCTGCCCGGAGCCGGTGGGTTGCCAGCCCATGGCACGGCGGCGCAGTGTGTCCCAGATGGCGAAGACGTGCGACCAGCTGTACAGGACGCGCGCGGCCCACGCCTCCAGACGGTAGGGGTTGCGGTGCCACAGGGGGTAGACAACGACCAGGTAGAGAACCCCCGGCAGCAACAGCCAGGTGTCGGTGAACTTGATCTGTTCGGGGAAGAAGAGGAGCAGCACGGAGATGATGAGTGGACCGGTGAACAGGGTCAGGGCGGACTCGATGTAGTAGACGAACCCGGAGACGTAGCACAGGCGGCTGGCCATGCGCATCGGCACTTTCCAGAAACCTTCGGCACTGCCCAGCATGCTCATGGAGGCCATGCACCACCGGTACTGCTGGTGGTAGTACGCGCCGATGGTGTCCGGGCACAGACCGGTGGCCAGTGCGAGCGGCACGTAGCGCAGGTCCCAGCCGCGTGCCCGCAGATCGAAACCGGTGTGCATGTCCTCGGAGTGCTCGATCAGGCTGGTACCGCCCACCTCGGCGAGCGCGGTGCGCCGGTAGACGGCGCAGGAACCGACACAGATGGAACCGTCGCTACGCTGCCTGGAGACCTGAACCGAGCGGTAGAACAGCTCCTGCACGGCCCCCGCGCCGCGTTCGATCCAGTTCTGCTGGTCCAGGATGCGGAAGTACTGGGGGGACTGCACGATCCCGATGTCCGGGTCGGCGTCCATGTACGGCAGCAGTTCGTCGAGGAGATCGGTGCGCGGAACGAAGTCGGCGTCGAGGATCAGGATGAACTCGCTGTCGGTGTTGGCGAATCCGTAGCGCAGGTTGCCGGCCTTCTTGTACCAGCCCCGGTCGGGTCGCACCAGGTAGCGGAAGCCGAAGTCGTCCGCCATGGCCGCGACCTCCGGACTGTCGGAGTCGTCAAGGACCAGTGGGAGCACCGGCCCGGGGTAGGCGTCGACCAGCCGCTGGAGGTGTGTCCATGTGTTGTGCAGCACCTCGATGGGTTCGCCGCACACCGGAAGGAAGACGTCCACCGCGGGATACTCGCGCGGCCACCACGAATCGACCAGCGCACGGTGGGCCTCGAGATCGAAGTCGGGAGTGAACAGCTCCAGCCGCAGGGAGATCGCGACACCCAGCACGGACAGGAGCAACACGGGAGCGAAGAACCAGATCCACGGCCCGTGACGGGCGGAGTCGACCTGGCTGCCGAGGGCACAGACGAAGCCGAGGAAGGAGAAAGTGGTCAACACCCAGGTTCGGCGAGCCACGTAAGAGTATTTCTCGTGGTCGTCCGGAGGCGTTGGAAGCAGCCCGCCGGTGCCCGGTAGCTGTCTCGGTCGCTGCTTGTTGTGCGGGTGTGAGCGGCGGGGCTGCGGGGGCGCAGTACAGGTAGGGCAGTGGTGGTCAGCCATGGGCGTCGGGCTCCGAAATGCGGCTGGTGGAGAGCTGCCCGGACACACCGGCAGGGCCGTCGCCCGACAGCACATCGCACAGGTTAGGTGGCGGCCCTGCGGTTCATGTCCGCGCCGCCCGGAAAGGGCCTGTAAGGGCACGGCGCATGCACCAAGGGGTCCGTGTCCTTTGTATGACCGAGGTGACCGGCGCACCCCAGATTCTGCCACCGTGCCCACTGTTGGTCACAGCAGAGCCGGTCACCGCCGACTCCTCTTGGAGCCGGCACGGTCAGGCGTTGTACAACTCCCAGAAACGAAACACTGTCGACGCGTCGAGACAGTACTCGTACCCGCGGACAGCCTCTTTGACCACCACGTACTGTTTGCTCTGCCAGACAGGGAGTACGGGCAGATCCTCGGCGACGATGGTCTGCAGGCGGCGGTATTGATCCTCGGTCTCTCGGCGGTTGCGCTCGGCAGCGGTGGCCGGAATGATCTTCGCAATGATCGTGGAATTCTGGTAGTTGTTGTTCAGTACGTTGCCGGGACCGAAGAAGGGGGCCGTGAAGTTGTCGGCGTCAGGGTAGTCAGGCACCCATGCCTTGACGTACACGCCGTACTTGTCGGCCAGGATGTCTTTCTCGTACTGTTCGAATTTGACCGATTTCACGTCGGCTTGGAAAAGGCCGCTGGCATTCAATTGTTGAGCGATGCTCGCGAGTTCCGCGTCCGTCGACGCCCCGTAGCGGGTTGGTGTGGACCAGAGAGTGAGTCTCACTTTCTCGAGGAATCCGGCGTTCGCCAGTGCTTCCGCCGCTGCTTTCTTGGAAGGTGTCGAGCCGTAGAGGTCGAAGAAGGCCGAGCTGTGGCCGACGATGCCTGTTGGAATGGTCGAATACAGTGGGACAGCAGTGTCATGGTAGACGCTCTTTATCAGGTCGTCGCGGTCGAGCAAGTAAGCGATCGCCTTCCGGACTGCCAGATGTCCGACCACCGGATCCTTGAGGTTGAAAACCAGGTGCTGGACCTCGACGCCAGTTCCTTCGACGACATCAAGACCCTGCTTCTTCCCGTGAAGGTCGATGTCCGCGATGTCGGGCGCCTGAAGACCACGGTAAGCGACATCCACGTCACCGCGCAGCAAGGCCCGCTTGAATGCCACCTGGTCACCGTTGAAGAATCTCAGTACTATTCCCTTGTTGTTGATCTTCGCGGTTCCCTTGTAGTTCTCGTTCACCGAGAAAACAGCCTCTCGATTGTCGAACGAATCCAACTTGTAAGGGCCGGAACCGATGGCGCGGGAGTCCCTGCGTAGACTGCCCGGATCGTACTGCCGCCGACCGACGATCGAGCCGGCACCGGACGCGATCTTGCTCGGAAATGTCGCATCTGGTGACTTGAGCCGGAACACCACCGTTTTCCTGTCCGGAGTCTCGACCCGCTTGAGCGCCTGGAACATGACCGACGGCCCATTCGGGTCGTTGATCCTCCGCATGCGGTCGAACGTGAATTTTACGTCGTCGGCCTCGAGCGGGTCACCGTTGCTGAACTTGAGCCCGTCCTTGAGTATGCACTTGTATACCTTGGTGTCCTCATCGATGAAAGAACACTCCTGTGCGGCTTCTGGCTGTGGCTCTGTCGACCCCCGCGGAAAACTCAGCAAGGACTGGAAGACGTTGTTGAAGACCACCCATGATCCAGGGTCGTAACCGGACGCAGGATCCACTGACAGAACACTGTCGGACATCCCCACTACCAGATGGGACGAAGTGCTGTCCGTACTCACGTCGCAACCGGTCAGCAACGCGGCGACGAGTCCGGTGGCTACGGGCAGCGCAGGAAGAAGTTTGCGGTTGTTCATCTTTCCCCTCAACAACGGGTCTCGGAAAGCGATCGAGGCGAGTTGGGCCGACCGTCCCCGGCGTCCGGACACCCTTGCGTCGACGGCGGTCCTGCCATGCGCTTCGCGAGCCCGGAGCAACCACACGGTTGCTCCGAGGGAGGGGCGCGTCGAGTGAGCGTCAGGCTAACACCGTGTGTTTCGTGTTCTTGCGCTTCGGCGGACCTTCCTTCCGCGTATCTTGGTGTCTGAAGTTGCTTAGGCGTGATTTGTCCCTTGCTTCCCGAAGTAGCGGCTCGGAGCTGTCACGTGCGCCTTGAGCTGGGTCTCCTCGGAGAAGCAGCAGCTCAAGGCCGTCTGCGGTAGGCGCCTGGTCCGCTGCGGCGACGAGTCGGCGAGGGTCTGTGCGGCATGCAGAGTTCACACCATGTTGTGACGTGACCGCTGCCGACCGCCGGCTGCACTACCTCCGGGATGCACGGTTGGTGGGGGCGTTTGACTACATGTGGTTCGCACCCCATATCATTGCAATACTTGAAGGAGTGCGCTCTTGGACTCCCGCCCGGACCTCGGACCGGCTCGGTCTTGGTTGCCACGGCTGCTGAACGCCGGCCGCAGCGCGGCCCGTTGACCGCGGTGTCGCGCTTGTGACAAGGAGCCCCATGCCTGATCACACAGACGAAGTGCGCCCCGTCCTGGGGCTGGTCGTGCAGGCTGACGATCACCTCACCCAGGAGGGTACGGCCGCCTTCCTGGACGCCGACGACCGTGTCAAGCTGTTACGCGCCGACGAACTGGCGGACGCGGACGTCCTGGTGGTGCTCACCACCGAGGTCACTGGCGAAATGCTGTCCATGATGAGCCGTGCAAGTCACACGACCGGCGGACGCATACGGATCGTGCTGGTCGCGGACCACATCTCGGAACAGCAACTGGCGCTCGCGGTCCATCACGGCCTGGTGAGTTTCCTGGTGCGGTCGTACACCACCTTCCGTCACATTGCCGCGGCGGTCCTCGAGGCGCACCAAGGGCGTTCGATGGTGCCGCCCGCACTGCTCGGCATGCTGTTGGACCGGATGCGCACCATGCAGCGGGACGAAGCCGCCACCGGGCTCCTCCCCGTAAAGCTGTCGCAGCGCGAGATCGAGGTGCTCAGACTTCTGGCGGAGGGGCTGGACACGGTGGAGATCGCCAACAACCTGAGCTACTCGGAGCGGCTGATCAAGAGTGTCATCCAGTCGACGATCAAGCGTCTGGGGTTGCGCAACCGCACCCACGCCGTTGCTTTCGCCATCCGCACGGGCATCTTGTGACCCCCGCGGGTGCCGAAAGGGTACCGACGGTGCCCTTGTGTGCACGACCGAGGACCTGGGACGGGAGCCGTCACACGTTGTCCCTATCCTTCCCGCGAGAGCCTCGACTGGTGACCACCGTGACAGAAGGCGCATATGGCCAGTGACGGCGCACATCTGATGCCGATCGGCCGCCAAACACGCGAAGTGATGCCTTGGCCGCCGTTGATCGATCGTGAAGTCCGTCAGGCCGGGGAAGGGCATGGAGATGAAACACCGCGAGCCGCAGTCCGGCCGCTCTGACGATTTCGCAGGGGCGCCGGACGGCGAGGCGCTATGGGAGGGCGAGCTGCCCTGGACGCTGCCGTCGCCGCAGGGGACGGCGGAAGCGCTCGGCGAGGAGGCAGTGGGAAGCAGCGCTACGGGCCCGGCCACCGGGGCTGCGACCCGCTCCGCCACACCCGCCGCGGACCCGCTCCCTGCCGAGCCCGGCCCGGACACCGGCGGCGGGCCCCAGCGCCGAGTCCGCAGGCCCGGACGTGACACTCACGAGCCGACCGCGTTGAAGGGCCACCTCGCGAAGCCGATACTGACCGGAGCCGGACTGCTCAGCGCGGTGTTCCTGCTGACCCCCATGGTGTATGGCCTCCACGAGCCCGCGCAGACGGTCCAAGCGGGTCCGCAGGACAGGGACCCCGGCCAGGCGCCGGAGGGGCGGTTTCCGGCCGTCACCGACGCCTCGTCAGCACCGCGGAGTTCGGACGCGCCGAACGGCGACCGCATCGGCAAGACCGGCGGACACGACCGGATCTCCGCGGTGGCCGCGAACGCGCCCACCCCGGTGACGGAGCTGGGGGAGACCGCGTCCGCTCCACAGACCGCCAAGCCAGGGGTGACCCACAAACCGAGCGCGACAACCCCGAAGCCGAGCCCGACGACACCCAAGCCGGCCACGACCACACACCATTCCTCCGGCTCGACGGACACCGTTCCAGGTGTGGGCATCTTCAGCCACGACTCCGGCCGCTGCATCGACGTCGTGGGAGGAGAAGCCGTGCGGGGCGCGGCGCTGGAGATCTGGGACTGCCTCGGCAAAACCTCCCAGCGGTGGACGTTCCCGGGTGACGGGACCATGCGGACCCTGGGCATGTGCGTACAGCTCGCCGGTGGTTCGACCGACGACGGTACGCCCCTGGTGCTGGCCGACTGCAACGGCGGCCGCGCACAGCAGTTCCGGCTCAACGCCGCACACGACCTGGTCAACTCCTACGCGGACAAGTGCGCGGACGTCCGGGACATGCAGACGGCCAACGGCACCCACCTCCAGCTGTGGTCCTGCGGTGGTACCGACAACCAGAAGTGGTCCAAGACCTGAGGAACGTGGCACGGCCCGGACCCCGGATGTCGTCGCCGTCCTACGACTCCTCCTCCCGAACAGGGCTCGAAGAAACCCCGCTCCACCCCGCCGGGGCGTCCGCGCCGACCGCACGCAACGGCGTCCAAAGCCTCCGCTTCATGGCTCACCGCGCGGGCGAGGCCTGGCTGCTGTGCCCGGCGGGTCCCGTGGACCCGCGCGCCCTGACGTTCACTGCGCACCTGGCTCCTGACCCCATGTGCACCGTGGTCGTCGCCGACCTGCCGGACAGGGTGGACGACGGGATCATCGAGATGCTGGCCCTGGCGGTCCCCGCCGGGCCGGACGATCTGAGGCTGGTGTTCGGCCGCCCCCGGCGCGAGGCCGTTCCCATCGCCCGGCGCCTGGCGGAACGGCTGGGCCGGACGGTGATCACGACGGCCGGGCACCCGCTGCTCACCCCCGGCGGCGGACTGTTCGTAGGCCCACAGCAAGGACGGGGATGGGTGCGCTGCGCGCCCGGGGCACCGGAGGTGTGGGACTCTAGCGTCTTCCCGAAACCGTCGTGGGAGTCCGTCCTCCCCACGGCGCCGCGCTCGCTCGGCCGGATCGTGGCGGAACGCGTTCCCTCTGGTGTATGGCTGCGCCCCGCGGAGGAGGATCCGGCCTGGCAAAGCCATCGGACACGTCTCGCCCGCACGATCGCGGTGTCGGCCGACCTGATCACGGTCGTGATCGGCGTACCCGGCAGTGATGCCCCACCGGTGGCGGACGTCGCCCGGTTCTGGCATGACCTGCCACCGGTGTTGCGGACGGCGGTGCGATTCATGTGCTACGGACCCGCACGGCTGCACGGCGGGCGGCACTTCGGGGACGTCCTCGCCCAGGGCACCGGCGAACCCGTACGTTTTCTCAGCGGCTTGCCGCAGGGAACCGGCGACGATGACGACGTGCTCGTGGTGGGCGCCGACGGCGCTCCGGGCCGCCCCCTCCGGGCCGGCGAGTTCGTTCACCTGCCCCCCGGCGATCCCGGTCCGTCGTCGCCGTTCGCGGCGGTACACCGATGGCCGCTCGCCGGCCTCCCGCAGGTCCGTCCCGGCACCCACCGCCTCGACGACGATGCCGTCGTCGAGGTGATCCGCGGCGGGCTGTGGGTACGGCTGGCCCAGGAGCCCGAGCACGCCGTGCAGGTGCGGTCGGCCGACCCCGACCCGGAATACGAGCGGGTACTGTGCGACGCCGGCCGCACGGAGGAACTGCCTCGTCTCCGGCGGCTGGCCCGGCAGCTGGTGCAGTCCTTTCCCCCTGACCTGCGCAACTCGGTGCGTCTGGGAGTGTGCCGGCCCACGGACCCGTCCGGAGGCGGGGCACCTGCCGCCGAGGCCCCGCGCACCAGCGCTGCTTCTTCCCCGGCACGGATCGAAGAACCGGGTGTCACCGCCGGGCGTCCCCCGGCGTCCGGCGGCCTCCGGCCGACGCCGCGCCCCGTGCCGACTGCCGAGACCCGCCCGCCCACGGGCGAGCACGCGGGGCACACCGGTCTGATGTCCGTTGCGGCCGAAGCACTGCGCAGGCACCCCGGGTTGTCGGGATCCGGTCCGCGGACCGGTACCGTCGCCGCCCTGGCCGCGGTGCTGCGCAGACTGGCGGGTGATGACATGTCCGACGCCCGCGGTGGAGCCGGGAACGACGAAGGCGACGGCCGGCCGGAGCAGCCCGACGATGCTCTGCTCCGCGAGGGGCTGCGCATCCTTCCCGTTCACCGGGGGCCCACCGGGCTGCGCGCGACGCTGGACGCGTCGATGCGGCGCTGGTACGCACGACAGCTCGTGGTGACCGACCCGACGGCGTGCGAGGCATCGAAGCTCGGACCCGCCGACGCGCCGGGCAACACCGACTTCCTCATCTGGTCCGTGAACGGCCGCCGCACGGAGATACTCGATCCGCTCCGCCCGGACCGGGTGCTGTTCGAGCCTGGTACCCGCTTCCGGGTGCTTCCGCCCGATCCCGCCGCCCCCGAGGTGGTCATGCTGCGCGAGCTGTCGTCGGACGGAACGCCGGACGACCCCGCACTCGACGACCGGGCGGCGCGTGAACTGATCCGCGCGTGGCGCGCCTGGAGCGCTCGCACGAGTAGCTGACGTCGGCCCGCAGTCCGCCGCCTCGCCTCGCAAGGGCCGCAGGGGCCGTTCGGACAGTCTCTCCGGCTCAACGGGCAGGGTGTGTTTCCCGGGCTGGTGGACGGTGTCGTGAGGTGAGAAGGATGACGTGAGGAAGCGGCTTCCCCCACGGCTGCCCATGCGGATGGTGTGACGGGGGAGCTGCGTCCCCCTGTCGCCGGCCGAGGGTGCGGCACGCCCCCCACGGCGGACCCTGACGGAACTGGCCAACGCCTGCTGGAAGGCTTCCTCATGTCGAAAGCGCTTCTCCGCCGTTTCCTGGAGCGAAGTACGGAGAAGAACAAACGGATCGCTCTGGGCGCGGTGATCGCGCTGCTCATGGCGACGGTCGTGGTGGTCCCGGCGATCGCCGGACAGAGCACGGAGCCCACGGCCTTCGCCCATCCAGGGGTGATGGTGAGCAAGCCGCAGCTTGACTTCGTGCGGGAGAAGGTACAGGCGGGCAGCGAGCCCTGGAAGAGCGCCTACGCCCAGATGACGGGCAGCGAGTACGCGTCGCTGTCGCGCAGCCCCAGCCCCCGGGCCACCGTGGAGTGCGGGTCGTACTCCAAGCCGAACAACGGGTGCACGGACGAGCGGGAGGACGCGATCGCCGCGTACACCGATGCGCTGGTCTGGTACATCGGCGGGGACGAGAAGTACGCCGCGAAGGCGACAGAGATCATGGACGCGTGGTCGTCCACGATCAAAACGCACACCAACAGCAACGCGCCGCTTCAGACCGGCTGGGCGGGCTCCGTGTGGCCGCGGGCCGCGGACATCATCCGCTCGACGTACACCAACTGGTCACAGGCAGACCGTTTCGCGACGATGCTGCGGGACGTCTACCTGCCCGAGGTCATCAACGGGTCGGACAGCAACGGCAACTGGGAACTGAGCATGATGGAGGCCGCGGTCGGCATCTCCGTCTTCCTGGACGACCGGGCCAGTTACGACAAGGCGGTGGACCGCTACCTCAAGCGGGTGGCGGCGTACGTCTATGTCGACTCCGACGGCGCGTTGCCGAAGACGGTGTCGGGTGCGCAGAACTCGCAGTCGGGCGTGGTCGGCTACTGGCAGGGACAGTCGACGTTCACCTCGGGACTGACCCAGGAGACGTGCCGGGACCTGACACACACCGGATACGGCATTTCCGCGATCTCCCACGTCGCGGAAACCGCGTGGATCCAGGGACAGGACCTGTACGGCCAGGTGGGCCAGCGGCTGGGGCAGGCGCTGGAGTTCCAGTCCACGTACGAGCTGGGTGCCGACGTGCCCTCGTCGCTGTGCGGAGGGTCGCTCAAACAGGACCTCGGACCGATCACGGAGGTCGGCTATAACGCGCTGCACACGCGGCTCGGTCAGGAGCTGCCGGAGACCGGGAAGCTGACCGAGCGCAACCGGCCGGCGGGCTCCAACAACCTGTTCGTTGCCTGGGAGACGCTCACCCACGCCGACAATCCGGCGGGCCCGCCGACCGGGCAGCAGTCGCCGGCGCCGTCCTCCTCCGCTTCGGCCTCGCCGGCCCCGACAGGCGGCCTCACGGGTGGCAGGGGTTCGATGGGC
>NZ_BMVN01000078.1:0-20585 GCF_014650735.1 Streptomyces canarius
GTTCTGGTCGACGGCCGACAGTGCGTGGCTGGACGGTTCGGCGCTGGATGCCGGGTACTGGTACCGCAACCTGCGCGAGACGGTCGAGTTCGACGGTGCGGTCCGCGATCTGGTCGGGCACGGCTTCGACACGTTCGTCGAAGTCAGCCCGCACCCGGTGCTCACCGTCGACATCGAGGCCACGGCCGAGGCCCTCGGCTCCGATACCGGCGTGATCGGCACGCTCCGCCGGGACGACGGCGGCCTGGACCGGTTCCTGCACTCGGCCGCCGAAGCATATGTGCGCGGCGGAGAGGTGGACTGGGGGCGCTTCCTGGAGGGTGGTCGGCGTCTCGACCTTCCGACCTACGCCTTCCAACGCCGTCGCTACTGGGCGCCTCCCGCCCGCGGACGCGTGGGGGACGCCGCCGGGTTCGGGATGGAAACCACCGGGCACCCGCTCGGCGCCGCCTTCGTGGACATGGGCGAAGAGGGCTGCGTGCTGTCCGGCTTGCTGTCCCCGCGGACACAGCCCTGGCTGGCTGAGCATGTCGTGGCCGACAGCGTCCTGCTGCCCGGTACGGCCATGCTCGAACTCGCCGCCTACGCCGGCCGTCGAACCGGGTGCCCGCGGGTGGCGGAACTGACGCTGACCCGCCCGTGTCCGCTGCCCCCCACGGGCGGACTGGCGATACAGGTGCGCGTGGGGCCCGACGAGGACGGCAACCGCACGGTGTCGATCTCCAGCAGGACCGATGGCGGTGACTGGGTCCGCAACGCCGAGGGGTCGCTCAGTGCCTTGCCGCCCCGGGCCGTCCCCGCGCCGGACTGGCCATCGCACGGCGCCGCGTCCGCGGTCGACCTGGACGGTTTCTACGATCGGCTCGCGGACGCCGGATACGGCTACGGCCCGGCCTTCCGCGGCCTGCGGGCGGCCTGGCGCCGGGGCGACGACGTCTTCGCCGAGGTCGCGCTGCCCGACACCGAGGAGCTCTCGGGCTTCGGCGTGCATCCCGCGCTGCTGGACGCGGCGCTGCACGCGCTGGCCGCCGACGCCGAGGGCGTGTCGGTGCCCTACTCCTGGCGTGACGTGGCGCTGCTGCCCGGCGCGTCCCGTGCCCTGCGCGTGCACCTCGCGCCGAGCGGCGCGGACACCGTGACGCTCCGGGCCTTCGACGCGACGTCGGGAGAACCGGTCGTCTCGGTCGGCTCGCTCGTCATCCGTCCGCTGGCCACCCGACCGCACCGGCTGCACCGCCTGTCCTGGACACCCGTGCCGCTCCCGGACCGGCGCCCGGACTTCGCCGTGGTCGGGCCGGACCCGTTCGGGCTCGCGGACGCTGGGCCGCTGCCCGGACTCGACGCGCTCACCGCGGTGCCCGAGGCGGTACTGGTCTCCTGTGACGCGGATGCGGACGATCCCGTCCAGGGGGCGTACAGCGCGACGGCGCGTGCCCTGGACCTGGTGCGTGCCTGGCTGGCCGACGACCGGTTCGCCGACGCACGGCTCGTCGTGGTGACACGGAACGCCGTGTCCGCCTCCGGCGACGACGTACCCGACCCGGCCGGTGCTGCGGTGTGGGGGCTCCTGCGGGCCGCCCAGGCCGAGCACCCGGACCGTTTCCTCGTGGTCGACGTGGACGGCGGTCCGGAGTCAGTGGCCCTCGTCGCCGCAGCGGCGGCGACGCCGGAGCCCCAGATCGCCATCCGCGCCGGGTCGATGTTCGCACCCCGGCTCACCCGGGACGGCGCGGAACTGACGCCCCCGGACGGGACGTGGCGGCTGTCGGCCGCGGAACCGGGCTCGGTGGACGGGTTGCGCCTGGAGCCCGCGCCCGAAGCCCTCGCACCGCTGGAGTCGGGCGAGGTCCGCATCGCGGTGCACGCCGCCGGACTGAACTTCCGCGACGTCTGCATCACTCTCGGCCAGTACCCGGGGACCGCCACCATCGGCAACGAGGGCGCCGGAGTGATCCTCGAGACCGGTCCGGACGTGCCCGGCCTCGCCGTCGGGGACCGCGTGTTCGGCCTGTTCGCCGACGCCTTCGGGCCCACCGCCGTCACCGATCACCGGCTGGTGCGACGCATGCCCGCCGCATGGTCCTTCCCCGAAGCCGCCTCCGTGCCCACGGTGTTCCTCACCGCCTTCTACGGCCTGGTCGACCTCGGCCGGCTGCGCCCGGGACAGTCCGTCCTGATCCACTCGGCCGCGGGCGGGGTCGGCATGGCGGCCGTGCAGATCGCCCGGCACCTCGGCGCCGAGGTGTACGCGACGGCGGCCCCCGCCAAACACCACGTCCTGCTCGCCGCGGGGATCGAGGAGGGGCACATCGCCTCCTCCCGCACCCTCGACTTCGCCGAACGCTTCCGTGAGGCGACCGGCGGGCGCGGTGTGGACGTCGTACTGAACAGTCTGGCCGGGGCGTTCACCGACGCCTCACTGCGCCTGCTGGCCGAGGGCGGACGCTTCCTGGAGATGGGCAAGGCCGACATCCGCACCGGCCTGCCGGCCGAAAGCTATCAGTCGTACGACCTGGGGCTGACCCCGCCCGAACGCATCGGGGCGATGCTGGACGAGCTGATCGCCCTGTTCGCATCGGGCACCCTGCGCATGCTGCCCCGCCGCGCCTGGGACGTCCGCTCGGCGCGGCAGGCGTTCCGCCACATGGCGCAGGCCCGGCACGTCGGCAAGGTGGTGCTGACGGTGCCGCGTCCACTCGACCCGGACGGCACGGTACTGATCACGGGCGGCACCGGCGTCCTCGCCGGACATCTCGCCCGTCACCTGGTTGCCGCGCACGGCGTCCGGCATCTCCTGCTCCTGGGCCGCCGGGGCGTGACCGACCTGACCGGCCTGGAGGCACCCGGCGTCCAGGTGACGGTGACCGCCTGCGACGTGTCCGACCGGCGGCAGCTGGAGGCGGCTCTGGCGCGCGTGCCGGCCGACCATCCGCTGACCGCCGTCGTGCACGCGGCCGGAGCGTTGGACGACGGGCTCGTGCAGTCGCTGACCGCCGACCGCCTCGCCACCGTGTTCCGGCCCAAGGTCGACGCGGCCTGGCACCTGCACGAGCTGACCCGGGACCTGGACCTGTCGGCGTTCGTGCTGTTCTCCGCGGGTGCGGGTGTCCTCGGCTCTCCCGGACAGGGCAATTACGCCGCCGCGAACACCTTCCTGGACGCGCTTGCCGCCCACCGGCGGGCCGCCGGACTGCCCGGCCAGTCGCTCGCCTGGGGTGTGTGGTCCGGCGCCAGCGACATGCGAGGCACGTACGACCAGGCCGACTCCGATCGCATGGCCAGGGGCGGCATGCTGCCGCTGTCCGTGACCGACGGGCTGGCCGCGTTCGACGCCGCCCTGGCCGCCGGGGACCCCCTGCTCGTGCCGGCCCACCTGGTACCCAGCCGCATGCCGGTGGTTCCCCCGTTGCTCAGCTCGTTGGGCCCGGCCGGCCGCAAGACGGCGCGGTCGGCGCGGTCGGCGCTGGCACGCTCTCTGCGGGAGGTGCCGGACGCAGAACGCGTCAGACTCCTGACAGGCCGCGTCCTGGCCGAGGCGGCGGCCGTTCTCGGACACGAGACACCGGACGCGCTGCCCGAGGGCAGGGCCTTCCGGGAACTCGGCTTCGACTCCCTGACCGCCGTCGAGCTGCGCAACCGTCTCGCCGCTCTGACCGGCCTCAGACTTCCCGCCACGCTGGTCTTCGAGCATCCCACCCCCGCCGCCCTGGCGGCCCATCTGCACGCGTCGATCGGCGGAGCGCCGGCCACCGGGGAGCCCGCGACGACCGCGCCGGCGACGGTTGCCGCTGCCCCGGACGAGGCCATCGCCATCGTCTCCATGGCCTGCCGGCTGCCCGGTGGTGTGTCGACGCCGGAGCAGCTGTGGGAACTGGTCGCCGAGGGCCGCGACGCCATGACGCGCTTTCCCGCGGACCGCGGCTGGGAGCCGGACGATCCGGCACGCGTGGGGGGATTCCTCGACGCGGCGGACGCGTTCGACGCCGGGTTCTTCGGGATCTCGCCGCGTGAGGCGCTGGCGATGGACCCGCAGCAGCGGCTGCTGCTGGAGACGAGCTGGGAGACGTTCGAGCGGGCCGGGATCGACCCCTCCTCGGTACGAGGCGAGACGATCGGCGTCTTCACCGGCGTCTGGGGCAACGACTACCTGGCACGGCTCCGGTCCGTCCCGGACGACCTGCGCGGATACCTCGGCAACGGCAGTGCGGTGAGCGTCGCGTCGGGCCGGGTGGCGTACACCCTGGGGCTTGAGGGACCGGCGGTCACGGTGGACACCGCCTGCTCGTCCTCCCTGGTGGCCCTGCACCTGGCGGCGCAGTCCGTACGCCAGGGCGAGTGCTCCATGGCCCTCGTGAGCGGTGCCACGGTTCTCGCCACGCCGTCGGTCTTCGGCGAGTTCGAGAGGCAGGGCGGTCTGGCGTTCGACGGGCGGTGCAAGGCGTTCGCGGAGGGTGCCGACGGCACGGGCTTCGCCGAAGGCGTGGGGGTCCTGCTTCTGGAGCGGTTGTCGGATGCGGAGCGGCTGGGGCATCCGGTGCTGGCGGTGGTGCGGGGCAGTGCGGTGAACCAGGACGGTGCGTCGAACGGGCTGACGGCGCCGAACGGTGCGGCGCAGGAGCGGGTGATCCGGTCGGCTCTGGCGGTGTCGGGGCTGGCGGCGTCGGATGTGGACGTGGTGGAGGCGCATGGTACGGGGACGCGGTTGGGTGACCCGATCGAGGCGCGCGCGTTGCTGGCGACGTACGGGCAGGGCCGGGAGCGGCCGTTGTGGCTGGGGTCGCTGAAGTCGAACGTGGGGCATACGCAGGCGGCCGCGGGTGTGGCGGGTGTGATGAAGATGGTGCTGGCGATGCGGCACGGGGTGTTGCCGCGGACGCTGCACGTGGATGAGCCGACGTCGCGGGTGGACTGGTCCTCGGGTGCGGTGCGGCTGCTGACGCAGGAGCAGCCGTGGCAGGGGCCGCGGCGGGCGGGGGTGTCCTCGTTCGGGGTGAGCGGTACCAACGCCCACGTCATCCTGGAAGCGCCGCCGGCCGCGCCGGACCGCGAACCCTCGCCCGACAGCGTGCGTCCCGCGGTCCCGCCGGTCGTCCCGTGGCCGCTGTCCGGCCGGACCCCGTCACAGCTGCGGGCGCAGGCCCGGTCCCTGCTCGCTGTCGTCGGCGACCGCGACGGGACGGACCTCGGACATTCCCTGGCGGCCACCCGCACCTGCTGGGAGCACCGGGCGGTCGTCCTGGCCGACCACCCGGACGCACTACGGCAACTGGCGGACGGACAGCCCTCCGGCGGCCTGGTGACCGGTGAATCCACCCCCGGTGGCTTCGCCTTCCTCTTCACCGGCCAGGGAGCCCAGCGGCCCGGCATGGGGGCGGAGCTGTACGCGTCCTATCCGGTCTTCGCAGCTGCCCACGACGCGGTGACCGCCCACTGGCAGGAGGACATCGCGGACACGGCCGAACTGCTGGACCGCACCGACCACGCCCAGCGGGCGTTGTTCGCCCTGGAAGTCGCGCTGTTCCGACTCTTCGAGTCCTGGGGGGCGAGGCCGCGTGCCGTCGCCGGCCACTCCATCGGCGAGGTCGCCGCCGCACATGTGGCCGGGGTGCTCTCGCTCGCCGACGCCTGTGCGCTGGTGGAGGCACGTGGGCGGCTGATGGCGGCGCTGCCGGCCGGCGGCTTGATGATCTCGGTGCGCGCCTCGGAGGCGGAGGTGACCGCGGGACTGCCCGACGGGGTGTGCCTGGCCGCGGTCAACGCACCGGACTCCGTCGTCCTGTCCGGCGACGCCCCGGCCGTGAGGGCGTACGCCGGGAAGTGGCGGCACACGAAGGAGCTGCGGGTCAGTCACGCCTTCCACTCGCACCACATGGACGGCATGCTCGACGCCTTCGGCGAGGTGGTACGGGGCCTGACCTTCTCCCGGCCCACGATCACCCTGCCCGGCGCGGTCGAGGACCCCGAGTACTGGGTGCGTCAGGTCCGCGAACCCGTGCGGCTCACGGACTCCCTGGCCACGCTGCGCTCCCTCGGCATACGGACCTTCGCCGAGCTGGGGCCGGACGCCGTACTCAGTGCCGTGGGGCCGCGGTGCGTGCCGGACGCGGCGTTCGTTCCCACCCTGCGCCCGAAAGCGGGGCTGACCGAGCCCCGGGACGCGGTGACCGCTCTCGCACGACTCCACGTGCGCGGCGCGGACGTGGACTGGACCGCACTTCTGCCGGGCGCACGCCGCGTCGAGCTGCCCACCACCGCGTTCCAACGGGACCGGTACTGGCTGCGGGACTCGGGCGCCGCACTCGGAGCGGCCGACTCGGGCCTGGCACCCGCCGGACACCCGTTGCTGGCCGGGACCGTGGACCTGCCCGACGGGGGCCGCGTCTTCACGGGCAGCCTGTCCACAGCGGCCCACCCGTGGCTGGCCGATCACGTCGTCGACGGGACGGTCCTGGTCGCCGGCACCGCACTGCTCGATCTGGCGTTGCACGCGGCCGACCGGACCGGTGCCGGCCACGTGGACGAGCTGGTCCTGCGGGAACCCCTGGTGGTGCCCGATCGCGGTGCGGTCCTCCTCCGGTTGCACGTCGCGCCGCCTGACGACGCCGGACGGCGCGCGCTGACGATCTCCTCCCGCGCCGGTGGTACCGACGCGGACCCCTGGGCGCTGCACGCCGAGGGCACGCTCGCCGGTCACGGCGCGGACGCGGCGCACGAGCCGGCTCCGCCCGGGCCGTGGCCCCCGGCGGGCGCCGTACCGCTCGACCTGACCGACGTGTACGACCGGCTCGCCGACGCCGGCTTCGCCTACGGTCCCTCGTTCCAGGGGCTGCGCGCCGCCTGGCGGGTCGGCCGGGATGTGTGTGCCGAGGTGGCCCTCGCTGGGCCCGACGCCGACGGCCATGTCGTACACCCGGTACTGCTGGACGCCGCGCTGCATGCGCTGGCCCTGGACGCCACCGGTCTGCGGCTGCCGTTCGCCTGGTCGCGGGTGTCGGTCGCCGCGCGCGGGGCGACGGCGCTGCGGGTCCGCCTCTCACCGTCGGAGTCCGGGGCGGTACGCCTCACGGCCGTGGACGTCGACGACCGGCCGGTGGTGACCGTGCGGTCACTGGTCACCAGGGAGGTCACGACCGGCAGGCTCCACGCCGGCCGGCTGTACCGCACGGAGTGGGTCCCCGTATCCGTGAGTGCGGACCCCGAACCGCCTGCCGCGGAGGACCAGTTGGTCATCGGCTCGTACACCGGCGATGCGGCCTCCGCCGCTCGCCGCGCGGCCCGACGCGTCCTGACGGCCGTCCAGGAGCGGCTCGCCGACAGCACGCGCACCTCGCCGTTGGCGGTGGTGGTCGCGGGCACGGCGGATCCGGTCGGTGCAACGGTCGCAGGCCTGGTGCGCTCCGCGCAGTCCGAGCACCCCGGTCGATTCGTGATCGTGCACCTCGACGGTCCGCATGACCGGCTGGCCGCCGCCCTGACCGCGGGTGAGCCCGAAGTCGCCGTCCACGGAGAGAACGTCCGCGTGCCACGCTGGACGCAGACCGGTCCTCCGCCCGGCACACGGCCGCCGTTCGACCCGGACGGCACCGTGCTGGTCACCGGCGGGTCGGGGGCCCTCGGCCGTGCTGTGGCCCACCACCTCGTCGCCGTCCACGGTGTGCGGCGGCTGCTGCTGATCGGCCGCCGGGCCCCGGACGGCACCGTCGTCCGGGACCTGGAGGCACGGGGGGCGACAGTCCACGCCGCGGCCTGTGACGTATCCGACCGGGAGGCGCTCGCCCGTCTGCTGGCCTCCGTGCCCACCGGACAGCCGCTGACCGCGGTCGTCCACGCCGCGGGCGTCACCGCTGACGCCACCGTCACAGCGCTGACACCGGAGCACCTCGACGCCGTTCTCGCACCGAAGGCGGACGGCGCATGGCACCTGCACGAGCTGACCAAGGACGCGCCGCTGAGCACGTTCGTCATGTTCTCCTCGCTCGCCGGCACGCTGGGCGGCCCGGGGCAGGCCAACTACGCCGCCGCGAACGCGTTCCTCGACGCCCTGGCCGAACACCGGCACGGTCTGGGCCTGCCGGCGCATTCCTTGGTGTGGGGTCCCTGGGACACCGCGGACGGCATGACCGCCGGCCTGGACCGCTCGGACGAACTGCGGCTGCGCCGCTCGGGCCTGCTGCCGCTGTCCGTCGACGACGCCCTGTCCCTGCTCGACGCCGCTCTCGCACTGGACCACCCGGTGCTGGCGCCGGTCCGCCTCGACCGGGAGGTCCTGCGCGCGGGGAGTGTTCCGCCCCTCCTGCGCGATCTCCTCCCGCCCGCTCCCCGACCGGCCGCCGGAAACGGCGGGGCCTGGGCGGAACGGTTCGCGGCACTCCCGGAGGCAGAACGCGACCGCGCGTTGCTGGACCTGGTCAGGAGCGAAGCCGCCCGCGTACTCGGGCATCGGGCCGGAACGCGCATCGACGCGCACCAGTCGTTCACCGACGCCGGACTGGACTCGCTGGCAGCCGTCGAACTGCGCAACGCCCTGGCGACGGCGATCGGCCAGGACCTACCCGCAACACTCCTGTTCGATCACCCCGACCCGGCGGACCTCGCCGAGCACCTGCGGAGCCTCGTCGTCCCGGCCACGCATCAGGTGGCCCTGCGGGACCTCGACCGGGTCGGCGCGGTACTGACCGGACTCTCCCCCGACGATCCCCTCCGCGAGCAGGTGCACGAACGGCTGCGGGCCCTGCTGCGGCACTCCGGGCGCCCTGCCGCGACGCCCCCGGCCGGCGGTGACGACCTCAAGGCCAGGGTGCTGTCCGCGACGGCCGACGACATCTTCGCCCTCATCGACACGGAGCTCGGGTGACCCATGGACAACGAGCAGAAACTCCTCGACTACCTGAAGCGGGTCACGGTCGACCTGCACGAGGCCCGCTCCCGCGCCGAACAGGCGGAGGCCCGGTCGAGCGAACCCATCGCGATCGTCGGCATGGCCTGCCGGCTTCCGGGAGGCACCCACACACCGGACGGGCTGTGGGAGCTGCTCCACGAGGGGCGGGACGCCGTCTCCGGGTTCCCGGCCGACCGCGGGTGGGACGTGGACGCGCTGTACGACGAGGACCCCGCACGACCGGGCACCCTCTACGTACGCGACATCGGACACCTGCGTGATGTCGCCGACTTCGATCCCGGCTTCTTCGGGATGTCGCCCCGCGAGGCGCTGACGGTCGACCCCCAGCAGCGGCTGCTGCTGGAGCTGGTCTGGGAGGCCACGGAGCACGCCGGCATCGCGCCCCGCTCCCTGCGCGGCAGCCGTACCGGGGTGTTCGCCGGGCTGATGTACAACGACTACGGCTCCCGGCACACCACCGCTCCGGACGGCTTCGAGGGCTACATCGGCAACGGCAGTTCGGCGAGCATCGCGTCCGGCCGGGTCGCCTACACCTTCGGCTTCCAGGGTCCCGCGGTCAGCATCGACACGGCCTGCTCCTCCTCGCTCGTCGCCCTGCACCTGGCCTGCCAGTCGCTGCGCCAGGGAGAGACCACGCTGGCGCTGGCCGGAGGGGTGGCCGTGATGTCGACCCCGTCCGCACTGGTGGAGTACAGCCGGCTGCGCGCGCTCTCACGTGACGGGCGGTGCAAGGCGTTCGCGGAGGGTGCCGACGGCACGGGCTTCGCCGAGGGCGGTTCCATGGTCCTCCTGGAGCGGTTGTCGGATGCGGAGCGGCTGGGGCATCCGGTGCTGGCGGTGGTGCGGGGCAGTGCGGTGAACCAGGACGGTGCGTCGAACGGGCTGACGGCGCCGAACGGTGCGGCGCAGGAGCGGGTGATCCGGTCGGCTCTGGCGGTGTCGGGGCTGGCGGCGTCGGATGTGGACGTGGTGGAGGCGCATGGTACGGGGACGCGGTTGGGTGACCCGATCGAGGCGCGCGCGTTGCTGGCGACGTACGGGCAGGGCCGGGAGCGGCCGTTGTGGCTGGGGTCGCTGAAGTCGAACGTGGGGCATACGCAGGCGGCCGCGGGTGTGGCGGGTGTGATGAAGATGGTGCTGGCGATGCGGCACGGGGTGTTGCCGCGGACGCTGCACGTGGATGAGCCGACGTCGCGGGTGGACTGGTCCTCGGGTGCGGTGCGGCTGCTGACGCAGGAGCAGCCGTGGCAGGGGCCGCGGCGGGCGGGGGTGTCCTCGTTCGGGGTGAGCGGTACCAACGCCCACGTCATCCTGGAAGCGCCGCCGGCCGCGCCGGACCGCGAACCCTCGCCCGGCGGCGAACGCTTTCCGCCCCTGCTGCTGTCCGCTCGCGGTCGAGAGGCGCTGCGCGGGCAGGCGCGTGCCCTGCTGCCCCTGTTGCTCCGGCATCGCCAGGAGGACGTGGCCCGCACCCTGGCGCTGCACCGCGACGCCTTCGAGTATCGCGCCGCCGTGTGCGGTCGTTCGCGGGAGGAGATGGTCGAGGCGGTGCGCGCACTGGCCGAGGGCGGCATGTCGCCCGCGCTGGTACAGGGCAGCGCCGAAGGAACCGGCAGGGTCGCCTTCGTGTTCCCGGGTCAGGGATCGCAGTGGGCGGGGATGGCGGTGGAACTGCTGGAGTCGTCGCCGGTGTTCGCGGGGCGCCTCGCCGAGTGTGAGCGTGCCCTGGCTCCGCATGTGGACTGGTCGCTGACCGAGGTCCTGCGATCCGGTGACCACGAGAAGGTGGACCGCGTGCAGCCGGTGCTGTTCGCCGTGATGGTGTCCCTGGCCGCGCTGTGGCGGTCCTACGGCGTCGAACCGGACGCGGTGGTCGGTCACAGCCAGGGCGAGATCGCCGCCGCGTGCGTGGCCGGGGCGCTGACGCTGGAGGACGCGGCGATGATCGTCGCCCTGCGCAGCAAGGCACTCACCGCGCTCGCCGGGCAGGGCGCGATGATGTCCGTGGCGATGGCGGCCGGACCGCTGCGCGAGCTGATCACCGCCTGGGACGGCCGGATCGGTGTGGCGGCGGTCAACGGGCCCTCCTCCAGCGTCGCTTCCGGAGAGGTGGACGCGTTGGAGGAGTTGCACGCGCGACTCTCCGCCGGCGGTGTCGTCCACCGGTGGGTGGCCGGTACGAACATCGCCGGCCACTCCCACCACACCGACCGCATCCGTGACGCACTGCTTTCCTCGCTGGCCGGCATCCGGCCCCGAGACGCCGCCGTCGCGATGTACTCCACGGTCACCGGCGGGCGTGTGGCGGGCCCCGAGCTGGATCCCGGCTACTGGTTCGCCAACGTGCGCCGAACGGTCGCGTTCCACCAAACCGTCGAGGCCATGGTCGGGGAGGACGGCTTCCAGGTGTTCCTGGAGATGAGCCCGCACCCGGTACTGACAGCCGATGTCCAGGAGGTGCTGGACAAGGGCCCGGCAGGCGGCGGCGCGGCCCTCGCCACACTGCGGCGGGGCCAGGGCGACGAGCACCGCTTCCTGGACGCACTGGCCGAAGCCCACGTGCACGGCGTGCCCGTCGACTGGCGGACCGTGTACGCCGGAAGTGACGCGCGCATGGTCTCCCTGCCGACCTACCCCTTCCAGCGTCACCGCTACTGGCTCGATTCCGTCCCGGCGATCGGCGACGCGACGTGCGTGGGACTTCAGACCTGCTCGCACCCCCTGCTGCGGGCGGTGGTCGACCTGGGTGAGGACGGCCTGGTCCTCACCGGACGGATCTCCCTCGGCACCCACGGCTGGCTGGCCGACCACCGTGTCCTCGGCAACGCCCTCGTACCGGGGACGTTGCTGGTGGACCTCGCGCTGGCCGCGGGACGACAGGCGGGCCGCTCCCGACTCGGTGAGCTGACCCTGCACGCCCCCCTGGTCGTGCCCGAGGACGGCGACGTCGCGCTCCAGGTACGGGTGAGCGCCGACGGCGGCGAGGTGTCCGTGTCGTCCCGGCCGGCAGGTGCCCGGCAGTGGCTGCGCCATGCCGACGGCACGCTGGAGGCCGCGGGACCCGCGCGGCGTGCGCCGGAACGCACCGGTGCCTGGCCTCCACCGGACGCGCGCCCCGTCGCGGTCGAAGGCGTCTACGAACGGAGCGCGGACGCCGGGGTCGGCTACGGCCCGGCGTTCCAGGGCATGCGTGCCGTCTGGCGGCGCGGCGACGAGCTGTTCGCCGAGGTGGAGTTGCCGGAGCACGTACGCGCCGACGGGTTCCCGGTGCACCCGGCGTTACTGGACGCGGCCCTGCACCCCCTCGTCCTGGACGCCGAGGAGGTCCGGCTGCCGTTCGTCTGGTCGGGGGTCTCCCTCGGTGCCGCGCCGTCCGGGCGGGTGCGGGTGCGGATCAAGCCCCAGGGCCCCGACGCGCTGAGCCTGCGCGTCTGGGACGACACGGGGACGCTGATCGCGTCCGTGGACACGCTGGAGACGCGGCCCCTCTCGTCGCGCATGGTGCGTCCGAGCGTGGCCGACTGGCTGTTCCGCGTCCAGTGGGTCCCGCGCGCCGTCACCGAGCGCGCTGAGGCCGAGGTCATACGCGTCGGTTCGGCGCACGAGGCGCTGGAGGCGGTCCGCGGTCGGCTTGCCGCGGACGAGCCGACGCCGCTGGCCGTGTGCGTGGCGCCCGGCCTGGACGGCGCGGCGGCCCGTGGTCTGCTGCGCTCCGCACAGGCCGAACACCCCGGCCGTTTCACCGTCGTGGAGTGCCCGAAGGGCGTCGATCCGGACCTGGTCAGGGCAGCCGCGGCCGTTGGTGAACCCGAGGTCGCCATCCGAGCGGACGAACTGCTCGTACCCCGTCTGGTGCGTGCCGCCCCCGCGACCGGCCGGTCCGCGGCGTTCCCCGCCGAGGCGACGGTACTGATCACCGGTGCGGCAGGAGGACTGGCCGGGCTGGTGGCCCGCCATCTGGTCACCGAGCACGGCGTGCGGCACCTGCTGCTGGCAGGGCGCCGGGGCCCGGCGGCCACCGCCGGGCTGGAGGCGGAACTCACCGCGTCGGGCGCCACGGTCGTCTCGGTGGCGTGCGACGTCGCCGACCGCGGACAACTGGCGGGCGTGCTGGCCGCCATCCCCCCGGCGCACCCGCTGGGCGCGGTCATCCACTGCGCCGGGGTGCTGGACGACGCACTGGTGGAGTCCCTCACCCCGGACCGCCTGGACGCGGTGCTGGCCCCCAAGGCGGACGGCGCCTGGAACCTGCACGAACTGACCCGGGACCGCGGTCTGTCGGCGTTCGTGCTCTTCTCCTCGGCCGCCGGTGTCCTCGGCGGTCCCGGCCAGGCCAACTACGCGGCGGCCAACGCCTTCCTCGACGCCCTCGCCCAGTACCGCAGGGACCTCGGCCTGCCGGCCCAGTCCCTGGCCTGGGGTCTGTGGGCATCGGAGAGCGACATGGCCGCAGACGCGGACCGGAACCGGCTCGGCCAGGCCGGGATCGGCGCGCTCTCCACCGAGCAGGGCCTCGCCCTCTTCGACGCGGCCCTCACGGCCGGGGATCCGCTGCTCGTACCGATGCGCTTCACCCCGGCCGCCCTCACCGGGCAGCGGGTGCCCGCGCTGCTCGACGACCTCGTACCGAGCCGGGCGCCGGTGCCGTCCACTCCGGCCGGACGTGCGACCCGCATCCTCGACGCGCCGCCCGCCGACCGGGAGCGCCTCGTCCTGGACCTCGTGACCGACCTCGTCGCCACGGTCCTGGGCCACGCCGATGCCCGGAGCGTCGCCCCCGACCGGGGTTTCCCCGAGCTCGGTCTCGACTCGCTCGCCGCGATCGACCTGCGCAACCGGCTCAACGCGGAGACCGGGCTTCGCCTGTCCGCCGGCGTGGTCCTCCGGAACGCTTCGCCGCGCGCGCTGGCGGCCACCGTGGCCGAGGCACTGGCCGCAGCCGGCGCCCCGGCTGTCAGCCCGGCCCCCACCGACCTCCTGGTGTCCATGTTCCGCAATGCCGCGGCCGAGAACCGGGCGGACGAGGCGCTGGCGTTCCTGCGGACGGCGGCCACGTTCCGCACCGTCTTCACCGAACCCGTCGGCTCACCCGCCCCGGTCCACCTGGCGCAGGGGTCCGCCGGCCCGCGGATCCTCTGCTTCCCCTCGGTGGTGGCTCCCTCGGGGGCCCACCAGTACACGCGTTTCGCCACGGGGCTGCGCGACGTGTGCGACCTGGCGGTCCTGCCGTTCCCGGGCTACGGTCCGGGGGAACCGCTGCCCGCCACGGCCGAGGTCGCGATCAGCACCATGGCCGCCGCCGCACGGGCGGCAGCCGGGGACAGGCCCTTTGTCCTGGCCGGGCATTCGGCAGGAGGCTGGTTCGCGCACGCCACGGCGAGTGCCCTGGCCCAGGCCGGACAGCCGCCCCTGGCCGTCGTACTTCTCGACACCTACGGACCGGCCAGCCCGGTCAGCCGCGCCGTGTTCACCACGCTGGTGCGTGAGGCCTACTCGACGCGCCGCGAGCTCGCCGACGGCCTGCTCACGGGTGAACAGCTCACCGCGATGGGCGGTTACCTGCGCCTCTTCGAGGCATGGGAGCCACAGCCCTGCCCGGTGCCGGCCCTCTTCGTCCGGGCCGCGGACCCGCTGGGCCCCGGACCGGGCTGGCAGCGGGAACGGTGGCCCGTGGAACACGCCGAACGGACCGTGCCCGGTGACCACTTCACGATCATGGAGAGCCACGCCGAGTCCACGGCGCTGACCGTGCACGCATGGCTGCGCTCCGAATTTCCCCAGTCGTTCCGACACGCCTGGTCCCACCCCTCGACGTCCACGGAAAGCGAACCATGGCTCTGAAGACACTCATCATCGGCGGCGGCGCGGGCGGCACCACGCTCGCCCTGGCGCTTCACCGCATCGGGGTGGAGGCCGTCGTCTACGAGCGCGACAGCGAACCCCCCGCCGCCGAGGGCCACCTGCTCAGCGTCGGGTCCAACGGCCTGGACGCCCTGCGCGCCATCGGGGTCGAACTGGACGGCTTCCCCATCCCCCGCCTGCCCATGTACAGCGGCACCGGCAAGTACATGGGCACGCTGTACAACAACGCCGCCTCCGACACCGCTCCCACCAGTCTGCTGATCGGCCGGGGAAAGCTGGACCGGACCCTGCGGGACCTGTGCGCCGAACGCGGGATCCGCGTCGAGTACGGCAAGGAACTGACATCGTGCACGGTCACCGATGACGGCGCCACGGCCGTGTTCGCCGACGGGACGACAGCCGAGGGGGACGTGCTCGTCGGCGCCGACGGTGCCCACTCCCGAGTCCGGCGGTCCCTCTTCCCGCAGACCCCGGACGCGTCGTACACCGGTGTACTGGGACTGGGCGGCCGTTCCCGCCCGGGCAGTCTCGAACCGACACCCGGGGTGTGCGTGGCCTCCTTCGGGTACGAGGGGCACTTCAGCTACCACGTCGAAGCCGACAGGAGCGTCCAGTGGCTGGCGTTCGCACCCAGGAAGGAGCCGGTCGGGCCGGACGACAGCACCACCGTCGAGGAGTGGAAGGAGTGGCTGCTGGACGTCTACGACCGTGACATGCCCGCCCTTCGCGAGATACTGTCCGACGCCACCGGCCCGTTCGACATCCGTCCCATGGAGCGGCTGCCCAAGCCCCCGGCACGCCACCGGGGCCGGGCCGTGCTGATCGGCGACGCGTGCGCGCTGACCGGGCGCATCGGCGCCGGAACGGCTCTCGCGATGGAGGACGCGGTGGTCCTCGCCCAGTGCCTGCGGGACACCGACTCCCCAAAGAGCGCCTTCGCCATCTACGAGAGGCTACGCACCCCGCGGGTCGACAAGGTCGTCAAGTGGGGCGAGCTGAACGCCAAACCGGTGAAGGTGCGTACCCCGTGGGGCATGCACCTGCGCAACCTCTTCGGCCCGCTGCTCATGAAGTGGATGCCGTCGCTGGTCTCCATGGACTGGCTCTACGGACACCACATCGACTGGCAGCGCACGGTCCGCCCCCAGGGCGAGACCGGTTGACGAGGAGCTGAAAGCACCCCCGACCGACGCGCCGTCCCTCGCGGACGAGCGCGACCCGTCTCTGCCCGGCTGCCCCTGGCCGGCAGCACCTGACGCCCGGAAGGCTCCTCCAGCATGTCGCACTCCCCGGACCACACTCCTCTGCCCTGGCTCCTGTCGGCGGACAGCGCCCCCGCGCTGCGGGAGAAGGCCCGTCGGCTCGGCGCCTACCTGCGCGACGGCGAGCCGGCCCTTGAGGACATCGGGCGCTGGCTGGCGAAGGACGCGAGCGTCGACCACCCCCACCGGGCAGCGGTGGGCGTGCGTCACCGGGGGCAGCTGCTGGACGGGCTGGCCGCGCTCGCCCGGGACCGTCGCTGCAACGGCCTGAGCACCGGCACGGGGGCGCCGGGCGACGTCGCGTTCGTCTTCCCCGGCGCAGGACCCCAGTGGCCCGGCATGGCCGCCGAGCTGCTGGACTCCTCGCCCGTCTTCCGGTCCCGGATGGACGACTGCGCGCAGGCGCTGGAGCCCTTCGTCGACTGGTCGCTGATCGACCTGGCCCGTGACCCGGGTGCGGGCGCCGAGCTGGCGCGCGCCGACATCGTCCAGCCGGTGCTCTTCGCCGTCACGGTCTCGCTGGCGGACCTGTGGCGTTCGCACGGCGTGGAGCCGGCCGTGGTCGTCGGCCAGAGCCTCGGCGAGGTGGCGGCGGCGGCGGTGAGCGGGGCCCTGTCCCTGGACGACGCGGCCCGGGTCGCCGCCCTGTGGAGCCGGGCCCAGTGGTCCCAGGCCGGACGCGGTGAGATGGTCTCCGTGCAGGCTCCGGCGGACGAGGTCCGCGAGCGGCTGGCCGCCTGGGAAGGCGAGCTGGTGCTCGCCGCGGTCAACGGGCCCACCGCCGTGCTCGTCTCCGGCTCGACCGCGGCTGCGGCCGAACTCATCGAGGCGCTGCGGAGCGAGGGGGTGTCCGCGCGCCGCACGTCCGTGGGACTGGCCGCCCACTCCCCGCAGATGGACGCGATCCTGCCCCAGGTCCGCGCGGACCTCGCACCACTGCGGCCCCGTCGGCCGCGCGTGCCCTTCCACTCCTCGCTCGTGGCGGGAGAGGTGTCCGGGCGCCTGCTGGACGCCGACTACTGGTGCGACAACATGCGCCGACCGGTCCGGTTCCAGGAGACCATCGGGGGCCTGCTGGCCTCCGGACGTCACGTACTGCTGGAGGTCAGCCCGCACCCGGTCCTCACCTCGGCGATGCGGGACACCATCGAGCACCTCCAGGCCGCGGGAGCCGTGGTCGCCACGCTGCGTCGTCACGACGGCGGCCCTGCCCGTCTGACGGCGGCCCTGGGCGAACTGTGGGCGGCCGGAGCCAGGGCCGACTGGCCGTCCGCCCCGGCCGGGCCCGCACCCGCGGATCTCGCGGCACTCTGGGAACAGCACACCTCCGACGACGTCGACGACCCGGCCGACGCGCCCGCGAGCGCGGGCGCCGACCTGGCCCTGCTCCCGGAAGCGCAGCGTCGCACGGTGCTGGTGGACCTGGTCTGCGCCGAAGTGGCCGCGGTCCTCGGCCGCGACCTCCTGGAGCCGTCCGACCGACGGCGTCCGTTCCTGGAACTGGGGCTGGACTCGGTCACCGCGATGGAGGTACGGGCCCGGATCACGGAGGCCACCGGCCTGCCCCTGCCCGCGTCGGCCGTCTTCGACCACCCCACTCCCGCGCAGCTGGCCGCGTACCTGGTCACCCGGGCGGCTCCCGGGACGACACCGGCCGCCGGGGCCGTTCCCACCCGCCGTCCCGTCCCGTCCGGCGAGCCCGTCGCGATCGTCGGCATGGGCTGCCGACTGCCCGGCGGGGTACACGGCCCGGAGGACCTGTGGCGCCTGCTGTCCGAGGGCCGGGACGCCGTCGCGGCCTTTCCCGCCGACCGGGGCTGGGACACGGCCGGCAGGTATGATCCACGGCCCAGGACACCTGGACGGTACTACCAGCGCGAAGCCGGATTCCTCCAGGACGCACCCCTGTTCGACGCGGAGTTCTTCGGGATCTCCCCGCGCGAGGCCCTCGCCATGGACCCGCAGCAGCGGCTGCTGCTGGAGACCTCCTGGGAGGCCCTGGAGGCCGCCGGTATCCGGCCGGACGCGCTGCACGGCAGCAGGACCGGCGTCTTCACCGGACTGGTGACACTGGCCTGTGGACCGGCACTCGAGGACGGCCTGGACCTCGGTGGTCACGTGCTGACCGGCACCACGGGAAGCGTCGCCTCAGGCCGCGTGGCATACGCGCTCGGTCTGGAAGGCCCGGCGGTGACGGTGGACACGGCGTGCTCGTCGTCGCTGGTGGCGCTGCACCTCGCGACGCAGTCGCTGCGCTCCGGCGAGTCGGACCTGGCCCTCGCCGGAGGGGTGACCGTGATGCCGGGGCTCGGGATGTTCCAGGAGTTCTCCCAGCTCGGCGCGCTCGCCCCCGACGGCCGGTGCAAGGCGTTCGCGGACACGGCGGACGGATTCGGCCTGGCCGAGGGGGTGGGCGTACTCGTCCTGCAACGGCTGTCGGACGCGCGCGCACAGGGCCGCCGGGTCCTCGCGATCGTCCGCGGATCGGCGGTGAACCAGGACGGTGCCTCCAGCGGGCTGACCGCGCCCAACGGTCCGTCGCAACAGCGGGTCATCCGCGAGGCACTGGCCGCCGCCGGCCTCGCCGCCCGGGACGTCGACGCCGTGGAGGCCCACGGCACGGGAACGACCCTGGGCGACCTGATCGAGGCCGAGGCCCTCCTGGCCACCTACGGCCAGGACCGGGACGGGCGCCCGCCCGTGCGACTCGGCTCGCTGAAGTCCAACATCGGCCACACACAGGCCGCCGCGGGCGTGGCCGGGGTGATCAAGATGGTGCTGGCGATGCGCCACGGGTCGCTGCCCCGGACGCTGCACGTGGACGAGCCGTCGACGCATGTCGACTGGTCGGCGGGCAAGGTGGAGCTGCTGACGCAGGAGACGCCGTGGCCGCGGACGGACGGCGTCCGGCGGGCCGGGGTGTCGTCCTTCGGTATCTCGGGCACGAACGCGCACGTCGTCCTGGAGTCCGCCGCACCGCAGGACACGCCGGCCCCGGACACGCCGGGGCCCTCCGCCGGTGCGGTGCCCTGGGTGCTGTCGGGGAAGACGCGAGAGGCGGTCCGTGACCAGGCGGCCCGGCTGCTGACCCGCCTGGAGACCGGGTCCGCGCCGGACGCCGCCGACGTCGGCTGGTCACTGGTGTCCACACGCTCGGCGTTCGAGCACCGGGCCGCCGTGGTGGGCGAGGGACGCGAGGAGCTGCTCGCCGGACTGCGGGCGCTGGCCGCCGGCGAGGCGGCCGCCCACGTGACCGAGGGGCGGGCGGACGATGCCGCGAAGGTGGCGTTCGTCTTCCCCGGTCAGGGCTCCCAGTGGGCCGGCATGGCGCGGCCGTTGCTCGACGCCTCGCCGGTGTTCGCCCGGGCGATGGCCGAGTGCGGTGCCGCGCTCACCCCGTTCGTCGACTGGTCGCTGCTCGACGTCGTGGACGACCTGGCGGCGCTGGAGCGCGTCGACGTCGTGCAGCCGGTGCTCTGGGCGGTCATGGTGTCGCTGGCCGAACTGTGGCGTTCGTACGGCGTCGAACCGGCGGCGGTGGCCGGTCACAGCCAGGGTGAGATAGCGGCGGCCTGCGTGGCGGGCGCCCTGTCACTGGAGGACGGCGCCCGGGTGGTCGCCCTGCGCAGCCGGGCCATCGCGGAGTCCCTGGCCGGGCTGGGCGGCATGGTGGCCCTGCCCCTGTCGGAGCAGGGGGCGGCGGAACTGCTCGGCCGGTGGGAGGGACGCCTGTCGCTCGCAGCGGTCAACGGACCCTCTTCGACGGTCGCTTCGGGTGAGGCCTCGGCCGTGGACGAACTGCTCGCGGCGTGCGAGACGGCGGGGGTACGAGCCCGCCGGATACCGGTGGACTACGCCTCGCACTCGGCCCACGTGGAGCGCATCCGTGACCGGTTGCTGACCGACCTCGCGGCCGTGACGCCCGTGGCGTCGTCCGTACCGGTGTACTCGTGCACCACCGGTGAGCAGGCGGACACCCGGACCTGGGACGCGCGGTACTGGTACCGCAACCTCCGGGAGACGGTCCGGTTCGCGTCCGCGAGCCGGGCCCTGGTGGACGCGGGCGTGTCGGTGCTGCTCGAAGTGAGCCCGCACCCCGTGCTGGTGCCGCCCTTGCAGGAGACCCTCGACGAGGCAGGCCCGGCCCGGCCCGGCCGTACGGCCGTGGGCACGCTGCGCCGGGACGACGGCGGACCGCGCCGCCTCCTGCTGTCGCTGGCCCATCTGTACACCCACGGTGTCGGCGTCCGGTGGGAGGCGGTGTTCCCCGGCGCCCGGGAGGCCGAGCTGCCCACGTACGCGTTCCGGCGTCGCCGGTTCTGGCCCGAGACCGGTGCGGAGCCTCGGCAGGACGCCGTCGACGCGCAGTTCTGGGAAGCGGTGGAGCAGGAGGACCCCGACGCGGTCGCCGACGTGCTCGGTGTGACCGGCGAGGCCTTGGCGCCGGTGCTGCCCGCGCTGTCCTCGTGGCGGACGCGCCGCGCCGAGGCGTCGGCCGTGGACGCGTGGAGGTATCGGGAGTCGTGGGTTGCGGTCGGTGTGCCGGTGCGGTCGGTGGGTTC
>NZ_BMVN01000079.1:0-20253 GCF_014650735.1 Streptomyces canarius
CGCCTCGGCGGCCTGCCTGTCCGACAGGCCGAGCAGGAACTGCAGCACACAGACGGTGGCCAGCTGAGCAGGCGAGAGCCCCGGACGCCCGTCCCTGGGGTACCAGTCCACGAAGTCCTCGTCGCGCCACAGCCCGTCCAGCCGGTCCCGCACCCATACCGCCGTCGTGCCATCCGGGTTGCTCACCCGCGCGACCCGCGCGGTCAGAGGCGGAACGTGCTCACCGGAACGGGGGCACAGGGACAACGGGCACCTCGACAACTGCAACGGTCGGCGGAACTCCCCGATCATCCCGCTCGACCATGCGGCCGCACCGGGAAACTCCAAGATCCCCGACAGAGTCAAGGTCAGGTGTTGCGCGCCCGCAGAACCGTCCTCGCGTCCGCGCGGGTCACCACGCCGCTTTGCCATGGTCGGCCCGCTGACATCCCCGTTGCGGCTGCTCTTCCCATGGCCCTTGGCTGGAGTGAAGGAGGAAGGGACGGGCGGGATGGGCGGCGCGGCCGCGGCCGCGGCCGCGGCCGGGGATCGGAGCGCGCTCTGCCGGGTGCGCGTCGGCCGGGGCCTCCGCGCCTCGCCGCGCCGCCGTCAGCCCCGTGACGGGGGCCGGGACGGAAGTCGCCTGCGTCCAGGTGCTGTCCTTCCGGTGCCGAGCCCCACCAAGGGGTGGGTGGCCCGCTCGCCGGTCGGGTGCTGGAGACCACCGGCGCCCCGTGGGCGGAATGCTGGCTCACGGTGCGGCCAGCAGCACTGCGCTCAGTAGGACGACGACTTTGAGACCGAGCACGGCATTTCCTTCGGGCACCGCCGGGCGGTGCGGGTGAGCGGGTAGGTCAGGCGGCGTCAGCGACGGCTTGGGTGATGGGAACGGGGCCGCGGGTGAGTTCGAGGATGCTGCGGCGAAGGCATGGCTGGTGTGCGGCGTGGGCCAGGACGGCGGCGACGTCGTCGCGGGGGACGTCGTCGTAGTCGAGGGCAGGGCCCAGGCGGACCGTGCCGGCGCCGGGGTTGTTGGTGAGGGTGCCGGGCCGGAGGATCACCCAGTCGAGGGCCGTGGCGGCGAGGTAGACGTCTTGGCGGCGCTTGACCCTCATGTAGTGCTCGAAGTCGGCGCCCATCTGCCGGCCGCGCCAGGCTTCTGGGAATGCGGACAGGTGCACGAAGCGGCGCACGTGGGCGACCAGGGCCGCGTCGACGGCGGTGGCCAGCCCGCGGCCGTCCACCGCGTCGGCCGCCGCCTGGCCCTGGTCGGGTGCGCCCGCGGTGAAGATCACCGCGTCGCAGCCGTGCATCTGCCCGGCGAGGACGGTGGTGTCGATGGTGGTCAGGTCGCCCAGGATGGGGGTGGCGCCGGCGGCGGCCAGGCGTCGTTCCTGTCCGGGTGTGCGGTACAGCGCGACCGGATCGTCGCCTTGAGCTGTGAGCTGGCTGAGCAGGCGGCTGCCGACGCCTCCTGTGGCACCGGCCACGAAAATTCGAGCCATAGGGGCGCACTCCGGATCGAGTGGGGACACCGGCCTTCGGCCGACGTCCTTGGTGGTGCGGGGCGTGGGGGTGTGATCAGTCGGCGGTGGTGATGGTGACGCCGAAGGCACCATCGTGGGCGGCGAACTGATCAATACCGGAGGTGAAGGCACCGAGCTTGACCAGGCCCTCCGAGTGGCGGAAGTCCTTGTGGAAGATGGCCAGGTTGCCCCAGGGGGCGTAGTAAGCCAGGTCACCTGCCTGGGCGGCGGTGCCGGAGGGGGCGCCGGTGGTGGACAGCTTCTGCGGCAGGTCGCTGACCTTTTCGGTGCCGGCGTAGTCGGTGAGGGTGAGGGTGAGGGGCAGCAGGGCCGCGAAGTCGCGGGCGGCGGCGCTGTTGTTCAAGGTGGCGTCGAAGCTGTCGGTGTCAGTCGTCAGCCGGATCTTCATCGTGTGATCCCGTTCGGGTGCGGCGGTGGAGAGGGCGCTTGCGCCCGGCTGAGCGGGCGTGCTGGACGGTGTGGTGGAGTGCGGTTGCACGCCGCCGGGGCCTGATGTGCAGCCGGCTGCGGCCAGGACCACAGCGGCGAGGGCCGCACGGATGGCGCTGCGGCGGTTGGGCGGCATCACGTGCCCATCGGTGCCGCGTAGGAGCGGAAGTCGCCGCGCAACTGGTGGAGTGACCACAGGGTGTCGGCGAGGAGGCCGGGGTCGGTGTGCTCGTCGCCGACGGCGATGGCGCCGGGGATGATCAGCTGGGCGACGTGGATGTTCTCGCTGGCCAGGCTGTCGTGGAGCATCGCCGCGTAGGCGCTCTCGGCGGCGAACGCGATGGAGGTTCCGGCCCGCTCGGGGTGGGGGCGCACGGCGCTGCCGCCGTTGACGAACAGGATCGTGCCGCGACCGAGGTCGCGCATGCCCGGCAGCGCCTGTTTCACAGCGGTCATCGGCCCGAACAGGGAGAAGGCGAGCGGCCCCTGCAGGTCGTCGCCGGTGGTGCGCAGCACGGGCTTCATAAAGTCCTTGTGCGGCACAGGGCTGTACTGCAGCACCTCGATGGGGCCGAGCGTGGCGGTCGCCGCGTCCAACGCCGCCGTAAGGGCTTGGTGGTCGCGTACGTCGGCGGCGAAGCCGCGCGCGTGGATGCCGTCCTTGTTCAGGCTGGCGGCCAGGGCGTCGACGTGGTCCTGGGTGCGGGAGATGAGCGCGAGGTCGAAGCCTTCTCGGCCGAAGCGGCGGGCGACGGCGGCGCCCAGGCCGGGGCCGGCACCGATGAGGGCGAAGGTGGTCACGAGAACGCTCCAGGGATGAGAACGGTACGGGGTGGTCGGGGGTGCCGGTCAGGTCTGGGGGTGCAGGCGCAGGGTGGTGGCGCGGGCCTGCTCGCTGATCATGGGCTCGACGTAGCCGGTGTAGCGGCCGTACTTGGTCTGGTACGCCGCGTCGACGCGGTCGTTGACTGCCGGGTCGTCGACGGGAGTGAAGGTCACGTCGGCATCGATGCCGCCGGCGCGGATGTGTCCGGCCCGGCTGATGCGGGCGGTGTTCCACCAGGCACCAGAGGTGCCGCGCCAGGAGCGGACGTACAGGTTGTCGCCGTCGGCGACGACCCAGATAGTGGTGGGCTCGCGCAGCGATCCGTCGTCTCGGCGCGGAGCGATGTGCAGTTCTTCGGCGCCGGCGACCTTCCGCAACGCCTGCGTGTTCCAAGTGTTCATGACTGGGTCTCCTTCACGGTGCAGGGCCCGGAGGCGGTGTACGTCGGGGATCCTTCCGCCCCGCCCCCTTGCACGGTGTGATCCGGGGCGGGGCCGCCCGGGTGAGGTGAGGTGGGCCGCAGGAAGCAGGCGGCGATGCCCGCGGCAGCGATGACGACCGCGGCCAGGAGCAGGCTGGCGCGCACGCCGGTGAGCATGTGTGCCTGGTCCGCGATGAGGGCGCCGAAGACCGCGACGGCCAGGGCGCCGCCGAGCTGGCGGGAGGTGTTGAAGACGCCGCTTGCGGTGCCGGTGTGGTGCTGCGGCACGCTGCTGACCAGCAGGGCTGTGGTCGGCGGCATGGCCAGTGGACCGCCTATGCCCACCGGGAGCATCAGCAACGCCAGCGCCCAGGTCGGTGTGGCCGCGGGCGCCATGGCCAAGGCGATCAGTCCGGCGGCCATCAAGAGCAGGCCGGATGCGATCGGAACGCGGGGACCGAGGCGTTCGGCGGCCCGCGCGGAGAGCGGGTTGATGAATGCCGACAGGACGGTCATCGGCACAAACGCCGCGCCGGTGGCCAGCGGCGACAGGCCGCGCTGCTGCTGCAGGTACAAGGAGAGGACGAAGACCATGCCGTAGAAGGCGGCCATGAACGCGAACCCTGCCGCGCAGGAGATCACTACCGTCCGCTCGCGCAGCAGCCCCAGTGGCACCATCGGATGCCGCCTTGTGGCCTGTACTCGCACGAACACCGCGGCGGCCACCAGCGTCACTACGGCCGCGCCCCATACGAGGGGGGCGGTGAACCCGCGTTCGCCGGCTTCGATCGCCGCGAACGTCAGCGCACCCATCGCGATGACCGCGGTGACCTGCCCGGTCATGTCGAAGGGGACCGGGCGGTGCGGTGAGCGGGCGCTGCGGGTCAGGAGCAGGAGTGCGATCAGGCCGACGGGGAGGTTGATGAAGAAGATCATCCGCCAGCTGATCAGGCTGGCTGCGCCGCCGGCGACCGGCCCGGCCGCGGAGGCGACGGCCCCGCCCACCGCCCACAGGGCGACCGCGCGGGCCCGCTTGGCCGGGTCGCTGTATGCCTCGCGGATCAGCGCCAGGCTGGTGGGCATCATCGCCGCCGCACCCGCGCCCTGTACCAGCCGGGCCCCGATGAGAACGGGCAGGCTGGGGGCGAGCCCGCACGCCGCGGAGGCGGCGACGAACACAGCCAGGCCCAGACCAAAGGCGCGACGGGCACCGATGCGGTCCGAAAGAGAACCGGCCGACAGCAGCAGCGCGGCGAAGATCAGGGTGTAGCCGTCCAGGACCCACTGCAGGCCGGTGATGCCTCCGCCCAGGTCGGTGCGGATCGCGGGCAGGGCGACGTTGACGACCAGCGCGTCCAGAGTGATCACGAAGAAGCCCAGCAGCGCCGCGGTCAGCGCGGCGGCCGCGTGCCCGCGCCGTACGGACCCGGTGTGAGCACCGGGCGAGGGGAGATTCAGTGACATGGTGTGGGACTCCGGGAAGTGCGGGTTGCGGCGGACGATCCAGGGCGGGAGGGTTTTCCTGCTGCTGTGCCAGGTACTGGCAGTGCTCCTCAACGGCCTCGTGACGGCGGGCGCAGATGAACGCCTCTTCCCTGGTCCCTCGGATCAGGACCTGGCGCAGGACGTGCTCACCTGCTTCGACGTCCACGCGCGGATGTGCGGCAGTCGCGAAAGCATCTTTGCGGCCGGCCGCAGCAGGAGACGGCTCCGTAGAGCCCAGGGCACCTGAGCCAGCCGCCGGGAGATGCATCGCAGCCCTGCCTGGACCCGTCGTGTGAAGACGGGTCAGGCTCCCGGTCAGTGGGCGGTGAAGCCGCCGTCTACCGGCAGGGCGGCACCGACGACGAAGCTGGCCGCTGGGCTGCACAGCCACAGCACTGCGGCGGCGATCTCGTCGGCAGTGCCCAGGCGGCCGATGGGCTGCTGCTTCATGATCTCGGCCATGGCCTCCGCCTGCCCTTCGAGCATGTCGGCGACCATGGGGGTGTCGATCGTGCCGGGGCACACCGCGTTGATCCGGACGCCCCTGGCCGCGTACTCGACTGCCGCGCTGCGGGTCAGGCCGATCACACCGTGCTTGGAAGCGTGGTAGGCGGCGCGTTCGGGCAGGCCGACCAGGCCGCCGAGGGAGGAGCAGTTCACGATGGCGCCGGAGCCCTGGGTGCGCATCTGCCGCAGTTCGTGCTTCTGGCAGGCCCAGATGCCGCGCAGATTGACGGCGTTGACGCGGTCGAAGTCCGCCGCCGTCTCGTCGGCGGCGTCGGCGGGAGGGGCCTGGATACCGGCGTTGTTGAAGGCCATGTCCAGGCGCCCGTAGGTCTCCACGGTGCGCGCAACCATGGCAGCGGCCTGCTCCTCGTCGGCTACGTCGCATGCGAGGCCGAGGGCCTGGTGGCCGGCGTCGGTCAGTTCCTGGGCGGCTCGTTCGGCGGCGGCATGGTCGAGGTCCGCGAGGACGACGGCGGCCCCGGCCTGAGCGAAGGCGCGGGCGGTGGCCAGGCCCATGCCGGAGGCGGCACCGGTGACCAGGGCGACCTGGCCGGTGAAGTCGTAGGCGGGGTTCATCAGCGAGAAGTCCTTTTCAGGATCGGGAGCGGCGCGATCTGAGCGGCTTGTCCGGCGGCGGCCACCCGAACGGGGCGGCCGCAACCGCACGGGACGTGTCAGGGGCGCAGGAGGGTCTTGATGGCGCGGCGCTCGTCCATGGCCCGGTAGCCCTCGGCCGCCTCGGACAGGGGCAGTTCCAGGTCGAAGACCTTGCCCGGGGCGATGCGGTCCGACAGGACCAGGTCGATCAGGTCGGGCAGGTACTCGCGGACGGGGGCGGGGCCGCCGCGCAGGCCGACGTGCGAGTAGAACAGCTTGCGGACGTCGCCGGGGGCGTGGAGGATCGCTCCGCGCATGATGGTGCCGCCTTTCACAGTCGAAACGAACGTCCCGCCCCCTTGCAAGAGGGGCAGGGCCGGGACCTCGCGGGATGAGGGGGCCGGTGTCAGGGCCGACGGCCAGGGCCGCCTTTGCAGCGGCGCGGTGCACGATCCGGGCCGGCGCGTCAGTGAACGTCACCTCGGCGCGGATGCGTCCGGCTCGGTGCGTCATGGCTGACCCGTGCCGGCGCGAGGTGAGGCTCGTCTGACGTCACTTGCCGCTGTAGACGGGGAAGGCGCTGTGCTCGCCGTAGTCGACGTCGCTCAGGTCGCGCAGGGTCTTCATGTCATCGCCGGAGATCTCGAAGTCGACCTGGGCGTTGGATCGCATGTGCTCGGGGTTCGCCGTCTTGGGCAGCGACACCGTGCCCAGCTGAAGGGTGTAGCGGATGCACAGCTGGGGGACGGAGACGCCGTACTTCTCCGCCATCGCCTTGACCTCGCTGTTATTCATGATCGCTCCGTGCGCGATCGGCGAGTACGCCTCGACGAGGATCTGCTTGTCCTCGCAGTAGGCCAGCAGGTCGGAGGGCGTGTTGCCGGCGTGCACGAGCAGCTGGTTCACGTGCGGCACGACACTCGCGCTCTCAAGGAGGTTTTCCAGGTCCTGCTGCTGGAAGTTGGACACCCCGATGGAGCGGATCTTGTCGGCCTGGTGCGCCTCTTCGAGCGCGCGCCATGCTGCGCGGTTGCCTTCGGCGTAGTCGCCGCCGCGGAAGTCGTTCCACGGCTGCGGGCTGTGGATGAGCATCAGGTCGATGCGGTCCAGGCCCAGCTTCTCGAGAGAGCCGTCGATCGCGGCGAGTGCCTGGTCGTAGTCCTTGATCTCGGCGGCGAGTTTGGTCGAGACGAACAGCTCGTCGCGGGGTACCGCGGCGGTGCGCACGCCCTCGCCGACGCCGCGCTCGTTGCCGTATGCCTGGGCGGTGTCGATGTTGCGGTAGCCGATCTTCACGGCTGCGCTGACCGCGTCGGCCGCCTTGTCGTCGTCGATGAACCAGGTGCCGAGCCCCAGCTTGGGAATTCTGACGCCGTTGGACAGCGTGTAGGTCTCGTTCAGGATGGTCATGCCTTCGCTCCGTTCTTCGGCAGCTTGCCGTACACCTCGTCGGTGACGGGCTCGAGCCATTCGTTGCTGACGTCTTCGCCCGGGGTGATGAAGGCGACGTGGGAGAACCACGAGTCGGCCTTCGCGCCGTGCCAGTGCTTCGTGCCCGCAGGGACGCGGACCACTGTTCCCGGCTCCATGCTGACGGGGTCCTCGCCCTCGGCCTGGTACCAGCCGCTGCCCGCCGTGCACAGCAGGATCTGGTCGCCGCCGCCACCCGTGCCGTGGTGGATGTGCCAGTTGTTGCGGCATCCCGGCTCGAAGGAGACGTTGCTGACGGGAACGCTCCCTGAGGCGAGCGGAGCCAGGTAGCTCTGGCCGGTGAAGTACTGCGCGAAGGCGTCGTTCTTCTCCCCGAGGGGGAAGATCTGATCGAATCCGTTGTCAGTCATCTCGTTCTCTCCGTTGACTTCGACACGCCCCGCTGGCCGTGCGGGGCGTCGTTGTGCTGGTCGTACCGGTGATCAGGCGGCCCGCTCCTCGGCGATCTTCTTGAGCTGGGTGATCGCGGTCACGGCGTTGGGCCATCCGGCGTAGAAGGCGAGATGGGTGATCGCCTCGGACAGCTCCTCCACCGTGAGCCCGTTGTCCAGGGCCACGCCCAGGTGGTAAGGCAGCTGCTCGCTGCGGTAGAGGGCGGCCAGCACACTCACGGTGACCAGGCTGCGGTCCCGTGGCGACAGTCCGGGCCGCTCCCACACGTCCTGGAACAGGACGTCGTTGGTGATCTCGACCAGCTTCGGCGCGATATCGGCCAGTTCCTGGGGGGCGGACTGCTTCGCCATAAGGGACTCCCTGGGATCGTTTTGAACACGGGATGCGGCACTCCTCACCGCCGGTCCTGCCGGGCCGGGTGGCATCCGCAGACGGGTTCCCACCGTCGGCGGACCGCAGCCGCATCCGCTGCCCCCATCGAGGAAACCGCAGCTCAGAGGCTCGGGGAAGGCACTGCCGTTACAGGTACTGACAGAACCCCCCAGTTCTCCCTCAGCCCGCTTAGCCTGGCGATATGGACACCGCCCAGGAGATCCGCGAGTTCCTCGCCACCCGCCGCGCCAAGATCACCCCGCAAGCCGCCGGCCTGCCCGCCTTCGGTGGCGGCAACCGCAGGGTGCCCGGGCTGCGCCGTGAAGAGGTCGCACTGCTGGCCGGTGTCAGCATCGACTACTACGCCCGCCTGGAGCGCGGCCAGCTCGCCGGCGCCTCCGAAGAGGTCCTCGACGCCGTCTGCCGGGCCCTGCAACTCGACGAGGCCGAACGCGCCCACCTGCACGACCTGGCCGCTGCCCAGCGCCAGCGCCCAGCCCGCCGCGCCGCACGCAGAACCAAGCAGGCTGTGCCCGCCAGCCTCCAGCGCGTCCTGGACTGCATGACCGGCTCCCCGGCCTTCATCCGCAACGGCCGCCTGGACATCCTCGCCGTCAACTCACTCGGACGCGCCCTCTACGCCCCCCTGTTCACCGACGCGCACCGCCCGGTGAACATCGCCCGCTTCCAGTTCCTCGACCCCACCAGCCGCGACTTCTTCCCCGACTGGAACGCCTCCGTCAACACCACCGTCTCCCTGCTGCGCACCGAAGCCGGCCGGGCCCCGGGCGACCCCGAGCTGACGAACCTCATCGGCGAACTGGTCACCTGCAACGACGAGTTCCGCACCGCCTGGGCCAAGCACAACGTGCGCCTGCACCACACCGGCCGTAAGTCCTTCCGTCACCCCGCGATCGGTGAGATCACCCTCGACTTCGACGCCATGGAACTGCCCGCCCACCCTGGACTGACCCTGACCGCCTACAGCGCCGAACCCGCCACGCCCGCTCACGACGGCCTGTGCCTGCTCGCTTCCTGGGCCGCCACCGACCACCAGCACACGGCCGAACAGCAGAACACCCGCTCCTGACGTGACACTGGGAACCCTTGACGTGGGTGCTACTCGGTGACCGCCGCCGTCACGGCCGGCTGGGTATCGGCCCAGTCCGACAGCAGCCGCACCCGCTGCGCGGACTCACTGCCCGGCTGCGGAGTCAGTACCGACAGCATCAGGTCCGGCCGCCCGGGAAGCGTCAGCGTCTCGAAGGGCAGACTCAGCCGGCCCACCCCTGGGTGCGCGTACTCCTTCACGCCGCTCCAGTGCAGCCGCACCTCGTGATCACGCCAGCACCAGGTGAACGGCTCGCTGGCCTCCGACAGCTCCGCGATCAAGTCCCGCAGGCCCCGGTCCTCAGGCATCATCCCGGCACCCGTCCGCAGCAGAGCGACCGTGTTGCGGATCGACTGTTCCCAGTCTTGGAAGAAGGAGCGCCCCGCCGGATCGAGGAACTTGAACCGCGCAATGTTCACCGGCTCCTTCGACGGCTTGTCGAACAACGGCGCATACAGGGCGTAGCCGAGGTAATTGGCCGCGACCAGATCCAGCCGCCTGTTCCACACGAACGCCGATACCGCACCGATCGCGTCCAGGACCCGCTGCACCCCCTCCGGCACCGGCTCCTCAGACGCTTCCATACCCCCACCGCGGGCCGAGCGGGCCAGATCGAACAGACGCGACCGCTCCGCCGCACCCAGCTGCCGGGCGTCGGCTACCGCGTTCAAAACGGAGTCCGAGGCCCCGGCCAGGTGACCGCGTTCCAGACGCACGTAGTAGTCCACGCTCACCCCGGCCAGCAGCGCGACCTCCTCTCGCCGCAACCCCGGCACTCGCCGGTGAGCCCCGAGCGCAGGCAGTCCCGCCTGCTGAGGCGACACGCGAGCCCGCCGCGTCACCAGGAAGTCCCTGATCTCCCTCTGCCACTCCGCGACCCCAGCCTAGGCATTGCGATCCCACAACAGCCGCAGCAACCTCCGCCTTGGAAGGACTACCGGGGACCCTCCGCCCTGCCCAGCAGTCTTCGCCGGACCACCAGATGCGAGGACGTAGCGCAAACCTGATCGCGCAGTTGTCGCGACTGGTTCATGGTCCACCATCCGCAGCACGCCCCTTGGAAGCACTGGAAGCCGACCGGCGCAGGCTCCGCCAGGACAGGTGGTCGTACGTGTACGCCGCGTGGAAGCCGAGCCGCTCGGCCCGTACCCACTGCTCACGGCCCCCGTCGTGCCACCGCCGGACGGGAAGGATCACAGTACTCAGTCGCATGCGCCGACCCCAAGCGCGCGTCCCGGCCGGCCACCGGGGAACGTCGCGGGAGGCGTCCTGGGCCCGGCAGGGTGTGGACGGGCCGTATTGACCAGCGACGCGTCCACGACCGGCACCTCCGCCACGCCGACGACCGCCGCCACCGGGCCGGGGAGGGCACGGCCGACGCGGGCGCGCAGGCCCTCGCGGGCGTCCTGCGGGACGTGGGTCCGCCCGGAGGCGGGCCACGTGCCCCGCGCCGAGCAGTACCACCGGTGTCCCGGCGCCGGGCAGCGGCGGATTCAGCGGCAGGCCGGGCAGCGCCACCGGCCCCGAAGACGGCCGTGCTCGTCGGTGACGAGCGCCGCGGTCAGCGGCACCGTCGGGCCGACGACCGCCAGGCCGTACACCGTCCAGGCCGCGATCAGCCCCACAGCCGTCTCCAGGCCTCGACTCCCGTCGGCCGCCGATGTGTTCCGCGTCGAGGCGGCCGCGCCGCAGACCGCGGGACGGGGCGTTGGCGCGCTGCCCGCCGGCGGCGTCATGTCGCCGCGCTCGCGGCATCGAGCGGGAGTACGCCGGCGTCGCCGTCACGGGCGGGGGAACCGTGTTCCGGGCCACTGTCGACGATCAGGAGGATCACGACCGAACGTCGACACAACTGAACTTCCACTAAACTTAACCGGTTTGGCTCGCACGGTTGAACAGGCGGCCTTGTCGCCCTAGCCTCTCTCCCAGTCGCCGATCGCGAGGCATGACCTCGCCGCCCTCTTTTCGCGGCGAGGTCGGTGAAGTGGTCTCCGTCGGTGATGCGCCACCCCTTTGCCCGGTGAGCCGCTGATCCACCCGGGCGGGGATGACAGAACCGGCTCGCACCTTTCCCATTCCGGCCTTCCGGTGAACCGCCTGGACCGGCGCGAGCCGGTGGCTCGGTCACACGGTGAACGGCAATGTCGTGCCGCCGGCGCGTCTCGTTCCGGCGGCACGCATCACCCCCCTTGGGAGCATGTATGAGGAAGAGACTGGCCGCCGCGGCGGGAGCGGTGCTGGCCCTGGCCGCCTCGACACTGGCCGCAGCGTCCCCCGCACAGGCGGACGGGCAGCCCGCGCCGGGGTTCCACGTCACCGACGGGCGGTTGCTGGACGCGAACGGCGAGGAGTTCGTCCTGCGCGGCGTGAACCACGCCCACGCCTGGTACCCCACCCGGACGGCGCAGGCGCTGAAGGACATCAAGGCACTGGGCGCCAACTCCGTACGCGTGGTGCTCGCCACCGGTGACCGGTGGGCCAAGAACGACACGGCCGATGTCGCGGCCGTCGTCGCCCAGTGCAGACGGAACCGGCTCGTCTGCGTCCTGGAGGCACACGACACCACCGGTTACGGCGAACAGGACGGGGCCGTCTCCCTCTCACGCGCCGTCGACTACTGGATCGGCGTCGAGGACGCGGTAAAGGGGCAGGAGAAGTACGTCGTCCTGAACATCGGGAACGAGCCGTACGGGAATTCCGGGTACACGGCATGGACCTCCGACACCGAGAACGCCCTCGCCCGCATGCGGGCGGCCGGATTCCGCCACACGCTCATGGTCGATGCCCCCAACTGGGGCCAGGACTGGTCCTACACGATGCGCGATCACGCCGCCGAGGTATTCGCCGCGGACCCCGAACGCAACACCGTGTTCTCGATCCACATGTACGGCGTGTTCAACAGCGCCGACAAGGTCAAGGACTACCTTGACCGGTTCACATCCCAGCATCTTCCTGTTGTCGTCGGCGAATTCGGCGACATGCACTCTGACGGCGACCCGGACGAGGACGCCATCATGTCCACCGCGCGGCAGCTGGGCGTGGGCTACCTCGGATGGTCCTGGAGCGGCAACGGCGGCGGCGTCGAGTACCTGGACATGGCCACCGGCTTCGACGCCTCCCGGCTCACCGCCTGGGGCCGGCGGATCTTCTCCGGCCCCGACGGCATCCAGCAGACCGCCAAGGAAGCCAGTGTCTTCACCGGCTCCGACACCGGTTCCGGCAGCGGCAGTTGCGCGGTCAGCTACCGCCTCAGCGACTGGGGCGACTGGTTCAACGCGGACGTCACCGTCCGCAACACCGGTACGACGGACGTCAAGGGCTGGCAGCTCGTCTTCTCCTTCCCCGGCGGGCAGCGGCTCAACTCGGTGTGGAACGCCAAGGCCGTGCAGCAGGGCGGTGAGGTCCGGGTGAGCAACGAGTCCTGGACGGAGACCATCCCGGCCGGTGCCACCGTGAGCTTCGGCCTCAACGGCTCCTCGACCACCGGGACCAATGGCGTCCCGGCCGCCTTCAGTCTCAACGGCACCACCTGCGTGAAGAGCTGACGCCTCTCCCCCGGCACGCCGAAGGGCGGCGTCCGCGGGGGACGCCGCCCTTCGGCATCGTCATGACGGGCCCGCTCCCGGCGCCGGCGCGGTGGAGCCGCGTGGAATCAGCGACGGAGTCGGCACCTGGTGCCCGCCCGTGTGCATGCCGGCGACCACGTCGAACAGCACCCGCGCCACCTCGGCGCCGAAGTGGTGCACGTCGTGGCTCATGGCCGACAGCGTCGGATGGGTGATCCGGCACAGCTGCGAGTCGTCCCACGCCACGAGCGACAGGTCGTCGGGGACGGTGAGCCCCATTTCCGCGGCCACGCCCGCTCCCGCGACCGCCATGATGTCGTTGTCGTAGACGATGGCCGTGGGCCGGTCGGCGCCCAGCAGGAGGGTGCGCGTGGCACGCGCACCCTCCTTCTCGTCGAACCCGGTGCCAACCTGCGGCGCCTCCTCCAAGCCCAGGTCCCGGACCGTGTCGGCGAAGGCGCGGGCCCGGATGACGCTGTGCCCGAGGTCGGCGGGGCCGCCGACGCGGGCGATGCGCCGGTGGCCGAGGGCCGCGAGGTAGCGGACGGCCTCGGTGACCGCCGACGCGTCGTCCGTCCACACCGCAGGGAAGGGTCCCGTGAGGGAGGGGTGTCCGACGGCGACCACAGGCATGCCGAGACCCTGCAGGGAGGGCACCCGAGGGTCGTCCTCGCGGAAGTCGACCAGGATCGCGCCGGCGATCATCCGGCCACGCCACCACTCCTTGTAGAGCGCGATCTCCTCGTCGAGGTCGCGTACCAGCCGCAGCAGCAGCGAACAGGAACGCTCCGCCAGGACACTCTCGATGCCCGAGATGAAGTCCATGTAGAACGGCTCCAGGCCGAGCAGCCGGGCCGGCCGGCACAGGGCGAGCCCGATGATGTCCACCCGTCGGCTGGACAAGCTGCGGGCGGTGGCGCTGGGGGTCCAGCCGAGTTCACGGGCCACCGCGAAGATCCGCTCGCGGGTGGCCTCGGAGACACCGGGCTTGTGGTTGAACGCGAGCGACACCGCTCCTTTGGACACCCCGGCGCGGGCCGCGACATCCTTGATGGTGACGCGCTCCGGTGAGCCGCTCACACCACGTCCACGCAGAACAGGGCGGCCTTCACCGCGTCGGCCGTGACCGGGCCGCAGCCGCTGACCCGGATACGCGTCCGCTCGCCGGGCAGGAGGGTCTGCCGGCCGCTGTCGCAGGCGGCGGCCGGGTCGAGCCGGTCGGGCTGGAGCAGGAGGTCTCTGACGAGGGTACGGGCGCTCACCACGACATCGACTCTATCCCCCTGCCCTGGCACCGGCTCTACGATGACGTCGTAGACCGGGCGCGGGTAGCCGAACTCCTTGTCCGGCACCGGGAAGTGCAGGGCGCGCAGGTCTCCGGGCCCCTCGTCGCCGGGCGAGCGGTGCGACTCCCAGGCGTCGGCGACCAGGAACTCCTTCGCGGACCGCTCGTCCGGTGTCAGCGCCGTCGGTACGGCGAACCGGGCCACCGAGCGCGGCTCGGCCGCCACCTCGACGACGGCTTCACCGGTCGTGGTGCCGTCGGCCCCCATCCGCCGTAGGACCACCGAGGTCCGCCAGGGCGTCGCGGCCTGGTTGATCACGGCGAGCACCAGGCCGCCGGCCTCGGGTCGCAGGGTCAGCAGCCGGTCGGCGTAGACGCGACGCAGTTCGTGGTGGAGCGGCTTGGGGCGGCCGTCGCCGTCGATGGCGGACCACGAGGCGACCGGCCAGCAGTCGTTGAGCTGCCAGACGATCGTCCCGGCGCACACCGGCCAGTGCGAGCGCCAGTGCTCGATGCCCTCCGCGACGGCGCGGGCCTGCACGAGCTGAGTGAGGTAGTGCCAGCGGTCGAAGTCGTCCTCGGGCAGCGGGAGATGCCGGGCGACGCCGCGGTTCAGCTTGCCGTTTCCGTCCTCGGCCTTCTGGTGGTGGAGCATGCCGGGAGAATCAGGGGCGAGGTCCTCGCCGGGCAGGGCGCGGCGCAGGGTTGCCAGGGCGGGCGGCGCCTGCCAGCCGAACTCCGCGACGAAGCGGGGCACGCTCGCCCGGTACTCGGCGTAGTCCTGGCGGTTCCACACCTCCCAGGAGTGGTGCGTGCCGTGGGCGGGATCGTTGGGGTGGTGATCCCAGGAACCGGACCACGGGCTGCCCGCGGTGTAGGGGCGGGTGGGGTCGAGTTCCGCGACGATCCGGGGCAGCAGACCGAGGTAGTAGCCCTCCCCCCAGGAATCACCGTCGAGCGGTGCCTCCCAGTCCCAGTCGCGGAAGCCCCACAGGTTCTCGTTGTTGCCGTTCCACAGCACGAGCGAGGGGTGCGGCATCAGCCGGACAACGTTGTCGCGCGCCTCCGCCTCGACCTCTCCGCGCAGCGGCTTCTCCTCGGGGTAGGCGGAGCAGGCGAAGAGGAAGTCCTGCCAGACCATCAGACCGAGTTCGTCGCACGCGTCGTAGAAGGCGTGGTCCTCGTAGATGCCGCCGCCCCAGACCCGGACCAGATCGACGTTGGCCTCGGCGGCCTGGCTGAGGCGGGTGCGGTAGCGCTGGGGCGTGACCCGCGCGGGGAAGGCGTCGTCGGGAATCCAGTTGACGCCCCGGGCGAAGACCCGGACGCCGTTGACGATCAGGGTGAAGGCGGTGCCGTGCTCGTCGGCCGAGCGGTCGATCCCGATCGTGCGGAAGCCGATCCGCCGCCGCCAGGTGTCGAGCGGGCCGGTGTCGTCGTCCAGGGTGATGTCGAGGTCGTACAGGGGCTGGTCGCCGTAGCCACGGGGCCACCAGAGGCTGGGAGCGGGAACGTTCAGGCGCAGCACCGCCTCGTCGCCGCTCAGCTCGGCCTCGGTGCGCACCCCGGCCACTTCCGCCCGTGCGCGCAGCGTCCGGCCGCTGCCGCGTGCGGTGCGCTCGACCCGCAGCCGCACTTCGACCCGGCCGGTCCCGTCGGCCACGGTCACCAGGGGGCGCACCTCGGCCAGGCGCGCGGTGGACCAGTGCTCCAGCCGGACCGGCCGCCAGATGCCCGCGGTCACGAGCGTGGGCCCCCAATCCCAGCCGAAGTTGCAGGCCATCTTGCGGATGTACTGCGACGGCTCGGGATAGACGTTGGGCCGCTCCCCCGTCACGGCGCGCACGGCCGCGGCTTCGTCGTACGCGGAGGCGAACCGGACCTGCAGCTCGCCGGTGCGTCCGGTGACGTCGAACCGGTACGTGCGGTGCATGTTGCGTGTGGTGCCGAGCGGCCGTCCCGCCAGGGTGAGGGACGCGGCCGTGTCGAGTCCCTCGAAGACGAGATCGGTGCGCTCGTGCGCGCTGTCGTGGTCGAGGTGCCGGACGTAGGTCCAGGCGCGGCGTCCCACCCAGGCGACGTCGGCTTCGTTGCGACCGAGGTAGGGATCGGGGATGGCCTGGGCTGCCAGCAGATCGGTGTGGACGCAGCCGGGGACCCTGGCCTCCAGCACGTCCTCCCCGTGGCGCAGACACCAGCCGTCGGTGAGCTGGGTGACGTCCTTCATAGTGCGGCTCCATTCGCCTGACGCAGACCGGTCGACGGACAACGGCGCACAACCTAACTCGCAGATCAGGGCCCTGTCCATAAACCGGTCTACCTACGTGACCGTAGGCAGTTCGCGGGAAATCAGCACGTGAAGCCAGCGAGTGAAGCTCGATGGTAACGATTGGGCATCACAGCCGAAATTTCAGCTTTACCGGTTAACCAACGGCTGACATAGTGCCGACATCCCACCCACGGAGCTGAGCCGCCATCCTGAAGGAGCTGGGCACATGAGGACGAAGAGGACGTTCACGGGGGCGCTTCTGGCGACTGCGCTACTGAGCGCCACCGGATGCGGGGGCGGGGGCACCGCCTCCGGCGAGACCGCCAAGGCACCCGCCGACCCGGCCGACGCCTCGGGCACGATCACGGTGCTGACCGCCCGCACCGACCTCGTGCAGAACGGGACGATGGCCCGGTACGCCGCCGAGTTCAACAAGACCTACCCCAACGTCAAGGTGAAGTTCGAGGCCCTCACGGACTACGAGGGCGAGGTCAAGATCCGGATGAACACCGACGACTACGGCGACGTCCTGATGATCCCGGCCGCCGTCGCCAAGAACGACTACCCGAAGTTCTTCGCTCCGCTGGGCACCACGGCCGAACTGAGCACCAGGTACCGCTTCAGCGACAAGACCGACGTCGGGGGCAAGGTCTACGGCATCGCCCAGTTCGGCACCGCGAACGGCTTCGTCTACAACAAGGCCGTCTGGAAGAAGGCCGGCATCACCACCTGGCCGACGACTCCGCAGGAGTTCCTCGCCGACCTGCAAGCCGTCAAGGCGAAGACCGGCGCCCTGCCGTACTACACGAACTTCAAGGACGGCTGGCCGCTGACCGCCTGGAGCAACAGCATCGGTTCCGTCACCTGCGACGGCAAGGCCAACGACAGGCTCGCGGGCGCGGTGTCCCCCTGGAAGAAGGGAGGCGAGCTGCACACGATCGACTCCCTGCTCTTCGACATCGTCAAGGGCGGTCTTTCCGAGAAGGACCCCAACACGACCAACTGGGAAGCCTCCAAGGGCATGATCGCCCAGGGCGAGGTCGCCACCATGCAGCTCGGCTCCTGGGCGATCACCCAGATGCAGGACGCGGCGAAGAAGGCGGGCACGAACCCGGCCGACATCGGCTTCATGCCCTTCCCGGTCCAGAAGGGCGGCAAGTACTGCGCCATCCTCGCCTCCGACTACCAGCAGGCGGTGAACATCCACTCCTCGCACAAGGCCGCCGCCCGCGCCTGGATCGACTGGTTCACCGACAAGTCGGGCTACGCGGCCAAGGAGGGCGCGGTTCCGGCCCTGAAGTCCGCCCCCATGCCGAGCACCCTCAAGGACTTCACTGACAACGATGTCAGCTTTGTGGAGCGCTCCGAGACGAAGACCGGCGAGGTCAACGCGATCGACAACGCCGCCGAGATCGGCCTGAACAAGCCCGACTACCGCCAGAAGCTGGTCGACCTCGCGCGCGGCGCGCAGAAGGGCAGCCTCGACGACTACTTCGCGGACCTCGACAAGCGGTGGGACGAGGCGGCCCGGACCGCCGGCTCCTGACCGGCGGCTCCCTCCCTCTCCCGCCCTCCCCGACCGCGGCCGCAGCCCCGTCCGAGCCGGACGGGGCCCGGCGGCCGGTGCGCACCCGCGAAGACGAAAGGTCCAGCATGACCGAGACGACCCACACGGCGCCCGCCAAGGTGCCACGTAAGGCCGCGCCACCCCGCACTCCGGCCCCGGACGGCGGACACCGGGACGGAAGCCTGCTGCGCCGGCTCACCCCGTGGCTCTTCCTGGCCGTCCCCCTGGCCCTGCTGATCACGTTCACCTACGTGCCCGTGGGGAACATGATCTACTACAGCTTCACCGACTGGGACGGCGTCAGCCCCGACCGCCACTTCACCGGCGTCGACAACTACGAGCAGATCTTCACCCGTCCCGAGTTGTTCCGGGTGTTCTTCGTCAGCTTCTACTACCTCGCCGCCTCCGTGGTACAGATCGCGATCGCTCTCTACTTCGCGACCGTGCTCAGCTTCGACCTGCGGTTCCGGAACCTCTTCAAGGGAATCCTGTTCTTCCCCTACCTGATCAACGGCGTGGCCATCGGCTTCGTCTTCCTGTACTTCTTCCAGGACGGCGGCACGCTCGACTCGGTGCTGTCCTTCTTCGGCGCCGGCTCCGGCCACGCCTGGCTGGGCGATCCCGCGTCGGCCAACACCTCGCTGGCGGGAGTGTCCGTCTGGCGCTTCACCGGGCTGAACTTCGTGCTGTTCCTCGGCGCGATCCAGTCGATCCCCGGCGAACTGTACGAGGCGGCGCAGTTGGACGGTGCCACGCGCTGGCAGCAGTTCCGGCACATCATCGCCCCGAGTATCCGTCCGGTGGTCAGCCTGAGCTTCATCCTGGCGATCGCCGGGTCCCTGTCGGTGTTCGAGATCCCTTACATCATGACCGGCGGCGCCACCGGCACCACGACGTTCGTCATCCAGACAGTGAAACTCGCCTTCCAGTTCAACAAGACCGGACTGGCCTCGGCCGCCGCCGTCGTCCTGCTCCTGATCATCCTGCTGATCACCTGGATCCAGCGCCGCCTCGTGCCCGACGAGAAGGTGGACCTCGTATGACCACGCCTCTGCCCACCCGGCGCCGCCTCGCACCGGCCCTGACCTACCTGTCGCTGATCGTCGCGGCGCTGGTCGTCCTCGTCCCGCTCGTCGTCGTCTTCCTCACCTCCCTCAAGACCTCCAGGGAAGTCACCGACGGCGACCCGCTCTCCCTGCCGGACCACTGGCTGAACCTCGACAACTACGTGACGGCCTTCACCGACGGCAACATGCTGTCCGCCTTCTTCAACACCGCCGTCATCCTGCTGTTCTCCATCACCGGCACGGTGATCATCGGTTCGATGACCGCGTACGCCATCGACCGCTTCGACTTCCGGGCCAAGAAGCCGATCATGGCGCTCTTCCTGATCGCCACCCTGGTGCCCGGCGTGACCACCCAGGTCGCGACCTTCCAGGTGGTCAACGGCTTCGGCCTGTTCAACAGCCTCTGGGCGCCGATCCTGCTCTACATGGGCACGGACATCGTCTCGATCTACATCTTCCTGCAGTTCATCCGCGGCATTCCGGTCTCGCTGGACGAGGCCGCCCGGCTGGACGGGGCGAACTCCCTCACCATCTACTGGAAGATCATCCTTCCGCTGCTCAAACCGGCGATCGCCACGGTCGTCATCATCAAGGGCATCACCGTCTACAACGATTTCTACATCCCCTTCCTCTACATGCCGTCGGAGGATCTGGGCACCATCTCCACCGCCCTCTTCCGCTTCAAGGGCCCGTTCGGCGCGCACTGGGAGGCCATCTCCGCCGGCACGATCCTGGTGATCGTCCCGACCCTGGTCGTCTTCCTCTTCCTCCAGCGCTACATCTACAACGGGTTCGCGCAGGGCGCGACCAAGTGACCTCGACGGAACAGCTCCCGGCCGCTGCCACCGCCGCGTCGCTTCCCGGTGTGGGTGGCGCCCACGCCAGCCGGGCGGTCCAGCGGCGGCCGCGAGCGCGGTGAGGACGGCGTCGCCCGCGTCAAGGAGCTCAGGGACGGCATCGGCGCCGGCTCCTCCGTGGAGCGCGTCGGCACCGCCGAGTCCATGCGGCGGCCGTCCACTCGGCCCGGCCAGGCGGCAACGTCCGCTTCGCCGCGTTCCCTCGGGCGGGGCGGCGGGTGCCTGGTGCTGTGACCGGAAAGGGTGGCCGGGAAGCTCGCGGCGTCCGGTGCGGTGCATCGCAAGGCGGAGCATCTCCCGCGTACTGGATGTACTCGGGTGGTGCGACAACGCGGCGAGGTGCCCCGGGCGTCGCGAGCCGGTGAACCTTTCCGGTCGCGGCGCTAGTGTCCTGCGCCGGTAGTCCGTCGTTAGATCCAGTATGAGTTCTTCTGCCGGGGTGCCGCGTCGTGGCCCGAAGCTGCAACCGCTGCTGCTCGCGGAT
>NZ_BMVN01000080.1:0-19840 GCF_014650735.1 Streptomyces canarius
AAGCCTCACAGCGCCGATGGTACTGCAGGGGGGACCCTGTGGGAGAGTAGGACGCCGCCGAACTCCTTTTGAAGCTCCGGCTCTTGGGCACTGCCCAGGGGCCGGAGCTTTTTTGCGTTGAGGTAGGGTCAGGGGGCATCGTTGGTTCATTTCGCACAGGAGGCCCCCGGGTGGAGGTCCAGGAGACCCGCGTCCAGACAGACCGGGTCCTCACCATCCCCAACATCCTCAGCATGGCGCGGCTCGTCGGCGTACCCCTCTTCCTGTGGTTGATCCTCAGGCCGGAGTTCGGCGGCCCCAAGAGCGATGGCTGGGCCCTCCTCGTGCTCGCGTTCAGCGGGGTCAGCGACTACCTGGACGGCAAGCTCGCCCGGCGCTGGAACCAGATCAGCAGCCTCGGCCGACTGCTCGACCCCGCAGCCGACCGGCTCTACGTCCTGTCCACGCTGCTCGGGCTGACCTGGCGGGAAATCCTCCCGCTCTGGCTCACCGCCCTCCTGCTGGCCCGGGAGCTGGTCCTCCTGGTCATGGTGGGCATCCTCCGCCGGCACGGCTATCCGCCGCCGCAGGTGAACTTCCTCGGCAAGGCCGCCACGTTCAACCTCATGTACGCCTTCCCGCTGCTGCTGCTCAGCGACGGAAACGGATGGATCGCGTCACTCGCCGCAGTTTTCGGGTGGGCTTTCGCCGGATGGGGTACAACCCTCTATTGGTGGGCAGGAGTGCTGTACGTAGTACAAGTCCGCCGTCTGGTGCGCGCGGACGCCGTGGCCGATTGAGCCCGTCTCTTGTCTGGACAAAGTCGTCCGATGGCCCCCCGCCGCGAAATGCGGGACACTTTGGACGGGTGAAGTCGGCTAGACAGTCATCTCTTTAGGAGGACGCTTCCGACATGAAGGCCGTCGTGATGGCCGGCGGCGAAGGCACGCGCCTTCGCCCAATGACCTCCAGCATGCCCAAGCCGCTCCTGCCCGTGGCGAACCGCCCGATCATGGAGCATGTGCTGCGACTGCTCAAAAAGCACGGGCTCAACGAGACCGTGGTCACCGTGCAGTTCCTGGCGTCCCTCGTAAAGAACTACTTCGGTGACGGCGAAGAGCTCGGCATGGAGCTCACGTACGCCAACGAGGAGAAGCCACTCGGTACCGCCGGAAGCGTCAAGAACGCCGAGGAGGCGTTGAAGGACGATGCCTTCCTCGTCATCTCCGGCGATGCCCTGACCGACTTCGACCTCACCGAGCTGATCAATTTCCACAAGGAGAAGGGCGCTCTGGTCACGGTCTGCCTGACCCGTGTGCCCAATCCGCTGGAGTTCGGCATCACGATCGTCGACGAGGAAGGCAAGGTCGAACGCTTCCTGGAGAAGCCGACCTGGGGGCAGGTCTTCTCGGACACGGTGAACACGGGCATCTACGTCATGGAGCCCGAGGTCTTCGACTACGTCGAAGCCGATGTGCCCGTCGACTGGTCCGGCGATGTCTTCCCGCAGTTGATGAAGGAAGGCAAGCCGATCTACGGCTATGTCGCCGAGGGCTACTGGGAGGACGTCGGCACGCACGAGAGCTATGTGAAGGCCCAGGCGGACGTCCTCGAAGGCAAGGTCAACGTCGACATCGACGGCTTCGAGATCTCCCCGGGCGTGTGGGTGGCCGAGGGCGCCGAGGTGCATCCCGACGCCGTGCTGCGCGGGCCGCTGTACATCGGTGACTATGCGAAGGTCGAGGCCGGCGCGGAGATCCGGGAGCACACCGTCGTCGGCTCCAATGTCGTCGTCAAGAGCGGTGCCTTCCTGCACAAGGCCGTCGTGCACGACAACGTGTACATAGGGCAGCACAGCAATCTGCGCGGCTGTGTCGTCGGCAAGAACACGGACATCATGCGTGCGGCCCGGATCGAGGACGGCGCGGTCATCGGTGACGAGTGCCTGATCGGTGAGGAATCGATCGTTCAGGGCAACGTCCGCGTCTACCCGTTCAAGACCATCGAGGCCGGTGCGTTCGTCAACACCTCGGTGATCTGGGAGTCCCGGGGGCAGGCCCATCTGTTCGGCGCCCGGGGCGTCTCCGGCATCCTGAACGTGGAGATCACGCCGGAGCTGGCGGTACGGCTCGCCGGCGCCTACGCGACGACCCTGAAGAAGGGCTCCACCGTCACCACGGCCCGCGACCACTCCCGGGGCGCCCGGGCGCTCAAGCGGGCGGTGATCTCCGCACTCCAGGCCAGCGCCATCGACGTGCGCGACCTGGAGAACGTACCGCTGCCCGTGGCCCGGCAGCAGACCGCGCGCGGCAGTGCCGGCGGCATCATGATCCGGACCTCGCCGGGTGTCCCGGACTCGGTCGACATCATGTTCTTCGACGGACAGGGCGCGGACCTCTCGCAGGGCAGCCAGCGCAAGCTGGACCGGGTGTTCGCGCGCCAGGAGTACCGGCGGGCGTTCCCCGGTGAGATCGGTGACCTGCACTTCCCGGCCAGCGTCTTCGACTCGTACACCGGATCGCTGCTGCGCAACGTCGACACGACCGGGATAGCCGAGTCGGGCCTCAAGGTGGTCGTGGACGCCTCGAACGGCAGTGCCGGGCTCGTGCTGCCCAGCCTGCTCGGCAAGCTCGGTGTGGACTCGCTGACCATCAACCCGGGTCTGGACGAGTCCCGGCCCACCGAGACGGCCGAGATGCGGCGGAAGGGGCTGGTGCGGCTCGGCGAGATCGTGGCGTCCTCGGGTGCCGCGTTCGGTGTGCGGTTCGACCCCGTGGGCGAGCGGCTGTCGCTCGTGGACGAGAAGGGCCGGATCATCGAGGACGACCGGGCGCTGCTGGTCATGCTCGACCTGGTGGCCGCCGAGCGGCGCAGCGGGCGGGTGGCGCTGCCGGTCACCACGACCCGGATCGCCGAGCAGGTGGCCGCGTACCACGGCACCCAGGTCGAGTGGACGACCACCTCGCCCGACGACCTCACGCGCGTGGGGCGCGAGGAGGGCACCATCTTCGGTGGCGACGGCAAGGGCGGGTTCATCGTCCCGGAGTTCAGCGGTGTGTACGACGGCACGGCCGCCTTCGTACGTCTGATCGGGCTTGTGGCGCGGACGCAGCTCACGCTGAGCCAGATCGACGCCCGGATCCCGCGGGCGCACGTCCTCAAGCGGGACCTGGCGACGCCGTGGGCCGTCAAGGGCCTGGTGATGCGGCGGGTGGTCGAGGCGGCGGGAGATCGCTCCGTCGACACGACCGATGGTGTGCGGGTCGTGGAGACCGACGGGCGCTGGGTGATGGTGCTGCCCGACCCGGCCGAGGCGGTCACCCATCTGTGGGCGGAGGGGCCGGACGACGCCTCCGCGCAGGCCCTGCTGGACGAGTGGTCGGCGGTTGTGGACAGCGCCGGCCGGTGACGGTCGGCGGCTGAGAACGGCAAAACCCGCTGCACGCGTGCGTGCCGGACAAGTGTCCCCCAAGGGGGCCTGTCCGGCACGCGGGTGGGGCCGTTCGGAGGTACTGCTCGCGACATGCGACGATGTGCGGCATGCCGCAGCAACCCCCCGTTCGGAGCAGCCCCACGCGGCCGCAGCGCCCGGACGCCTCCATGTCGTTGATCACCAACGTCATGGACCACAGCCTCGACGACGGGTACGCCGAGGCCGCAGCCCGGAGGAAGTCCGAGGGCGAGGGCGGCCTGCCGAAGACGCTCCGGGCCAAGCTGGGCCTGGCCGCCGGCCTCGTCCTCACGGCGCTCGTCGTGACCGTGGGGGCGGCCCAGGCGCGTGTGACGGCACCCGTCGTGGCCAAGGAGCGCCAGGAGTTGATCGACCGCATCGACAGCGAGACGGCCGACGCCGACAAGCTCGAAAGCACCGTCGACACGCTGCGCGACGACGTCAGCGCGCGCCAGCGGGCGGCCCTGAAGTCGAGCGGGGGCAGCGCCGAGGCGGACCTGGTGGGTCTGTTGTCGGGTGCCACCGCGGTGCACGGTCCCGGTGTCAAGCTCGTCGTGAACGACGCCAAGGAGGCGGGCGGCGGCGGGGACGGCTCCAATCCCCGTGAGACGTCGGGCTTCTCCGACACCGGCCGGGTACGGGACCGCGACATGCAGCGCGTGGTCAACGGACTGTGGGCCTCCGGGGCCGAGGCGATCTCCGTCAACGGGCAGCGGCTGACCGCCCTGTCCGCGATCAGGGCGGCGGGTGACGCGATACTGGTCGACAACAGGCCGCTGGTGCCGCCGTACACGGTGCTGGCGGTGGGGGACGGGGAGAGGCTGAGCACCGGGTTCCAGAACAGCGCCGACGGCCTGTATCTGCATGCCCTGGAGGAGAGCTACGGCATCCGCGCCACCATCTCCGCGGAGGGTGACATCCGGTTGCCCGCCGCACCCAGTGTGACCGTACGCACAGCACAGCCGAAGTCCGAGAAATCCGAGAAGGGCACATCGTGATCGCCGTACTGGGCCTCGTCGTGGGAGTCGTGGCCGGCCTGTTGGTCCGGCCCGAGGTTCCGGCGGTCGTCGAGCCTTATCTGCCGATCGCCGTCGTCGCGGCGCTGGACGCCGTCTTCGGTGGTCTGCGGGCCATGCTCGACGGCATCTTCGACGACAAGGTCTTCGTGGTGTCGTTCCTGTCGAACGTGGTCGTAGCCGCCCTCATCGTGTTCCTCGGCGACAAGTTGGGCGTGGGCGCGCAGCTGTCCACGGGCGTCGTCGTGGTCCTGGGTATCCGTATCTTCTCCAACGCCGCGGCGATCCGGCGGCACGTGTTCCGGGCGTGACACCGATGAGCGAGCAGAACGACAGCAACGACGGCAACGGCCGGAACGACCAGCCGGGGAACCGGCTGCGCAGGGAACTGCCGGCGGAAGTGCCCGCGCCCGCCCCCGAGGCCGGGCAGCCGGCCCAGGGGGAGTCCCAGCAGCCGCTGACGGGCCGGCAGCGGCTCGTCAAGGGGCTGTGGCCGCCGCGCTTCACGCGTGCTCAACTCATCGTGGCGGTGCTGCTGTTCGGGCTGGGCTTCGGCCTGGCCGTGCAGGTGGCGTCCAACAGCGACACCGACAGCGCGCTGCGCGGAGCCCGCCAAGAAGATCTTGTACGCATCCTCGATGAACTGGATTCGCGTACGCAGCGTCTTCAGGACGAGAAGCAGGGACTCGAAAAGCAGCGTCAGGAGCTTCAGAGCAGCTCCGACCAGGCCGCGGAGGCGCGCCGGCAGACCGCCGAGAAGGAGAGGCAACTCGGCATCCTGGCGGGCACCGTGGCGGCGCAGGGTCCCGGCATCACCATGACGATCGAGGACACGAAGGGGACGGTCCAGGCGGACATGCTGCTCGACGCGATCCAGGAGTTGCGCGCGGCCGGTGCGGAGGCGATCCAGGTCAACGGGGTCCGGGTGGTCACCGGCACCTACTTCACCGACGCAGACAAGAGCGTGAGCGTCGACGGGAACAAGATCAACGCCCCCTATCGTTTCAAGGTCATCGGCAAGCCGCAGGACCTTGAGCCCGCGCTGAACATCCCTGGGGGCGTGGTGCAGACTCTGGAGAAGGAGCAGGCCACGGTGACCGTCGAGCGGTCGGACAAGATCGTCGTGGACGCCTTGCGACAGGCGAAGCGGCCTGACTACGCTCGGTCGTCCTCCCAGTGAACCGGCGGTGCATGGGGGCCGTCCGGCAGGGGCATGAGGTTGCGGGGGGTCGGCGCACCGAAGGGGTGGTGCGTGGTGGAAACTGTCTGGTGGTTACGGACGTTGTGAGAATGTCCGGCTCGGCCGGTGTAGGCAATCAGGGTTCGTCCTGCCCCACGGGCGGGTCTGTTTCGGTCAAGGGGAATCGCCCGTGAAGTTGTTTGCGAAGTTGTTCGGCAAGAGCGCGCGAGAGGGCAGCGGCAACGCGACCGCTCGTCATCGCGCACAGCCTGACGCGGAGGGCCAGCGCCCGCTGTTCCGGGACCAGGTCGCTGGTCCGGGCGGTGACATTTCGGGAGGTCAGGGCGCGGCGTCTGTTGACCCTGCCCAGTCCGGCGGCATAGGTTTCGGGCAACCGTCAACCTCAGGTACGGGTGGAGGGTTCGCCCCCGGCCCGTACGCGTCCAACGCCCCGGCGGGGCAGCCGCGGCAGGAGGATCCGTCGATGTCGGTCCTGGTATGTACGAGGTGCGGTAACCGGAACGCGGAGAACGCCCGGTTCTGCTCCAACTGCGGGGCGCCGCTGCGTCCCGGGTTGACGCCCGAGCGGGCCACGGAGACGACGTCCACGATCTCGATCTCGGGTCTGGAGGCCTACGACTCCGAGGCGACCGGTCAGACGCCGCTGCCGATGCTCTCCCCGGAGGCGCAGGCCGCGGTGGACGCGCTGCCGATGGGCTCGGCGCTGCTGGTGGTGCGCCGGGGGCCGAACTCGGGCAGCCGCTTCCTGCTGGACAGCGACCTGACCACGGCCGGCCGTCATCCGCAGAGCGACATCTTCCTGGACGACGTGACCGTCTCCCGGCGCCACGTGGAGTTCCGGCGCTCCCCGGACGGCTCCTTCACGGTGGCCGACGTGGGCAGCCTGAACGGCACGTACGTCAACCGGGAGCGCATCGACCAGGTCGCTCTGTCGAACGGTGACGAGGTGCAGATCGGCAAGTACCGGCTGGTGTTCTACGCGAGCCGGCAGGGCATCTGACCCGCCCCCGGACTGATGTCCGGGGGGACCCCCAGGGAAGGTCCATGCTTCAAACACCGAGCGGCGGTGCCGGAAGCGGTACCGCCGCCAGGGACAGTGGGCTGATGAGCATCGGCACGGTGCTGAACGTGCTGCGCGACGAGTTCCCCGAAGTCACCATCTCCAAGATCCGCTTCCTGGAGTCGGAGGGGCTCATCGAGCCGCAGCGGACCCCGTCGGGGTACCGCAAGTTCAGCGCCGGGGACGTCGAGCGCCTCGGTCACGTCCTGCGGATGCAGCGGGACCACTATCTGCCGCTCAAGGTGATCCGTGAGCATCTGGACGCCATGGAGCGGGGTGAGGCCGTCCCGCTGCCCGTGGTGGGCCGTCAGCGCACCGCGGAGGACGTGCCCGCGCGTGTGGAGGGGCCGACGGTGGCCAGGATCGGCAGGGCCGAGCTGCTGGCCGCCGCGGACATCGACGAGGACGACCTGAAGGAGTGGGAGTCCTACGGGCTCATCGCCGCGCTGGAGGACGGGGCCTACGACGCCGAGGCCGTCACCGTGGCCTCGCTCATCGCCGAGCTGGGCCGGTTCGGGATCGAGCCGCGCCACCTGCGGGTGATGAAGGCCGCCGCCGACCGCGAGGCGGGCCTGGTCGACCAGGTCGTGGCCCCGCTCAAGCGCCACCGCAACCCGCAGACCAGGGCACACGCCGAGGCCCGTACGAAGGAGCTGGCGGCCCTGACGGTGAAGCTGCACGCGGCCCTGGTGAAGACCGCTCTCGGGGTGCGGCTGCCCTGATCGGGCGGGCCGTGGAGCGGCCGGATCGGGCACCTGTTCCCGGCCCGACTACCCAAACGTCCCGGGCACGGCCTAGGGTTGCTGTGTGAACGAGCTCGATGTCGTAGGTGTCCGGGTCGAAATGCCCTCCAACCAACCGATCGTGCTCCTGCGCGAAGTGGGAGGCGACCGTTACCTCCCCATCTGGATCGGGCCGGGGGAGGCGACGGCGATCGCCTTCGCCCAGCAGGGCATGGCCCCCGCGCGACCGCTGACCCACGACCTGTTCAAGGACGTGCTGGAGGCCGTCGGCCAGGAGCTGACCGAGGTGCGTATCACCGATCTGCGGGAAGGTGTCTTCTACGCGGAGCTGGTGTTCGCCAGTGGGGTCGAGGTCAGCGCCCGCCCCTCCGATGCCATAGCGCTCGCCCTGCGCACCGGGACGCCGATCTACGGCAGTGACACGGTGCTCGACGACGCCGGCATCGCCATTCCGGACGAGCAGGAGGACGAGGTGGAGAAGTTCCGCGAGTTCCTCGACCAGATCTCGCCCGAGGACTTCGGCACCAGCAGCCAGTGAGCCAGGGGACCGGCCTGCCCGCCCCGGTGGTCCACCGGGGCGGACGGCGGCCCCGCGCGGCCCTCGCCCCGGCAATTGCCTCCGGCCAGTGAGAGCGTCCTACGGCCCCCCGTCAGCGCATTCGGCTAGCCTTTCCCCGCGGTGGGACACGGGAAACCACTCCTTGGGTGATTATCACTCGGCGTGCCGAGTGTGGCGATCGTTGACGCACCCCTGGTGACTGCCTACCGTCGAGAAGGCAGGTCAAGGACGGAGGTCGGCGTGAGAACCAGCGGCGACGGTACGGCTGGGGGTGCCCCCGGACGCGGTTTCGGGGAGAGCGGTCCGTACCCGCCCCCGAGCTCACGACCGCGCTCCGGCGGGGGTCATGCCCATCCCGGCAGCGCGGTGGAGCACGCTCCGCAGCTGCCGACGGCGGTGCCGAACGGCGGAGGGGTGGCGTCCATGGCGTCCGAGGAGATCGGCTACCGCGGGCCCACGGCCTGCGCGGCTGCCGGCATCACCTACCGGCAGCTCGACTACTGGGCCCGCACCGGTCTGGTCGAGCCCAGCGTACGGCCCGCCTACGGGTCGGGCACCCAGCGTCTGTACAGCTTCCGGGACGTCGTCGTCCTGAAGATCGTGAAGCGGTTCCTGGACACCGGGGTGTCCTTGCAGAACATCCGCACGGCCGTCCAGCACCTCAGGGAGCGCGGTTTCCGCGACCTGGAGCGGATGACCCTGATGAGCGACGGCGCGACCGTGTACGAGTGCACCTCGCCGGACGAGGTCCACGCCCTGCTCCAAGGCGGTCAGGGCATCTTCGGGATCGCCGTCGGCGTGGTGTGGCGGGACGTGGAAAGCGCCCTCTCCCAGCTGCACGGCGAGCGCATCGACACCGGCGAGACCCTGGTCGGGCACAACCCCGCGGACGAGCTGGCGCGGCGCCGCAACCGGGCGGTCTGACCTCCGGGTCCGGCCGCCGGACTTCTCGCGGGGCGCCCCGGCGTCACGGCGTTGTCAGTGCCGTGGTGCAGCATCGGAGATGTGAGAAACGCGCCCACGATCCTGCATCTCGACATGGATGCCTTCTTCGCCTCGGTGGAGCAGGCGTCCAAGCCGAGCCTGCGCGGGAAAGCGGTGGTCGTGGGCGGGCTCGGACCGCGCGGGGTGGTGGCGACCGCGTCGTACGAGGCACGGGTGTTCGGGGTGCACTCGGCGATGCCCATGTCCCAGGCGCGCCGGCTGGCACCCAACGCCGCGTACCTGGTGCCGCGCTTCACCCTGTACCGGACGATCAGCGAGCAGGTGATGGCGCTGCTGCGGGAGCTGTCACCGCTGGTCGAGCCGCTGAGCCTGGACGAGGCGTTCGTGGACCTGGAGGCCGGGGGAGCGGCCTGGGACGAGGAGTCGGCGCGGCGGGCCGGGGAGAAGCTGCGCGCGGACATCCGGGCGGTCACCGGGCTCACCGGATCGGTGGGGCTCGCCGCCTCCAAGATGCTCGCGAAGATCGCCTCCGAGCAGGCCAAGCCGGACGGCCTGCGGCTGATCGAGCCGGGCACGGAGCGGGCGCTGCTGGCGCCGATGCCGGTGCGCACCCTGCCGGGGGTCGGACCGGCCACCGGGGACCATCTGCGCCGGGCCGGGATCACCACGGTGGAGGAACTGGCGGAGGCCGGCGAGGACGAGTTGGTCCGGCTGCTCGGCAAAGCGCACGGGCACGCGCTGTACGCCATGGCCCTGGCCCGGGACGAGCGGCCCGTGGTGGCCGAGCGGGAGACCAAGTCGGTGTCGGTGGAGGACACGTACGACGTGGACATCCACGACCGGCTGCGGGTCGGTCTGGAGGTGCAGCGGCTGGCCGACCGGTGTGTGCGGCGGCTGCGCCAGGCCGGGCTGTCCGGGCGGACCATCGTGCTGAAGGTGCGGCGGTACGACTTCTCCACCCTGACCCGGTCCGAGACGCTCAGGGGGCCCACGGACGACCCCGTGGTCATCCGCGAGGCGGCGGCGCGCCTGCTGGACTCCGTGGACACGACGGGCGGGGTGCGGCTGCTCGGGGTGGGGGTGTCCGGGCTCGCCGACTACACGCAGGAGGACCTGTTCGCGCAGGCGATGCCCGTGCCGGCGGCGGAGGAGCCGGAGAAGGGTGCGGTGGAGGCGGTCGTGGAGCGGGCGGAGCCCGTCGAGCGGCAGTGGCGGGCCGGACAGGACGTGCGGCACACGGAGCACGGGCACGGGTGGGTGCAGGGGAGCGGGCTGGGGCGGGTGACCGTGCGGTTCGAGACGCCGCACTCCTCTCCGGGGCGGGTGCGGACGTTCTTCGCCGACGATCCCGCGCTGGAGTCCGCCGATCCGTTGCCGTTGGTCCCGGATTCCTCCCGCCCGGCCGAACGTCCCGGTCCGCCTGACCGTGGCCGTCGCACGGCTCCGCCCCGGCCCCCGGAGGACCTCGCGGCTCAGGCCTCCTCCGACCCCGCCAGCTTGCCGAAGTCGTGGTCCGGGACCTTGGGGGGTGAGGCCACATCGAGGCCGTAGTGGTGGTAGAGCTGGAGCTCCTGTTCGGGGGAGAGGTGGCGGCCCACGCCGAAGTCGGGGGCGTCCTTGATGAGGGAGCGGTCGAAGGGGACGTGCAGGATGCCCTCGACGAGTTCGCTGGGCTCCAGCGGCACGAAGGCGTCCCGGGAGAACAGGCCGGTGCGTATGGCCGCCCATTCGGGCACGCCGGTCGCGTCGTCCAGGTACACCTCGTCGATGGTGCCGATCTTGGTGCCGTTGCGGTCGAACGCCTTGCGGCCGATCAGGTTGCGCGGATCGATGTCGGTCTGCACGGTCCCTCTCCCTCCACGTGGTCGCAACTCATCCGTAAGCACTACAAAAGACCACATTCAACGAGGCGGCCACTCGAAGACCCCGGTGTTGACCTCGCTGGTAGGCTGACAGCGGCTGCTGACCCCGTGCGGGAGAGTCCTCCGACCACCGTCGGAGGCGCCGAAGGAGCAAATCCTCCCCGGAATCTCTCAGGCTCACGTACCGCACGGACGAGGTCACTCTGGAAAGCAGGGCGGATGTCGACGGCTTCCGCTCTCACCGACGGGGAAAGCCGGTGCCCACGGGCGTCCGGTGAAGCTCTCAGGTCGTGATGACAGAGGGGGAGGCCGTCGGGGTGCCCGCGCCGTGGTGCCCCTCGCAGGTCGCGTCAGACCAGGAGGCCTCCGCAATGACCGCCCATCGCATTCCGCTCTCCGAACTCGAAGCGGGCACCCCGTTCGAGCAGCGCCACATCGGGCCCGACCAGGAGGCGCGGGCCAAGATGCTCGCGCAGGTCGGGTACGGCTCGCTCGACGAGCTGACCGCCGCCGCGGTGCCGGATGTGATCAAGAACGCCGATGCCCTGGACCTGCCGGGCGCCCGCACCGAGGCCGAGGTGCTCGCCGAGCTGCGCTCGCTCGCCGACCGCAACCAGGTCCTCGGCTCCATGATCGGCCTGGGCTACTACGGCACCTTCACGCCTCCCGTCGTCCTGCGCAACGTCATGGAGAACCCGGCCTGGTACACGGCCTACACGCCGTACCAGCCGGAGATCTCCCAGGGCCGCCTGGAGGCCCTGCTGAACTTCCAGACGATGGTCGCCGAGCTGACCGGCCTGCCCACCTCCGGCGCCTCCCTGCTGGACGAGGGCACCGCCGCCGCCGAGGCCATGGCGCTGTCCCTGCGCATGGGCAAGAACAAGAGGGGCCTGTTCCTGGTCGACGCGGACGCGCTGCCGCAGACCATCGCCGTGATCGAGACCCGCGCCGAGCCGACCGGCGTCGAGGTCGTCGTCGCCGACCTCGGCGACGGCATCCCGGCGGACATCGCCGAGCGCGAGATCAGCGGCGTGCTGATCCAGTACCCGGGCGCCTCGGGTGCCGTACGGGACGTCAAGCCCGTCATCGACCAGGCGCACGAGCTGGGCGCCCTGGTCACGGTCGCCGCCGATCTGCTCGCGCTGACCCTGCTGACGTCGCCGGGCGAGCTCGGGGCGGACATCGCCGTCGGCACGACCCAGCGCTTCGGTGTGCCGATGGGCTTCGGCGGCCCGCACGCCGGCTACATGGCCGTACGCGAGAAGTTCGCGCGCAGCCTCCCCGGCCGGCTCGTCGGCGTCTCCGTCGACGTCGACGGCAACAAGGCCTACCGCCTGGCGCTCCAGACCCGTGAGCAGCACATCCGCCGCGAGAAGGCCACCAGCAACATCTGCACCGCCCAGGTGCTGCTCGCCGTGATGGCCGGCATGTACGCCGTCTACCACGGGCCGGAGGGCCTGCGGACCATCGCCCGGCGCACGCACCGGTACGCCACGATCCTCGCCGAGGGGCTGAAGGCCGGTGGCGTGGAGATCGTCCACGGCGCGTACTTCGACACGCTCACCGCGCGCGTGCCCGGCAAGGCCGCCGCGATCGTCGCCGCCGCCCGGGAGAACGGGGTCAACCTGCGTCTCGTCGACGCCGACCACGTCTCGGCGGCCTGCGACGAGACCACCGACCGGGCCCAGCTGGACGCCGTCTTCGCCGCCTTCGGTGTCGAGGGCGACATCGAGGCGCTGGACGAGAGCGCCGAGGACACCCTGCCCGAGGCGCTGCTGCGCACCGACGCCTACCTCACCCACCCGGTCTTCCACCAGCACCGCTCCGAGACCGCGATGCTGCGCTACCTGCGCAAGCTGGCCGACCGCGACTACGCGCTGGACCGCGGCATGATCCCGCTGGGCTCCTGCACCATGAAGCTCAACGCGACCACCGAGATGGAGCCGGTCACCTGGCCCGAGTTCGGGCAGCTGCACCCCTTCGCACCCGTCGAGCAGGCCCAGGGCTACCTCGCGCTCATCCACGAGCTGGAGGACCGCCTCGCCGAGGTCACCGGCTACGACAAGGTCTCCCTCCAGCCGAACGCCGGCTCCCAGGGCGAGCTGGCCGGTCTGCTCGCCGTACGTGGCTACCACCGCGCCAACGGCGACGAGCAGCGCACCGTGTGCCTCATCCCGTCCTCCGCCCACGGCACCAACGCGGCCAGCGCCGTTATGGCCGGCATGAAGGTCGTCGTCGTCAAGACCGCCGAGGACGGCGAGATCGACGTCGAGGACCTGCGCGCCAAGATCGAGCAGCACCGCGACGAGCTGGCGGTGCTGATGATCACCTACCCCTCCACGCACGGTGTGTTCGAGGAGCACGTCGCCGACATCTGCGCCCAGGTGCACGAGGCGGGCGGCCAGGTGTACGTCGACGGCGCCAACCTCAACGCGCTCGTCGGCCTCGCCAAGCCCGGCCACTTCGGCGGTGACGTCTCCCACCTGAACCTGCACAAGACGTTCTGCATCCCGCACGGCGGCGGCGGCCCGGGCGTCGGCCCGGTGGCGGTCCGCTCGCACCTGGCGCCGTACCTGCCGAACCACCCGCTCCAGCCGGAGGCCGGCCCTGAGACGGGCGTGGGCCCGATCTCGGCCGCTCCGTGGGGCAGCGCGGGCATCCTGCCGATCTCGTGGGCGTACGTCCGTCTGATGGGCGGTGAGGGCCTCAAGCGGGCCACGCAGGTCGCGGTGCTCTCCGCGAACTACGTCGCCAAGCGCCTGGAGCCGCACTACCCGGTGCTCTACACCGGCCCCGGCGGCCTCGTCGCGCACGAGTGCATCATCGACCTGCGCCCGCTGACCAAGGCGACCGGCGTGAGCGTGGACGACGTCGCCAAGCGCCTGATCGACTACGGCTTCCACGCGCCGACCATGTCCTTCCCGGTGGCCGGCACGCTGATGATCGAGCCGACCGAGTCCGAGGACCTGACCGAGCTGGACCGCTTCTGCGATGCGATGATCGCCATCCGCGCGGAGATCGACAAGGTCGGCTCCGGCGCGTGGCCCGCCGAGGACAACCCGCTGCGGAACGCCCCGCACACCGCCGCCGCGCTCGGCGGTGAGTGGACGCACGCCTACAGCCGCGAGGAGGCCGTCTTCCCGGCCGGTGTCTCGGCCGCCGACAAGTACTGGCCGCCGGTGCGCCGCATCGACCAGGCCTACGGCGACCGCAACCTGGTGTGCTCCTGCCCGCCGCTGGACGCCTACGAGGACTGAGCGAACCGCTGACGAAGGCCCCGCCCGGGTTTCCGGGCGGGGCCTTCGGGATTTCCTACGCCGTCGCCAGCGAGACCTCCGTCGCCTTGATCAGGGCGACGACGTCGGAGCCCACGAACAGGCCGAGGTCCCCGGCCGCGTCCTTCGTGATCGCGGCGGTGAGTTCACCGCCTTCCACGGCGACCCGGACGGTGGCCATCGCCTCGCCGAGCGAGAGACGGATGACGGTGCCCCGCAGCTGGTTGCGGATCGACAGACCCTCGACCCGGTTGGCTGCCAGGGAGACCTCCGTCGCCTTCACCAGGGCGGTCACCGGGGAACCCGGGGCGAGGCCGAGCTGCTCGACGGCTTCCAGGGTGACGGCCGCGGTGAGGTCCTGGCCGCCGGTGAGCCGGACTTTGACGGTCGCCATGACTTCGCCCGGGCGCACCTCGGTGACGGTGCCGGGCAGCTGGTTGCGGATGCTCAGGGTCATGGGCACCCACCGTAGAGCGCCGGTCCGCTCAGGCCGGGTATGCGTGGGTCTGCGTCGCCTTGACCGTCGCCCAGACCGGTGCACCCGGGTGCAGGTCCAGCTCGGCGGCGGCGACCGTCGTCAGGTCGGCCGCGAGCGGCAGCTCACCGGTGAGGTCGGCGCGGATCTGGTCGCCGTACGTCTCCAGGCCGACGACCTCGCAGCGCCACAGGTTGCGGGCGCTGGCGCCGGAGGGCCGGTCCCGGAACAGGGTCACGGCGGACGGCGGGAAGGCCACGAAGGCCGGGCCCGACAGCTCCTCCGTGGTCGTGATCGCGGGCCCGGTGTCGAGCCGTACGGTGTGCCCCGCGGCCTGTCCGCGGTAGAGGTTGAGGCCGACGAGCCGGGCGATGTAGTCCGTGCGCGGGTGGCGGGCGATGTCGGCGGGGGTGCCCTCCTGGACGACCCGGCCGTGCTCCACGACCACCAGGCGGTCCGCGAGCACCATGGCGTCCAGCGGGTCGTGGGTGACCAGCACGGAGACCGCCTCGAACTCGGCCAGGTGGCGCCGGAGCTGTGCGCGGACCTCCAGCCGGGTACGGGCGTCCAGGGCCGCCAGCGGCTCGTCCAGGAGCAGCAGCCGGGGACGCGTGGCCAGGGCGCGGGCGAGCGCCACGCGCTGGGCCTGGCCGCCGGACAGGCCGCGCGGCTTGGCGCCCGCGTGGGCCGTCAGGCCCATCCGCTCCAGCCAGGCCGCCGCCTGGGCTCGGGCCTCCGCCTTGCGCACGCCCTGGCAGCGGGGGCCGAAGGCGACGTTGTCCAGGGCGGACAGGTGGGGGAAGAGCAGGTAGTCCTGGAAGACGACACCGACCGGGCGGGACTCCGGAGGTGTGTGGGCCAGGGGGGTGCCGTCCAGGTGGAGGTGACCGTCGCTGAGGGGGGTGAGGCCGGCGAGGGCGCGCAGGGCGGTGGTCTTGCCGGCGCCGTTGGGGCCCAGCAGGGCGAGGACGTCCCCTGGATCGGCTTTCAGGGTCACGTCCAGGCGGAAGGTGCCCCGGTCGACGACGAGGCGGGCGTCGAGACCGGAGGGCGGGTGCGGGCCGGTGGCTGCGGCGGTGTCCTGTGCGGGGGCGGTGGGTGCCGCGGGGGCCCGGGAGGGCTCGGTGCCGTCGGCGGCCTTGGGGTGGGGAGTCGTCATGACGTCGTCATCCAGCGGTCCCTGAGGCCCGCCAGTACCGCGATCGACACGGTCAGCAGGACCAGGCTGAGGGAGATGGCGGCCTCGGGGTCGTTCTGGAGGGCCAGGTAGACCGCGAGGGGCATGGTCTGGGTGCGGCCGGGGAAGTTGCCCGCGAACGTGATCGTCGCGCCGAACTCGCCGAGCGCGCGGGCCCAGGCCAGCACCGCGCCCGCCGCGATGCCGGGCGCGATCAGCGGGAGCGTCACCCGGCGGAACGCGGTGAAGCGGGAGGCGCCGAGCGTGGTCGCCGCCTCCTCGTACCGTGGGTCGGCGGCGCGCAGCGTGCCCTCCACGCTGATCACCAGGAACGGCATCGCGACGAACGCCTCCGCGATCACGACCCCGGCGGTGGTGAACGGCAGGGTGATGCCGAACCACGCGTCGAGCCACCGGCCGATGACGCCGTTGCGGCCGAGGGCGAGCAGGAGGGCCACACCGCCGACCACCGGCGGCAGCACCAGCGGAAGGGTCACCAGGGCGCGCACGAGACCCCGGCCGGGGAACTCCGTTCGGGCCAGCAGCCAGGCCAGCGGCACACCGAGGACGAGGCTGACGGCCGTCGCCGCCGTGGCGCTCACCAGGGACAGCTGGAGCGCCTGCCACACCTCCGCGCCGGCCAGCCGGCCCGGCAGGCCGCGCCAGGGCGCGCGGACGAGCAGGGAGAGCAGCGGCAGCAGCAGGAACGCCAGGGCCAGCACGCCCGGCAGCAGCAGCGGCAACGGCGCCCCGCGCCGGCCCCCCGTGCCGACGCGGCGGCGCCGTGGCCGGCCCGTGCGGGAGCCGGTCGCGGCGCCGGGCTTGTCGAGCGAGGTCACGGCTTGAGGAACCCGGCCTCGCTCAGCACCTTCTGGCCCTCGGCGGAGCGGACGAGGGCGATGAACGCCTTGGCGGCCTCGGCGTTCGGCGCGTTCTTCAGCAGCGCGATCGGGTAGTCGTTGACGGCACGGGCCGATTCGGGGAACTCCACGCCCTCCACCTTGTCACCGGCGGCCCTGACATCGGTCTTGTACACCACCGCCGCGTCGGCCTCCTTCAGCTCCACCTTGGTCAGGGCGCCCTTGACGTCCTGCTCGTAGGAGACCGGCGTGAGCTTCAGACCGCTCGCGTCCAGGGCCTTCTGGGCTGCGGCGCCGCACGGCACGGTCCTGTCACACAGGACGACCTTCAGACCGGCCTTGGTGAGGTCCTTCAGGGAGGCCACCTTGTGCGGGTTGCCCGGTACGGTGGCGATCTCCAGCTGGTTGCGGACGAAGGTGACCGGGGCGCCGGCCGTGTCCTTCTCGTCCGTCACGACGGCCATGGTCTTGGGGCTGGCCGCGGCGAACACGTCCGCGGGGGCACCGCCGGTGATGTTCGCGGCGAGGGTGTCGCTGCCGCCGAAGTTGAAGCCGACCTTCGTGCCCGGGTGCTGCTTCTCGAACTCCTTGCCCAGGGCCGTGAAGCTCTCCTTCAGCGAGGCCGCCGCGAACACGGTCACCGTGCCGGAGAGTTTCGGGGACGTCGATGTGCCGGAGGAAGCGGACGAGTCGGAGGAGTGGGACGTGTCGGTGGAGTCCGACGAGGAGGAGCAGGCGCTGAGGGCCAGCGCGGCGGCGGCTCCCGCGCCGGCCAGCCACAGCATCCGCCGGGTCCGGCGCACGGAACGGGTCATCACGGATCTACTCCTCGGTTCTGTCGAACGACGGTCGCGTCCGGGCACGGCCGGGTTGGCCGTGCCGTGATGATTTTGCCGCATGTGCCAGGCAGAAGTCATCTGTTGCTTTGCATGAGCTGGCAACTGTGGGCTTCCGGCTCGCATGTGCGTTGGTACGGCGCTCGTCGGTCCGAGGGGGGACGGTCGTACGTGCCCGGTCAGGTCCGGTCGATGTGCACGTTGGTGGACTTCACGCGCGCGGTCGCCTCCATGCCGACCTCCAGCCCCAGTTCCTCCACCGCCTCCCGGGTCAGCAGCGAGACGAGCCGGTGCGGGCCCGCCTGGATCTCCACCTGGGCGGCGACGTCGCCGAGTTTGATCGCGGTGACGATGCCGGGGAAGGCGTTGCGGGCCGAGGTGTACGAGGCGTCCTCCTCGGCGGCGCCCGCCTTGGCCAGTTCGACCGAGAACGCGGCGAGGTCCCTGCCGTCGACGAGCCGCCGCCCGGACTCGTCGCGGTGCGTGGCCACCCGGCCTGCGTCGGCCCAGCGGCGGGCGGTGTCCGGGCTGACGCCGAGCAGCCGCGCGGCCTGACCGATCGTGTAGGACTGCATGCCGGTCACGATAGGGCCACGCCCCCGGGAACCATGGACACGGGTCGGCCGTCGGAGGTACGGCGACACGTCCGTACCGCGCCGCGGTCCCGGCGGAAGCGTTCGGCGGCTGCGGGGCCAGGCGTACGTCGTCGCGGTGCCGGACGACCGGAGCGCCGAGGCGATCCGTGCCCGGCCGCGCGGGCTCGGCTCAGCCCGTGTGCACCCGTGGCCGGCGTTCGCGGTCCGGTTCCGCCTCGCGCAGTACCTCGCGGGTGACCGGGGCGACCTCGCCCTGCCCGAAGAGGAAGAAGCGGAGGAAGTTGGCGAACGGGTTGCCCTCGGTCCACTCGAAGTAGATGTGCGGGGTGCAGCCGGTGACGTCACGGATGTGCAGCAGCAGGGCGGCGAGGGCGTTCGGGATCGAGGCGGACTCCAGCGTCAGCACCCGGTAGCGGTCGTGGAGCACCTCGCCGCGGACGGTGAGGCCCGCCTCGAACTCCGACGGGTCGGTGACGGTGACCTCGACGAAGACGAAGTCCTCCTGCTCGGGCACGTCGTTGTCGGTGCGGATCTGCTTGATCTTGTCGCGGTACTCGGCCTTGTCCCGGCGGTCCGGCTCGTTGGCGATGAACCGCATCCTGCGGCTGGCCATGTCCCGTATGAACCGTTCCGCCATGGGATCGAGCGACACGCTGGTCACCCGCAGCTCGAAGGCACGGGCCAGCCGGGACAACAGGGACACCAGCACGATGCCCGCGATGAAACAGGCACCGATCTTCACACCGTCCGGGCGCTCGATGACGTTCACGACGGTCGTGTAGAGGAACACCACCGAGATCACCGCGAACGTGACGGTCCAGCCGTGCTGTCCCGCCTTGCGCGCGGCGATGGTCACGGCGATGGCGGCCGAGCTGATCAGCACCAGCACACCGGTGGCGTAGGCGCCGCCCTGCTTGTCGACGTTGGCGTCGAAGATCCAGGTCACCAGGAAGGCGACCAGGGTGAAGACGATGACCATCGGCCGCACCGCCCGCGCCCAGTGCGGGGCCATGCCGTAGCGGGGCAGATAGCGCGGCATCAGGTTGAGCAGCCCGGCCATCGCGGAGGCGCCCGCGAACCACAGGATGGCGATGGTCGACACGTCGTACACCGTGCCGAAGGCGTTGCCGAGGTACTCGTGCGCGAGGTAGGCGAGCGCGCGGCCGTTGGCCTGGCCGCCCGTCTTGAACTCCTTCTCCGGGATCAGCAGCGTGGTGATGAAGCTGGTGGCGATCAGGAAGCAGCTCATGATCAACGCGGCCGTGGTCAGCAGCTTCTTGGTGTCCCGGATGCGTCCCGTGGGCCGCTCCTCGGTGTCGTCGGCGTCGCCCCTCACATGCGGCATGACGGCGACACCGGTCTCGAAGCCGGACAGGCCGAGCGCGAGCTTCGGGAAGACGATCAGTGCCACGCCGATCATGACGAAGACGTTCCCGTGCTGCGCGGTCAGCGCGCTGCCCCAGTCGGTGACCACGTGCCCGGCGGTGACGACGTGCCACAGGCCGGTGATGACGACGACGAGGTTGAGGGCGAGGTACACGCCCACCAGGGCGACCGCGACCCCGATCGCCTCCAGGAAGCCCTTGAGGAAGACCGCGCCGAGCAAGGCCACCAACAGGAGGGTGATCAGCATCTGCTTGCCCTGGAGGGCCTGCGTCAGATGCGGGTTCTCCACCAGGTGGGTGGAGGCGTCGGCGGCGGACAGCGTGATGGTGATGAGGAAGTCCGTCGCCGCGAAGCCCAGCAGGGTGAGTACGAACAGCTTGCCCTGCCAGAACGACAGCAGCCGCTCCAGCATCGCGATC
>NZ_BMVN01000081.1:0-18762 GCF_014650735.1 Streptomyces canarius
CTGGCGGTGGTGGAGGTCGCGGCCACCGATGACGCAACCGCCGTCGCGATCCAGGAGCTGCTCCCTCAGCCGGCGCGGTGTTCCGGGCGCAGGGTGAGGCCGCGGTTGAAGCCCCCGAACAGGGTCGGCTCGTCCAGCGGGACGTGGTAGCGCTCGACGTAGTGAGCGAGGTCTGAGTACCAGAACCACTCGCCGTCGGTGTGCAGCTCCAGCGCACCGATGAACTCGCTACTCAGTGCATCGTGGACCGGTGATCCGGTCACGGCAAGGGCTGGTCCTGCGCGCAGGTAACGCAATAGCTTCTCCTCGTCCGTGCCGGCGTGGTCGCGGACCGCGTCGCGGAGTACAGGGCCGTCGGGGCGACCGTGCGCCAGCTCCTGGAACTCGCCAAGGAACCGGTCGCAGGGAAGAGATCGGCTGGCCATGCGCGGAAGCCTGTTCACGAAGATCGCGCTCAAATTTACCCTGTGAGCAGGTCCGCAGCCGGCCACGTCGCTCGCCGGACACGGTGAGCGATCACTTCGGGCGCCGTGGCGGCCGTGAGCAACTACGGAGCCGGCGGCCGAGGAACTCGGCCCAGACGGACCCGACTCACTCGGTGAGGGTGGCCATGTCGATGATGTCGCCTTGGGGCTTTTGGGCCGCCGCGGCCTTGCCGAAGTCGCGGAACTGAACGGTGCCCTCGCTGTGGGCCGTGGAGCTGTCCAGCCGGAGGATGTACGGCGTGCCGTTGGTGGCGACGTACGCCGTGACCTGCTGTTCGTCGCTGCCCTCGTACAGGCGATGGCGGGTGTGCCGTCGACGGTCGTGGTCTCGCCGCGGGTGGCGTTCGAGCGCACACGTCCGTCACCGAGCATCTTCTCCGGCTTCCCGGCTGCCTGGCGGACGGGGACAAGACAGACGCCCAGGGCAAGGCGGACGTGATCCAGACCGCCGGCACGCTCTACGTGCGCTACGACAAGGCTGACGGCTGCGGCGGTGAGGCCGAGAGCGGCAAGAGCGGTGCGGCGCATGAGACTTCCCGGTGTGTGAGGGGCGAGAGCCAGGCGCTGTCCAGCGAACGGGTCACCCCGTGCCGCCCCGGGAGCAGGGTAGCCGGGCGCCGAATGTGCGGCTCGGTCGAACGCAGGCCTGGATGAACGTCGTCGGTGTGGGGGCCGCCCGCCCTGGACCGCCCACGGCAGCAATCCCCCTGTCCGCGAGTGGACCTCGTGACTGGACGGGCCCGCGTCAAGCAGGGTCTGACCGACCGCCGGCCCGCCCTCTCGGTGCCCGACACGCGCAGCGAGCAGCCGGCGCGGCCGCGCGGGACCGGCTGGCCCAGCCGGCAGCCGAGCACGGCGCGACCATCCGGGCCCTGGTGGAGGACCTCGCGCAGGGCACTCCGACCCGGGCCGAGTACGCCGAGCGTGCCGAGCCGGCCTCCGCCCTGGGCGGCGCGCCGAGCCCAGAGGCGGAGGCGAAGGCCCAGGCGCTGCTGGAGCGCCTGGGGGCCGCTTCGCACAGGCCGCGGGCGGCCGCGTAGATCGACCAGGAGCGTGGGCCGGTTCCAGACGGAATTGCCCACAGCGGCGTTCCCTGGCCGACGGGACGTTGCCGTACCGGACGTACCGGGCGATCATGAGGGCTTTGGGCAGGCGCGGGCGGGGAGGGGCCGTGGGCTTGGGTGCGGAGGGTCGCCGGGGTGCGGAGCGGGGTGGCTGGGACGATCCGGAGCCCGGCAAAGGGCTGCGGAGATGGGCGGACGTACTCCACTGGGGCGGCATGGCCTGCGTCGTCGTCGGGTGGCTCGGGCTCTGCGTGCGGATGGCCATGCCTCGTGAGTGGGACGGGCCGTGGTGGCAGGCCGCCGCCCTGATCGGTGCAGGGGGAGCGGCAGCCGCCGGAGCTGCGGCGATCGAACGGCACATCCGGCGGGTCAGGCGCTTCCACGCCTACCGGGAGATGCTGGAGAATCCAGCCCCGCCCCCGGCCGAGCCAGGTGCGGACCCCAGTGTCTTCCGGCTGCTGTCGCCGCTGCACAGCCCCGTACCCTTCCGCGACCGCGAGGACGAGCTGGCCCGGCTGCGGCACTGGTGCGAGGACGAGACCGATCCGCACCCGATCATGCTGCTCGCCGGTGACCGTGGCGTCGGCAGATCACGGCTGGCGCTGGAACTCGTGCGGGCGCTCGGCGATTCGTGGACCGCCGGGCGGTTGCTGCGCGGCTCCGGGCGGCTGCTCCCGGCGTTACGCGACCGGGGCAGGCCCGCGCTGGTCGTGGTGGACGATGCCGACCTGCGCTCCGACGTCGACAGCCATCTGCACTCGCTGGTGCGCGCGGACGTCGTCCCGCTGCTCCGGGAGTTCGGTGCGCGTCCGCACGGCACGACGCCGGTGCGCCTGCTGTTCGTCGTCCGGCATGCCGAACGCTTCCGTGCCGTGGTCGGCGAGGAACTGGACTACTCCCGAGGCGACCCCGACGTGCTCCGCCTCCTCGCCAACGCGCCCGTATTGAATCTCGCGCCACCGGTGCTCGACCGGGCCGTCCTGGCCGAGCGCCGCGCGGAGGCATCGGCCGCCTTCGCCGCGGCCCTCGCAGACGCCGCGGGCACCGAGCGGGCGGACGGCACCGAGGCGGCTCACGCCGGTGCCTCCCTGGGCACCGTCCCCGTCCGGCCCGAGCGGACTCCCCTCCAGACCCCCCTCGATCTGCACGCCCAGGCCCTCGTCACCGCGCTGACCGGTGAAAAGGTGCCCGCACTCCCCCGGCGCTTCGAGGAAGTCGCCGGTGTTCTCTTCGCACGGGAGCGCCGGCGCTGGCGGCGCAGCGCCGCGTCGTTCACCGGACCGGGCGTTCCCGCGCTGCCCCGGCTGCCCGACCATCCGGACCTGCCCGAACGCGTCATGCTGACCATGCTGTTGACCGGTCATCGGCAGTACGTCACCGCCTCACACATCCTCGAACGGCTCCCCGAGTTCGCGGGGCTGGAGGAGGAACCGATCCGGTCCGCGGCGTACGCCTGGGTGACCTGGGCCCTCGCGCTGCACGGCGGGACGCGCCCGGCCACCCGCATGGCGGAACCCTGGATCGGACCGGAAACCCTCACCCACTGGTTCCTGACCACACGGCTGCGCGCCGAGCCGGAGCTGTTCGACCGCCTGTGGACGGGACTGAACGCGCACCGGTCCGAGCACCTGGCGGGCGTGCTCTGCCGGGCCTGCGAGGACTTCCCCGCGGCGGGCGAGATCCTGCAACGGTACGTCGCGAGCCGCCCGTCGGCACACGGCTACGACGCCGTGCGCGGCGCCAGGTTGCTCGCCCACCCCGAGCGGGTGGACCCCTGGATCGCCGAGGGTCTGCGCAAGCTGGAGCCTGGGTCCCACCCCGCCCTCAGCGCCCCGGGTTCCCGCGACTTGTACGACCTGGCGCGGCAGGCCCTGCCCGAGGTGGTGCCACGGTCCCACGCCGTGCTGATCCGCGCGTACCGGCGCAGCCACCGGGCCGAGGACAAGCAGGACCGACAGCGTCGGAGGGAACTGCGGCGCCGGGGGCGCGGTTCGCGCACCTGACCACCCTGCGGCCGCGCCGGCAACGCGGCGCCCGCAGCGCTCGTCCACGCGAGGCCCCGGCCGGCTCCCGTGGTCCACCACGGTGACCGTACTCCCGTCCCGCCCGGTCCCTGCCGTTCTCACGGCGCTTGCCATGGCGGTCTGTCCCTCTGGCTCCGCGGCTGCTCCCGCTGATCGCCGCGGAGCGGGACGAGCCGTTCGCACGGGAACGCCGGGAGCGCTAGCGCCGGGAGCCTCTGCCGGACTTCAGGACCTGGTGGAAGCCCTTCGGTCAGGGCTGCCCAAGCGAGGCGGACGCGCTGGAGTCCTTCCTTGAGCTGACCGCTTCCGGGGAGCACGTGCAGAAGCTGTACGACGGCCTGCCGCCCGACGACTTCTCACTGCTCAACGGTGTGTGGGACCGGATCGCCGACGCGGAGGACATCTTCCTTTCGGTCCAGAGCAAGGAGTACGCGCTGGGAGCCTTCCTCCACGCCATAGGCCCCGACCGGGCCGTCCTCCTGCCTGGCTGGTGCGGCGACTTCCTGCTCACTTCCGCCCAGGTGCGCCAGACACTTCCCGCCGTCGAGCAGGCACTTCGCTTCACCGCGCAGGAACGCGCGCAGGCCGAGGACCAGGACTGGCCGGCCTACAGCGACGATCAGGAGAGCGTCCTGGACGGTCCGCTGCGGATGTGGCGGCAGGCCGCGGCGGACGCACGCGGCCTGTGCGGGGTCTCCGTCACCATCTCCTGAGTTCGACTTCGTCCTCACCTGCGACCACCACCGAGAGGCCCGCGAAGCGGGTCTGACCCACCACGCCGTCATGGCACTGGAGCTGGGCCTGCCGGCCGCCTCGGGCGAGCGAGGCGGGGGATCGGCGACGAGCGCCCGCTGACCGCGTACGGCCACAGCGGCCGAGCATCGGCGTTTCGGCCAACCCCCCTTCGCCCATGTGCTCTTGCGTGGCAAGGGTCGGTGCACCGCGCACCTTCGGACAACCGCTCAACCCCGGCGTGCGCAACCCGTCCGAAAGAGCACGTGTTCGAAATCGCGGCGGCGTCGTTGAACACGCCGACACCACCACCACGCCTTCGAGGGGGAACACATTGACGCAGATCGAACCAGACAGCGACGAGGCCACGGACCTTCCGAAGGCTGCCTCGACGGTTACGGACGGCATCTCGGACGCCGAGCGGGAGCTGTACGGGGGCCGGCTGCGCTACGACCAGTCCTACGTCCGTCACGAAGGGCCGCTGACCCGGCTGGGCTTCGGGCACATGGCAGCGGCGCTGCCCCGCATGGTGGGCATGGTGCTGCGCACCGGCTGGGAGACGGACCGGCGGGCGCTCGCCGGGCTCGTGGCGGCGCAGCTCGGGCAGGGCGTGACGGCGGGCTGGGGGCTGGTGGCCGTCAACAGCGTGCTGACGGAGTTGTTCGCCGACGGTCCGACCGGGGACAAGCTCCGCGAGGCGCTGCCGTCCCTGGCGGTGCTCGCGGTCGCGGCCGTGGCGACCGCGGTGCTGTCGGCGTGGTCGACGGCGATGTCGGGCCGGCTGGAGCCGCAGGTGGAGCGGGCGGTGTCCGCCCGGTACTACTCGGCGGTGACCCACGTCGAGGTCGAGGCGACCGAGCGGCCGGAGGTCCAGCGGGTCCTGGAGGCCGGGAAGTTCGGCACGGACTCGGCCCGCAGCATGCTCCGGCTGTCGGTGGGCGTGGGCAGTGTGGTGATCGGCATGGTGGCGGCCGCGGTCGTGCTGGCGTCGCTGCACTGGACGCTGCTGCCGATGCTGCTGGCCATCGCCCTGCCCAAGGGCTGGGGAGCGGTCCGCTCCGCGCGCCGTGACTACATCTCGCGCCTGAACTGGGTCGACCACCGGCGGGCGATCGCCTCCCTGCTGGCCTACCTGACCCGCCCGCACGCCGCCGGGGAGATCCGCGTGCACGCCGCCGGCACGAAGCTGCTGTCCGGTTACGAGGAGATGTCGCGGCAGACGGAGGCGGAGCAGCGGCGCCTGGCCCGGGCGCAGGCGTCCACGGACCTGATCGCCGGCGGCTTCGCAGGGCTGGCGTCGCTGGCCTGCTACGGCGTGCTGTGGTGGCTGCTTGCGACCGGGGGTCTGCCGCTCGCCGTCGGCGGGACCGCGGTGATCGCCATCCGCACCTCGACGGCGCGGCTGACGTCACTGGTGCAGCAGGTCAACCGGCTGTACGAGGAGCTGCTGTTCCTCACCGACACCGAGGACGCCATCAAGGTGGCAGGCGAGAACGCCATCCCGGCCCGCGGTCGGCCTCTGCCCGCGCCGGCGCCGGAGGTGCGGACCGAGGAGGTGTCGTTCACCTACCCGGGAGCGCAGTCCCCTTCCTTGAGGAGCGTGAGCGTGCGGGTGCCCCGGGGGAAGGTGACGGCCCTGGTGGGGGCGAACGGCTCGGGGAAGACGACCCTGACGAAGGTGCTGGCCGGGCTGCTCCTGCCGTCCGAGGGGAACGTGTGGTGGGTGGGTGAGTCGGGCGAGCGGGTCGAGCTCCGTGAGGCGGACCGCGCTCAGGTCTTCGGCGCCGTCGGTCTGCTGGCGCAGGACTTCCCGCGCTGGGAGATGACGGCCGCCGCGAACGTGGCCATCGGCGCCGGCGACCGTCCCCGGGACATGGACCGCGTCCGCGAGGCCGCCGAGGACGCGGGCGTGCTCGACCTGATCGAGGGCCTGCCGCACGGCTGGGACTCGATCGTGTTCAAGGGATACGAGCGCGGTGTCCAGCTCTCGGGCGGGCAGTGGCAGAAACTCGGGTCCGCCCGCACCCGGTACCGGCAGGCGCCGTTCCTGCTGGTCGACGAGCCCACCAGCGCCCTTGATCCCCATGCGGAGATCGCCGCCTTCCAGGGGCTGTGGTCCCTGGCCGAGGAAGGGCACGCGGTCGTCCTCGTCACCCACCGGCTCGCCGCGACCATGCACGCCGACCACATCTACGTCCTCGACCAGGGGTGCGTCGTCGAGGACGGCACTCACGACGAGCTGATGGCCCGCGCGGGCGGCCTGTATCAGGGCATGTTCACCGCCCAGGCCGCCCAGTACGGGCTCGCCGCCGCGGTCGACGCGGTCCCCGGTCCCCGCGGTGTCCAGCCGTCGGACCACGAGACGGCGAGCTGACTCACCAGCGCGCCCTCGCAGCCCCGCCCCACCGCACCTGCCCCCTACGCCGAAGGCGAGACGACGCTCATGCCACCCAGTCCTTCCTCGATCCGCAAGACCGTCGAGGCGTACCTCGGCCGCCACCCGGGCGAGCGTGACGCCCTGGCCGGGCTCCTCACCGCCCTGGACCGTCCCGTCGACGTGACCGCCCGCACGACACTGCCTGGGCACGTCACGTGCAGCGCCGTCGTCGTCGACCGCCGGTGCCGGGTCCTGCACGTCCGGCACCGGGCCACCGGCGGCCTCATGCTCACCCCCGGCGGCCACATCGAGCGCGAGGACCGCACGCTGCTCGCCGCGGCGCTGCGCGAGGTGGCGGAGGAGGCTGGGATCCCGCCCGGGGCCCTGTGCCTGACCCGGCAGATGCTCGGCTCACCGGTCGACATCGACGTCCACGACATCGACGCCAACCCCTCGAAGGGCGAACCGGCCCACCAGCACTACGACGTCCGCTACGTGTTCTACCTTGCCGACGAGGAGCCGCCGACGATCACCTTGCAGGACGAGGAGGTGTCCGGCTCCCGGTGGCTGGCCCTGTCGGAGGTCACCTCGCCGACACTGCGCGAGAAGCTCCTCCAGGCGCGGCTGGACGGGCAGCCGGAGCCGGTGAACGCCTCCGCGCTCATCCACGACGGCCAGGGCCGGTACCTGCTCCACCTGCGCGACCACAAGCCCGGCATCTGGCAACCGGGGGCGTTCGCCCTGCTCGGCGGCGGCCGTACACACACCGACGAGAGCCTTGAGGGCACCCTGCTGCGGGAGCTGTCCGAAGAAGTCCCCGACCTCCGCCTGGAGGGTCTGGAGCCGTACGCCGTGGAGGGCGCCATCAGCGTCGACGGGCTCCATGTTCCGATCCAGGTGTTCACCGGCCGCTGGCGAGGCGACCCCGACCGGCTCCGGCTGCACGAGGGCGTGCTGCTGCGGTGGTTCACCCCCGACGTACTGGACCGGCTGCGCCTGAGCTCCGTAACGCGTGACCTTGTTCGCCGGCACGCCGCCGAGAACGCTCCGGACGGCAAGCCGGCTGTGGTCCCCGCTCCGTGGGACGGGGGCAGCCGGACCGTGCTGAACGGGGTCGGTGTCCACCTTCACTTGGAGAACGAGGAGGGGCAGGTGCTCCTGGGCCTGCGCCACCCCGACTCGGCGTACGGGGGCAACTTGTGGCACTACCTGGCAGGCAGGTGCGAGCAGGAGTCCGCTGTCGCGTGCCTGGTGCGCGAGGCCCAGGAAGAGGCGGGTCTGGTCATCGACCCCGCGGACGTGGACCTGCTGCATGTCGTCCACGTCGGGGACACCCCGGGCGGGCGGCCGTTGATGCAGATGATCTTCCGGGCCCACCACTGGGAGGGCACTCCGAAGCTGAGGGAGCCGGACAAGTGCATCGCCTGGCAGTGGTGGAACTGCCAGCACCTGCCTGCGCAGATCGTCCCCTGTACCCGGGCGGCGATCGAAGGGATCCGAGCGGGCCGGACCTACACCGAGCTGGGATGGGGGCAGTGACCGTGGGCGGCGCACGCGGTGCCCGCTCCGGCAGCGTACGGAGCCGGTCGTGACGGCCCTGCGCACCACCCGCGGCGCTGCGTCGCCCACCGCGGGAGGCGTCCCGCTGAGGGGAGAACAAGGTCTTCCGGGCGTACTGGGTCGGCGAAGCGGTAACCCTGGCCGGGACGTCGGTCCATGGGGTGGCGTTGCCGGTGATCGCGGTGCTGGAGCTGGACGCCTCCCCCGGTCAGGTGTCTCACCGAGGTGGGAGGCCGGTTGCTGCACGGCGCCACGTACCCGGCCGAGCAGCAGCGCCGGATCTTCCACCGCATCGGGCAACTCGCGGCGGCCATCCACACCAGCGCCCCGGCCCGGCCGGCCGGCGGCACACCGCCCCTGGGGAAGCTGGAGCGGCACCTGGACGGCGCCCGTCCCCACCTCACGCCCGGGGACGAGGAGTTCATCCGCACCGTGGCCGAGAAGGCTGCCGGCCTGCCCGCGGCGGGCGTCGTACCCACGCACGGCGACTTCCAGCTGCGCAATCTGCGCTGGGACGAGGACGCCGACGCCCTGTACGTGATCGATTTCGAGCGGTCGGAAGACGGGCCGGCGGTACGGGATTTCGTACGGCTGTCCGATGCCTGGCACGGTCGCCCCGACCTCCTGGCAGCCGTGATGAACGGCTACGGCCGCGCCTTCACCCCAGGGGAAGAGACCCGGCTCACGGTCCTGTCCGTCCTGGATTCCGTCTCCGGCATCTCCTACGGCGCCGCCCACGGCGATCCCGAGCTGGTGGAGCGCGGCCTACGCACCCTCGCCCGGCTCCGCGCCGCACAACGCCCCTGACCGCCACCGCTACTGACCACCGCTACTACGCACGCACGAGGAGCAGCACCTTGACGTACACCGCCCGCGAGCAGTGGGAGAAGCACTACGGCGCCGGGAAGGGGTTCCGGCAGGTCGGTGAGCGCGAACGAGCCCTGCTCGCCGAGCACACCCCCGTCCCCGAGGGCGGCGGCCGGGCGCTCGACGTAGGCTGCGGCACCGGAGGGCTGGCCGCCTGCCTCGCATCGCTCGGCTACACCGTGGACGCGTGCGACTTCGCCGGCAGCGCGATCGCCCGGGCCCGCGAGGAGCACGCCGATGTCGAGGGCGTGCGCTGGCTGCACCTGGACATCGAACGCGACGACCCTGCCCCGCTGAACGACGCGGGGTATGACCTGATCACGCTCCGGCTGATGTACCCGTTCGTGCAGGACAGGGGGCGTGTTGCGCACGGGTTGGGCGAGCGGCTGCGGGACCGCGGCGCGCTCGTCGTCATCACCCCGGTGGCGGAATCCACGCCCGAGGAGAGGCGCGGTATCGCCCTGGATGAGGACGAGATCGCTCTGGTCGGCGCCGGATGGGAGAGGGTGGAGCGGCTGGACGCGGACGGCCTGGCCTTCCTGGTGCTGCGCGGCCCTTGCCACGCCGAGACCCGAGCCGTCGAGAAGAGGCCGACCACAGGTCACGCGCTGACCGGCGCGCTGGCCGTCGTCACCGACGACTCCGGACGGGTGCTGCTCGGCCGCTCCCGGCGCGGCATGCTCGAACTGCCTGGCGGCAGGACCACCGGTCCGGAGGGCTTCGCCGCCGCCGCGGTGCGCGAACTCGTCGAGGAGACTGGTCTGCTCGCCGAGGAGGCGGACGCGCACGTGGTGTCGATGCTGGTCGACGACAGCCACGGACTCCCTCGGCTCACGGCCGTCGTCCGTGTCACCGGCTGGTCCGGCCAGCTCGCCAACCCCGAGCCTGACAAGTTCGCGCGCTGGGAGTTCCACGATCTGCACGCGCTGGCCTGCGCCGGGGACGTGTTCGTCCCGGCCGCCCAGGCGCTGGACGCCGTGTGGCCCGGGATCGTTCCCGACCTGCCGCCCGTGGTCTCCTACCCCCTCGCCGTCGAGCAGCCGCCCGTACCGGGTGAGCCGGCCGAGGCGGTCCGGCTGCGGCAGGCGATGGCCCAGACGGTGATCGACGGCGGCTGGGCCCCGTCCGAGCCGGTCCAGCAGGCGCTGCGGACCGTGCCCCGCCACCGTTTCGCCCCGGAGGCGAACCTCAAGGCCGCGTACGACGGCGGGGACCACGCCGTCATCACCCGCCGCGACGAGACCGGGACGGCGCTCAGCTCGGTGTCCGCGGCCTGGCTCCAGGCCGACATGATCGAGCATCTCCACCTCAAGCAGGGCGCGCTCGTGTTCGAGGCGGGCTCCGGCGGCTACAACGCCGAGCTGATCGCGCACGTCACCGCCCCCGACGGTCGTGTGGTCACGGTCGACATCGACCCGTGGGTCGTACGCCGCACCCGCGCCTTCCTCACGGAGGCCGGCACCGGACGCGTCACCGCGCTCGAAGCCGACGCGGCCCTCGGCGCGCCCGCCCCTCTCGTGCCCCGCGGCGGCTTCGACGCCGGCGTGATCACCTACAGCTGCTGGGACATCGCCCCGGCCTGGCGGGAGCAGCTGGCCGAGGGCGGACGCCTGGTCCTGCCGCTGGAGATGGGCGGTTACAGCAGGGCGGTCACCTTCGAGCGGCGCGGACAGGTGCTGCACGCCCGTCATTTCACCTACTGCGGCTTCGTCCGCGATCAGGGACAGCAGGCCCGCGGCATCCCGGTCGTCTCCCTTCTCGGCGGCGGGCTGACGCTCCGCTTCGAGCACGGCACCGCCGCCGACACGGCGGGCTTGGAGGAGGCGCTGCGCGGGCCGCGGCACGAGCTCACCACCGGCGTGACGATGGGGGCGAACTCCTACTTCGGCTCCCTACAGCTGTACGCGGCCACCACCCTGCCGGCCTTCTGTAGGCTGGCCGCCCATCAGGACCCGGCCGAGGGTGTGACCGTCATCGCGCGGGACCGCGACGCGCCCGCGATCGTCGGCGACGCCTCGCTCGCCTACGTCACCCACGTCCGGACCAAGAACGGCGATCGCCCCGAGGACAAGCAGTGGGAGTGGGTCGTCCACGCCTTCGGCGAGCAGGGTTCCGAGCTCGCCGAGCAGCTCGCGGCCACGGTCCGGGCCTGGGACAGCCACGTGCGCGCCGACGACAACGACAGGCACGCCGATCCCCTCCTGACCGTCCACCCGGCCGGGACCCCCGACGCTCTGCTGCCCGCCGGGGACGTTCTGGACAAGGAGCACTGCCGCCTGGTGTTCCGATGGCCCGGGCGTGACACGCTGCTGCCCCGCCCCGTCGGGCGCCTGGGGGCCGACGTCACATGCCCTCGGCGATGATCGACTCCCACCGGGGGTCGTGCGCGTGCAGAGGTCCGGTCACGGCGGCCAGGGGGCCGACGCGGCGGGCCGGGATCCCCAGCTGCTTGGTCGTGCCCGTGCTATCCGCTCCGCGCGACGGTCACCCCGCCGTCCTGGCTCATCCTCGTCCTTTCGATCACGTCCGGCACCGTCCGCACCGGGACAGCGGGTACAACCAACTTCCCTCTGGGGAAGCAGCGTTCCATGGTCATGCGGGGTCATGCGGCTGTGCCGATTCGGCTGCCCGGCAGCCGCCGCGGTGCTGAGGCGGAGGGGTGGACACGCCCCTTCCGCACCCGCTCGCTGTCGCCCGGTCCCTGCACGGCCTGTCCCAGCGCGGACTCGTCGACGGGATCAAGGAGGCAGCCCGCCGGCGTGCCCCGAGGGCCGGCACGACCAAGCAGCAGGTGCGCGTGGGAGCGGCCCGACGCCCGCGCGCCGGACGGGTGATACCTGTGCGGGGACGGGACAGCGCGGCGTGGGTCGAGCGGGTCGCAGCAGCAGACGTGGACCGGCAGCCGCGCCGGTGGCGGGGCGGGCGGGGTGAAGGAGGCCCGTGTTGTCGACCGCGATGGCCAGGATGCCGTCGGCCGGGAAGGAGGCGATGGACAGCAGGGGCAGGCCCGCGTGCCAGGCAGCGAGGACGACGGGGGGCCTCCGACGTGGCGACCCTCCGGCCCGGCAGGCGTGCGTGACCCACGCCGCGAGTCGGCGCTCATCGACGGACGGTCACTCCCCGGTACAACTCGTGGTCACTCAGGTCTGTTTGACGGACCGGAAGATCCATAACCTTGCGGTGACGGTCACGCATCTGACTTGAGGAGTTCCGTGTCCGCTGCCCACCACGTCCCGGACATCCTGTCGCCCGAGTTCGCCGCGAACCCCTACCAGGCCTACGCGGTGATGCGGGAGAAAGAACCCCTGCTCTGGCACGAGGCCACCAAGAGTTACATCATCTCCCGCTACGAGGACGTCGAACGCGTCTTCAAGGACAAGAAGGCCGAGTTCACCACCGACAACTACGACTGGCAGCTCGAACCCGTCCACGGCAAGACGATCCTCCAGCTCAGCGGTCGTGAACACGCCGTACGCAGAGCCCTCGTCGCCCCCGCGTTCCGCGGCAGCGATCTCCAGCAGAAGTTCCTGCCGGTCATCGAGCGCAACTCGCGCGAACTCATCGACGCCTTCCGGCACACCGGCTCCGCCGACATCGTCAACGACTACGCGACCCGTTTCCCGGTCAACGTCATCGCGGACATGCTGGGCCTGAGCAAGGCCGACCACGCGCGGTTCCACGGCTGGTACACGGCCGTCATCGCCTTCCTCGGCAACCTCTCGGGCGACCCGGAGGTCGCCGCCGCCGGTGAGCGCACCCGCGTGGAGTTCGCGGAGTACATGCTCCCGATCATCCGGGAACGGCGCGACACCCCGGGCGACGACCTGCTGTCCAGCCTGTGCGCCGCGGAGGTGGACGGGGTACGCATGAGCGACGAGGACATCAAGGCCTTCTGTAGTCTGCTGCTCGCGGCGGGGGGCGAGACCACCGACAAGGCGATAGCCGGCATCCTGGCGAATCTCCTGAGCCATCCCGACCAGCTCGCGGCCGTCCGTGCGGACCGCAGTCTGATACCCGCCGCCTTCGCGGAGACTCTCCGCTACACACCGCCGGTCCAGATGATCATGCGGCAGTCGGCGACCGAGGTGGAGGTCACCGGTGGCACCATCCCGGCGGGCGCGACGGTCACCTGTCTCATCGGCGCCGCGAACCGGGACGAGCGGCGCTACCGGGACCCCGACCGGTTCGACATCTTCCGCGACGACCTCACTACGACCTCCGCCTTCTCCGCCGCCGCCGACCACCTCGCCTTCGCGCTGGGCCGGCACTTCTGCGTGGGAGCGCTCCTGGCCAAGGCGGAGGTCGAGGTGGGACTGAACCAGTTGCTGGACGCCATGCCCGACCTGCGTCTCGCGGACGGACACCAGCTCGTCGAGCACGGGGTGTTCACCCGGGGCCCGAAGACACTGCCGGTGCGCTTCACGCCGGTCACGGCCTGACGTACCGGTTCCCTCCGCGCCCGGGCCCGCCCGGTGCGCGGGGGGCCAACCCCTCTAGTTCACGGACGGGGTGAACTCGACCGGCAGCGACTCCAGGCCACGCATCCAGATCGAGGGGCGCCAGGTCAGTTCTCCGGGGTCCACCGCCAGCACGATGTCGGGAAGGTGTTCGAGCAGGGTCTCCACCGCCGTGCGCGCCATGACGTCCGCCAGCAGCGGCGCGGGATACGGACAGCGGTGCTCGCCGTTGCTGAAGGAGAGGTGTGCGGAGTTGCCGGAGCCCGCGTGCGGGTCCGGCCAGATCTGCGGGTCGGTGTTGGCCGCCGCCAGGCCGAGCACGAGGCAGTCACCTTCCCGGATGTGGCGCCCGCCCAGTTGTGTGTCGCGTACGGCCCAGCGGCCGATGAAGTTCTGCGTCGGTGTGTCCAGCCACAGAACCTCGTTCAGCGCCTCCCCGACGCTGACCCGGCCGCCGGAGACGTTGACCGCGAAACGCTCGTCGGTCAGCAGCAGACGCAGGGTGTTGCAGATCCAGTTCGCGGTCGGCTGCTGCGCGGCGGCGATGACGGAGATCAGATCCTGCACGATCTCCTCGTCGCTGAGACCCGCGGGATGGAGAAGCATGCGGGAGGTGACGTCCGGGCCGGGACGCTCCCGCTTCTCCTTCACCAGCCGCATGATGCGCTCGCCGACACGGGTGTACGCGGCCACCGGGTCGTCGCCCTCCCGGGCGTCCAGGGAGATGCGCAGGTCGTCGACGAGGCGCTCGGTGTCCGCGTCGCCCACCGGCATGCCGCACATCCACAGCACGCCGCGGGCGGGCAGCGCGTGCGCGTACATGCTCATCAGCTCCGCCCGGCCGCTGCCGGAGAAGGAGGAGACCAGCCGGGCGGCGATCTGTTGGCACTCGCGCGCCAGCTCGAACTGGTCCACCCCCTCCAACGCCTCGGTGATCACGCCCGCCCGGCGCTGGTGCTCGGCGCCCTCGGTGAAGAGCACCGACGGCTGGTAGCCGACGTACGGCAGCAGAGGCCAGTCGGGCGGGATGCGCTCCCACTGGTTCCAGCGGCGGGAGTCCCGCGCGAACAGCTCGTCATGGGCCGTCACGTAGCAGACCTCGGAGTAGCCGAGCACCAGCCAGGCCGGGACGTCGCCGTCGAGCAGCACCGGCGCGACCGCTCCGTGTTCCCTGCGCAGGGAACGGTAGAGCTGCGCAGGCGTCTGCTGGTACTCCAGTCCGGCCAGGGGCACGGCGGAGCCGTGCGCGGGGCAGCCCGGGGGAGGGGCGTCCGTGGACGGGAAACCGGTCGTGTCGCTCACGCTGTGCTCTCCTTGGCCAGTGCACGTGTGTACAGGTGGTCCACCAGAGCGATGAGGACCTCCTTGCCCGACGCCCGGACGCGGGCGTCGCAGTCGATCACGGGTACGTGCTCGCCCAGGGCGAGTGCCTGACGGACCTCGTCGAGAGTGAACCGTTTCGCGTCGCCGTCGAAGCGGTTGACCGCCACCACGAACGGCGTGCCGTGGTGCTCGAGCCGGTCTATGGCGTACCAGCAGTCCTCCATGCGGCGGGTGTCGACGAGGACGACCGCGCCGAGGGTGCCGGAGAACAGACGGTCCCAGAGGAACCAGAAGCGCTCCTGGCCGGGCGCGCCGAACAGGTAGAGCACCATGCGCTCGTTGAGGCTGATGCGGCCGAAGTCGAAGGCGACGGTCGTGGTGGTCTTGCGTTCCACCCCCGTCGTCTCGTCGATGCCCTGTCCCGCCTGGGTCATCACCTCCTCGGTGTTCAGGGGCCGGATCTCGCTGACCGAGCGCACGAGAGTGGTCTTGCCGACTCCGAAGCCGCCCACGACGACGATCTTCAGACCGGTCTCGGCCGCTTGGGTCAGCGGTGTGCGCTGGGAGGGCAGCTCAGAGGTTGTGGAGCCCATGAAGCACCTCCTGGAGCAGGGCGGTTTCTGGAAGGCCCGCGACGGACGCGGCCGCACGCGGGTGGCGGGCGCTGACCTTGCCCAGGGCGCACAGGTCGCCGAGCAGGATGCGCACCACGGTGATGGGGAGTCTCAGTTCGGCCGCGATCTCCACCACCGCGGTGGGATGCCGGCACAGCTCCAGGATGCGGACGTGCTCCGACTGCATGCCGGTGGTGGGCTCGCACTCGCTGACGATCAGCGTCACCAGGTCGAGGGACGAATCGGCTTCGCTCCGGCCCCCCGTGACCATGTACAGCCGGTCGGGGTCGCCGAGGTCCACGGGCTTGCGTATCACGCCGGGGCGCCCCGGTCGACGGGCTTACGGGGCTCGGCCCGCAGGTGGTCGCCGATCTGTTCGACCAGTTCGGTCATCTGGTGGCCCACGACGCCCGGGTCGGCGCTCTCCTGCGCGACGACCGCGAGGTGCGCGCCCTCGCCCGCCTCCACGATGAACAGAAGGCCGCCGTGGAAAGCGGTCATCGCGTGCCGGACGCCGCCCGATCCGTCGCCGAACTCCACGGAGGCGCCCTGGGACAGCGCCTGCATGCCGGAACAGATGGCCGCCAGCTGGTCGGCCTGGTCGACGGTCATGTGTTCCGTCCAGCACAGTTTCAGACCGTCGCGGGACAGCACGAGCGCATGGCGTGTGCCCGGCGTGCGTTCCAGCAGGTTCTTCAGGAGCCAGGTCAGGCTGTTGTCGGTGGTCTCCATGATGGGTAGGGGCGGACGGGGACCGGTGAGGTCACCACCCGCCCCCGTGCCTCCAATCCAGCGAAGTGCGGCGATGCGGTGTCGGGGGATGGGCTGTTGCGCCCTGCCGGGGGAAGGGACCGGTCTCAGGCCTCGGGGGCGGCGCTGTGCGCGTCCCCGTCGGCCGGGGCGCCGCCGGCGCGTTGCCGACCGAGGTGGAAGGCGCCGAACCGTGTTCCCGCGTCGAAGGCGGGACCGGACTCGCCCGGGTCGGCGGGCTTGTGAGCGGCCGGCTTGTGTCGGGTGCGCTCCGCCTCGGCCATGGCGCGGCCCGGGGACCGGATCGGCAGTCCATTGGTGGTGGCCTCACCCCGCCCGGCGGACTCGGCCGACGTGGACGGCGGCGTGGCCGCGGCCGTGGGTGTGGCCGTGGGTGTGGGCGTGGCCGCGGCCGTGGAGAGCGGTGCGGCCGGTGCCGGCCGCACCGTCCGGGGCCTGTCCGCGGGCGGCCGGGCGGCCGACGCGGCCTGCCGCGGTCGCTCGGCCGTGACGGGCTCGTGCCGCTGGGCGATCAGCTGCGGCGGGAGCAGGACGACGACACCCGTGCCACCGCGCGAGGAGGGCCGGTAACTGACGCTGATGCCGTACTTGACGGCGAGTCGCCCCACCACGCTCAGACCCAGTCGGGTGCCCTGCAACGAGGCGAGGTCGGTGACGCGGCCGGACACGGACTCCACCGCCCGCCGCATGGCAGCGTCGGACATCTTCAGGCCGCTGTCCTCGATGGTGACCACGAGGCCGGCGCTGCGTTCCTCCACGTAGACGTGGACCTCGTCGACGGGAGGTGAGAAGTTCGCCGCGTTGTCCATGAGTTCGGCCAGCAGGTGCATGACGCCCTCCGCCGCGAAGCCGCTGATCGCGGCCCTGCTGGAGGAGTGGAGGCGCACCCGCCGGTAAGCGTCGATCCGGCCGACGGCGCCCCGCAGGATGCTCTCCATGACGATGGGCTTGTTCCACACGCGGCTGGAGCGCCCGCCCATCAGCAGGGCGAGCCGGTCGGTCAGCAGACCGAGCTGCGAGGTGCTGTGGTCCAGACGCAGCAGGTCGCCGAAGACCTCCTCGCCATGGCGTTCCTGCATCTCACGCAGATCGGCGAGCATGCTGACGGTCTTGGCCTGGACCCGGCTGAGGGCCTTGGCGGACGCGGCCTGCGCGGCGGCGGAACGCCGCTCGCTGTAGGCCAGTTCGCGTATGAAGCGTTCGGCCGACGACCGCAGCAGGGCGTCCCGCGGCCAGTCGAACCGGGCCAGCACGGTGTCGGCGGAGCCGCCCTCCCGCAGCAGGGCGACGGCGGCGGGGAGCGTTTCCTCGGTCAGACGCGTCAGCTCGGCCTTGCCCCGGTCGAGCCGTTCGTGTACGCCTTTGAACCCAGCCTCGGCTTCACGGGCGCGTTGGGCCGACGCGGAAAGCTCGCCGGCGACCATGCGCAGCAACCGCTGCAAGTGCGGGTCGGACGGAAGGGCGACGGCCGACAACACCTGCTCGGCGTCGCCGCCGCCGCGCACCTGCCGGGTGACGTCCGGCAGGATCACGTCGACGAGCCGGGACGTCTCGGCGACCTGGTGCCGCCATGCGCTCCTGGCCGTCTCCAGGTCGCCGCCCTGCGCGGCGGCGCGCCGGTGAGCCCGGCGTAGCAGGGCCGAGGTCCGGCCGACCACCACGGCGATGCACACCCAGGCGACGACCACCGTGCCCAACACCCAGCGCCTGCCTTCCGCGGGAGCGAGGGCGACCGCGGCAGCGGCGCCCAGGGCGGTGAGGATCAGGGTCGCGGCCGGTGCGAACGGCGAGGCGGACGCCGCCCCTTCCGCGCTTCGGCGCTGACGGGAGCGAGCTGACATTGACATTCCGCGGTCCCTTGGTCCGTGCATACGGGGTTGTGTGAACGGTGAGCAGCGCCGATGCCGCGGAAGGCGTCCGAAGGACGGTGCCCCTTCCGGGTGTGGGTCGCCGTTCATGCTAGCCACCGGGCGAGGTGAGAATACCCGGGCGATGCGCGCGGCTGGCCAGGAATCCACTTCGTCGCGAAACAAGTATCACCACACACATGTGTGGTAGCAGGTTCGTCGCTCGCGGCGCCATCCTGCGACAGTGCGAAGGCGGACATTCATGGACTTGGCCTTCGGCCTGGGCACGCCGTGCTCCGGTTTGTGAAGATTCCGAGCGTACAGATTCGGCCAGTTCCTGGCCGCCTGGGGGCATGGAGCAAGGGGGACACGCGCTCCTGCCGCCGTGTGCCCCGGTGCGGGCCGCCGCGGCGGCTGAGGTTCCCCCGCTGTACGGGAGTGGCTGACTAGCTGGTCAGGGCGGGTTGACGTGGTTTCAGGTTCACGAGGGCATTGTCGTACGAGTCGCCGACCGAGCCCATGGACGCCTGGATCCCTGCCCTGACCAGGCGAGTTGTGAGCTTTACGGACGTGTATTGGGCGAGTTCAACCGGTCGATGCAACACCGGGTTGTTGAAGTGAGCGTAGTTGTTCTTCGAAAA
>NZ_BMVN01000082.1:0-18760 GCF_014650735.1 Streptomyces canarius
GCGGGAAGGCTGCCCGCATCACCGCTCCGACAGTTCTCGATGCCACTCGTTGGAGGGGCGGTCCAGCAAGACCGCCCCTGATGGACCATCAGCCAACTACACTCCCGACGATGCCTCTGACCAGGCAAGATAGCGAAACGCTGCTGGAGTACTAGCCGGGGCTCCCGTGCGATCGCGCGCTGTCCACGTCAGGGGATCAGCGCGCGGTTGTGGTCGGTTCAGTCTTCTTGCGCGCGGGGTACGCAGCGGCCTTGATCTTGTTTCCGCAGGACTCCATCCCGCACCACTGGCGCCGCATGCCACGGGAACGGTCGATGTAGACGCGTGTGCACTCGGGGTTGCCGCACTCCTTCATCAGCGGCACATCCGGCCCGCTGAGCAGTTCGACGGCCTCCCGCGCTACTGTGGCCAGGGCCTGCTGCGGGCTGGCTTCGGTGTTCCGGCCCTCCTGAGTGAGCTGAGGCGTCACGGGTGTCCGCCGCGCCGCGGCGTTGACTGCTTCCAGCGCCTGCGGATCGAAGTCCTCACCCAGCCGACGGTCGGTGACCAGACGGTAGATCACCTCGCGCACGGCTGTCGCCTCGCGGACGTCCGCGTCCTCGCCGGGCGAGATGGTGTCCACGAGTCCGGACTCCAGGTACCAGGCGTTGAGTCGATCCGGGGTCACGAACATCTCGAACCGGGTCGATCGCCGAGCGCGGAGCGTTGCCGCGAAATCGAGGGCAGGGTGCCCGCACACGAAAACACGGTTAAGATTCACATCACCATCGCGACAGGTGACGCCACGCGATGCAACAAGCGTCACCGTTCCAGATGGTCCTCGCGGCCCTGCCAGCGCAGCCGAAGTCAGCGATCGTGGCTGGCCACGACGATCACACCAGGGCCCGACCCCAGGGCGTCCTCCAGCTCATCGCACAGGGCGGCTGAGAGGTGGCTGGTGGGTTCGTCGAGCAGGAGCAGTTGAGGCGGGCGGGCCACCAGCAGGGCCAGCTCCAGGCGCCGGCACTGCCCCATCGACAACTCTCCCGATGGGCCTGCCAGGTCCGCCTCGTGGAACAGTCCCAATGAGTCGAGTGGCACGCTCTGCTTCCGCTGGGGACCGAGGGCGAGCGCGTATGTGTCCCGCACTCGGACCACGCAAAAGACGGTGTCCTGGGTGAGCAGACGGATGGTGAGTCCGGGCCGCAGCTCCATTTCTCGGCCGCCAGGTGCCCGGCGAGGGCCGCGAGCAGGGTCGACTTGCCCGTCCCATTGCCGCCCGTGATCAGCAACCGCTCGGTGGGTCAGACTTCCAGACCGTCCAGGGTGAGTCGGCCTGGCACCCGCACTCCGTGCAGTACTAACAGGGACCGCTCGTGGGCTTTCACGCGTGCGGCCAGGAAGTCGGCTGTGAATACCGACGGGGCGGTCGGCCATCCGGTGCGCTCCAATTCCTTCAGCCGCCAGGCGGCGCTGCGGACCCGCTGGGAAATTTGGCTCTGCGCCCAGACCGCCCGGTGGCCGGATGCCGTGCCGGCCTCACCGGGTTCGGGCCGTTCGCGCGCATCCACGTTATGCAGACCTGCCGCCCGCGAAATGGCCCGGCATTGCGCCGGGCCGGGCGGTGGCCGGACCTCTGATTAGCGTCTGTGACGGCACCCCTCGGACCCGGTGACACCACCCCCCAGGTCATCCGATCGACAGGGGGCAACAGTCATCCCGGGCCCGGAGGCCAGCGGCCCTCTTGCAGGACCGCGAAGAAGATAACGGGGGTAGAGGGTGACCGGGATTGAGGCTGCGTCTGTCTCCGGAGTCTTTCGGGCGTTGTTCCTGAGGTTGGTCGACGGGCAGAGCTCCTCCGTGAAGTTCTTCGAACTCGTCGATCAGGTCCTGCTCGGCCCACCCGGGTCATCTCGGACATCGGCCGCCAGGCGACGAGCAGTGTATCTGAGTCGGCCAGCTGCCAGATGTAGCGTCCGCCCCAGTGGCCGGCCAGCGGACCGGTGCCGTGGCGGCGGTAATCGGCAAGCCGCTGATCCAGTCCGCTCTGACCCGCGGCCTTGCCGATGTACACGATCGTTGCCCTGTCTACCCAGGCGGCGCGGAGTTTGTCGGCGGTCACGAACGGGTCGCGGTCCTTGAGGTGCCCGGCAGGGCTGGTGGGGAGGAATGACGGGGGCGAGGGGTCCGTGCGAATCACCACGTATATTCCGTGCCCGGTGAGGACGTTGCTGCCGAGCAGTTCACAAAACGGCACCAAGCCGCGGAAGCCACGTGTGGTCAGGGGGCTCTGCGTCAGCTCTGGTGTCGGGCTCAAGCCGGGCATCACGCCAGGCGCATCTGACAGTCGTCCGCAGTAGGTATGGCACCGCAGCCGAGCGGGGGCAGGTCAACGGGAAGAGCGATGGGACATGCTGCTCCCCCCTGTCCGGTCGCACCCCCGATCGATAGGTGTTGAACTCGCGGCCGCGGAACACTTTCGATATAGGTCCTCTATAGTGAGATACGTGTCGGCCAGTATCGGCACACTCTCCCGCTCTCACCCACGACCTTGGGATTTCCACACACATGTCTTCCTCTGCCACGGCGGCCGCCGCCCCGGCCCCGGCCTCCGGCCTTGCGCCGCACCGCTGGCTGATCCTCGCTTTCATCGGCGTAGCCCAGCTGATGGTCGTCCTCGACGCCACCATCGTGAACATCGCGCTTCCCACCGCCCAGGCGGACCTGCACTTCTCCAATGCTGACCGGCAATGGGTGATCACCGCCTACGCGCTGGCCTTCGGCTCGCTACTGCTGCTGGGCGGCCGGCTTGCGGACCTGTTCGGCCGCAGGAACGCCTTCCTCATCGGTCTGGTCGGCTTCGCCCTCGCCTCGGCGCTCGGCGGTTCCGCCCAGAGCTTCACCGTGCTGATCGTCGCCCGTGTCGTGCAGGGTGTCTTCAGCGCCCTACTCGCCCCGGCGGCGCTCTCGCTGCTCATCGTCACGTTCACCGACCCGGCGGAACGGGGCAAGGCCATCGGCATCTTCGGAGCCGTGGCGGGCTCGGGGGCCTCCGTCGGCCTGCTCCTCGGCGGCTTCCTGACCGGGCAGTTCAGCTGGCGCTGGACGCTGTACATCAACATCCTCTTCGCCGCTGTGGCGTTCGTGGGCGGGCTGATCCTGCTGCACCGCACCCCGCGCAGCCGTACCCACCTTGACCTGCCCGGCACCGTACTGGCCAGCGCCGGCCTGTTCTGCCTCGTCTACGGCTTCGCCAACGCCGTTTCCCACGGGTGGTCGTCGTCGCGGTCCTGGGGCTTCCTCGCGGCGAGCGCGGTACTGCTCGCGGCCTTCGGCTACTGGCAGACGAGGGCGAACCATCCGCTGCTGCCACCGCGCGTCCTCACCGACCGGAACCGGGCCGGTGCCTTCGCAGCCCTCCTCGTGCTGGGTTCGGGGCTCTACGGCGAACTGCTCTTCATGACCTACTTCCTCCAGCAAATCCTGCGCTTCTCCCCGATACGCACGGGTTTCGCGTTCCTCCCGATGAACGCGTGCATCATGCTGACGGCGATGTGCGGCGCGAGCGTCCTCGTCCCGCGGTTCGGGCCGAAGCTCGTGGCGAGCGGCGGCATGCTGCTCGCTCTGGCCGGCTCGGTGTGGCTCACGGGGCTCGAGACGGACTCCGGGTACGCCTCCCATGTCCTGCCCGGGCTGATCCTCACCGGTCTCGGCATGGGCTGCGTCTTCGCCACCGGTATGAGCCAGGCCACGGCGGGCGTCACCGGTCAGGACGCCGGAGTGGCCGGGGCCATGATCAACACGATGCAGCAGGTGGGAGGCTCGCTCGGCCCTGCACTGCTCAACACCGTGGTGGTGGCGAGCACGACGGACTACCTTGCCTCGCACAACTCGGGGCTGCCCTCGGCGGTGGCCGCGGCCAGCGTCCACGGCTACACGACCGCCTTTGCCTGGGCGGCGGGGTTCTTCGCGGTCGGCCTCGTCGCCACCGGACTCCTCTTCCGGCGCAAGGCCGCCACTGCCTGACGGGAGCCAGCGACTCGACCGTCCGCTCGTCTCCGGCCCGGCGATGCATTATGGATGAGCGAACGGCAGAGAACGCGTTCGCCGGTGTCTGGAGAGGAAAGCATGAGCACACAGGCCAGCGACCGTCGGCGACCGTACCGCAACGACCGCCGGGCCAAGGCCGCCGCCGGGACTCGGGCGACGATCCTCGACGCCGCCCTCCGGCTCTTCGTCGAGCACGGGTACGCAAAGGTCACCATCGGCGACATCGCCCGGGAGGCCGGAATCGCTGTTCCCACGGTCTACGCGAGCACCGGCGGTAAGGCCGCAATCCTGGCGACCCTCATGTACCGAGGGGTGGACGACCCGGTGGTGGAACGGACCCTTGAGACCGTCCGCACGGCCACCGACGCCAGGATGGCGATCGCGGCCACGGCTCGCGGGGTACGCCTAGACAACGAGCGTCACCTGGAAATCGTCCAGGTGATGGTCACGGCCGCGTGCGTGGACCAGCGCGTGCAGGAAGAACTCGACGAGGTCGTCCGTCGCTACCGCCGGTCGCTCGGTGTGCTCGCCGGACGGCTGGCGGAACTGGGGGCGCTCAAACCCGGTTTGAGTGCGGAGCGCGCCGGCGACATGCTGTGGTTCCTGCTCGGGTTGCCGTCCTGGCGGCTGTTCATCACGGGCTGCCACTGGTCCTGGGACGAGACCGAACGATGGCTGACGCACCAGGTGACGGCCGCTCTCCTGGCACAGCCGACGGGTGACTGACCGGCGGTAAGCCGCCCTCGGGACATCACGCCAAGGTCCCTGGCCTGTCCGCCTCCCTCCTCGCTCGTCGAGACGGCGCGGGGTCGGGGGCGGCCCCAGAGAATGTCCAGGAGTCTTCGGATCTCTGCCACGGTGAGAGGGATGATCCCGCTGGTGGGGTCGTTTCTGCAGCCCCCTTTGCGGCCTCGTCGGCGGCGAGGCCGGCGAGGAAGGCGTGGGCGAGCACGGCGAGGGTGATGTGCCGGTACCACCCCGTGTAGCGGCGGACTTAGTACTCGTCCAGGCCGCATTCGTTCTTCGCGGTCTGGAAGCATTCTTCGATCGCCCAGCGCATCCCGGCAACCCTCGCCAGGTCCACAACCGTGCAGGTCACAGGCGCGTAGGCGAAGTAGTAGGCGATTTCCTGTGTCCGTGTCAGACTGCGACGGTCCAGCACCCACCGGTGATGGGTGGGCTCGCCGCCGTCGAAGAAGCTGATCGCCGGCAGCCGGGCACTGGCCCAGTCATAGACCCGCGGGCCTTTGGCGCCCACGCCACAGGAGAGCCGCTGCCAGGCATCCGCGGGTGCTTCGCTGATGAGCTGGTCGATCCGCCAGAACCCTGCCAGGCTCTTGACCTGCTGTGACTTGGGAACAGCGACGACGTATCCGACACCGAGTTCCTTCAACAGGCGGCGGAACTTCCACTCCTGACCGTAGGCCTCGTCCGCCGTCACCCACGAAGCCGGCAGGCCCGCGGCAAGCGTGCGGGGTGTCATCGGTACCGCTGCCGGTTTCCCCGCCCCCTCGTGGCACCCCGCCACGCGGCCTGCGGCACCTGATCCAGCGACACCGAAGGATTCCCGCCCTGCGACCCGCGTCAGCAGGATCCGCGTGCCGTGCCGTGTCTCGCCGACGGCGCCGGCCAGGGGCCGTGAACGGGTGTCGCCGCCCCGCCGCCGGCGCGACCGAGTCGGCGGCGGGGCGGTGACAGCGGCGCGACGCCCTCCACAGCGACGGTCCCGGCCCTCCGTTGCGGGACCGTGTGAACCAGGTGGTCAGGCCGTCCGTTGTACGGGTGGAGAAGCCGAAGGAATCATCGCCGGCCCGCTGAGGCGGCGCGGTCCACCCGAGGCGACGTACGGCGGCCGCGTCCGTCCGCCGCCCACACCCCGGAGAAGGAGTTCTGCATCATGGCGGATTTTTCACGGATCGCTGTGCTTGGGGTCGGGGTGCTGGGCTCACAAATCGCCTACCACACAGCTTTCAGCGGCTACGATGTCGTCGCCTATGACGTGGACGACGAGGCGGTCGAGCGTGCTCGCACTCGCCTGGGGAGACTCGCCGAACGGTATGAGCGAGAGGTCGAGAACGCTGGTGCCGGAGCTCGTGGCGTCGTGGAGCGTATTAAGCTCACCAGCGATGTGGCACAGGCCGTGTCCTCGGCTGACCTGGTGATCGAGGCAGCGCCGGAGCGGCTGTCGGTGAAGCGGCGGCTCTTCGCCGCGGCGGGCAAGGCGGCTCCCCCGCACACGGTGTTCGCCACCAACACCTCCGCCATACCGCCCAGTGCCCTCATGGACAGTACCGGCCGTCCCGACCGGTTTCTCGCGCTGCACTTCTCCAACCTCGTCTGGCGTCACAACATCGCGGAGGTGATGGGGACTCCCCGGACGGCTCCTGACGTTTACGCGTCGGTGGTGGGTTTCGCCGCGTCCATCGGCATGGTGCCGATCGAGGTGAAGAAGGAGAGGCCGGGCTATGTCCTCAACTCGCTCCTCATACCGATGCTGAAGGCGGCCGGAGAGTTGCTAACGGACGACATCGCGGATCCGACCGCAATCGACGACGTGTGGCGCATCGGGACTGGCGCCGCCTACGGGCCCTGCGAAATGCTTGACATCATTGGTCTGACGACCGCTCACCACATCGCGTCGCATGGTGACGCCAAGCAGCGCAAGTTCGCCAAACTTATCAAGGAACATTACCTGGACAAGGGTAGGACGGGCGTCGAGACCGGGCAGGGTTTCTACACGTATCCCAGGTGAGCGGGTTCAGTCATCCTCGCTTCGGCCCTGCTGGTCTTGTCGGACCCTGCTGTGCTGTCGGTCACGGACTGGCCGGACCGGTCAGGATCGCGATGATGGCCTGACTGCGAACGGTGTTCGGCTTCGCCCCGGGCCGATGTGACTGCCGGCGTCGAAGGGGTGCAGATCCTGCCGGGCAAGCGCGTCGTTCGCGATGCTGGGTCGTGATGGGCGGTGCGGCGTCCGCACCGCCCATCACGACCCATCCGGAAGCCAATTCGTCCGCAGCCCCCAGGGCCACTCCACCGGCCGTCGGGGCAGTCAGAGCCGCCGGTCCGATGGCCTGGCGGTAACCCTGGCCCGGTGCCCTCCGGGGGTGTTCGCTGCTGCACTACGCGTCGTACCGCGGCCCCGCCCGCCACCTGCGTGCCGGGGCCCATCACGGAGCGTTCTGCCTGGGCTGCTGCTGGTCCTTGATGCTGCTGCTCACCGCGGTCGGGGTGATGAACCTCTGCGCCACGGTGGGCCTGGCCGCCGTCATCACCGCCGAGAAACGCCTGCCACGAGGCCGTCTCCTCGCCCACGCCGTGGGACTCGCCTCGCTCGCCCTCGCGATCGGCGTCTTCTGGCTGCCCCTGCTGGCGCCCAATCTCAGGGGCGGCGGCATGACGGACATGGGCCTGCGGTGACCGTGACCCCGGTCACGGCGTCGCCCGCCCGGGGGACGCAGGGATGCAATGCGTGAGCGCGTCCGTGCGGTCGGTTGCGGGGCCGGGGGGTGCCCAGCGGAGCACGGCCGTGCGTCCGCGGTGGGCGACCGGGTCGTTGGAGCGGTGACGGCGGGCGTCTTCGCGTGCCCGCCGCAGTCCGGGCTGGAGGGATAGTCGCACGCGAAGGCGGTGCGGACCGTGCGGCCGAGTTGAAGCGCCCCCCTGTGGCGCCGTCGGCCTGCTGGCCGCCCTCGGCCGGCAGGGCAGCATGCCCGGCACGTGGCACGGCTCGGAGTAGCGCCGGCGGAGGTCAGGGCGGCATGGAAGTGGCGGTCGGCGAGGCAACGGTTACCTGAGGTTTTCGGGTTGTCGTCGGGTGGTGACGGTTCATGATCCCTGCGGTATGCCGGTGGGGTGAGGTATCCGGAGGGTGGGGGCCTGACAGCTGAGCGGCGGGCATTTCGTGAGGGGATCCGGCTTCAGGCCGGGCAGCGGTTCGCGGCGGGTGAGAAGACCGCTGTGATCGCGAAGGACCTGCGGGTGAGCGTGCGGTCGGTGGAACGCTGGCGCCGTGCCTGGCGCGAGGGCGGCATGGAGGCCCTGCACTCGGCGGGTCCGGCGAACGCCCCGACCGTCACCGACGCCCAGTTCGCCGTGTTGGAAGAGGAACTCGGCAAGGGACCGGCAGCTCACGGTTTCGATGACCACCGGTGGACCTTGGTCCGGGTTCAGACGGTGATCCGCAGGCGGCTGCGGGTGAGTCTGTCGGTGGCGACGGTGTGGCGGCTGCTGAAACGGCACGGCTGGTCCTGGCAGGCCCCTGCCCGCAGAGCACTCGAGCGTGACGAGCATGCCGTGGAGCTGTGGAAGAAGGAGGTGTGGCCGCAGGTAAAAGGCTCGCGGCGGCCTGCGAGGCATGGATTGTCTTCGAGGACGAAGCCGGCTTCTCGATGACGCCGCCCCGTGGCCGCACCTGGGGCCGGCGCGGACACACTCCCGTCGTCCGCGTGCGCGGCCGCTCCCGCCGCCGGACCTCGGTCGCCGCACTGTGCTGCTACAAACCCGGCGAGAAGAGTCGTCTCATCCACCGTCCCCGCACCCATCTCCTGCTCAAGGGCGCACGCAAGAGCTTCTCCTGGAAGGACTACCGGGATCTGCTGGTGCGGGCACACATCCAGCTCGGCGGCCCGATCGTGGTGGTCTGGGACAATCTCAACACCCACCTGGCCGCCGGGCTGAAACGGTACGAGGCCGAGCACGACTGGCTCACCACCGTCCGGCTTCCGTCGTATGCGCCCGACTTGAATCCCGTCGAGGCCGTCTGGTCACTCGTGCGCAGAACGATGGCCGATACCGCCTTCGACACACCCGACGACCTCGACTGCAAACTCCGCCGCGAGTTACGCAGAATCCAACTCCGGCCCCGCCTGATCGACGGCTGCCTCACCGCCACCGGCCTGACTATCAACCCACCGACCCCACGCTGAAAACCTCAGTAAGTGAACCGGAGCGCCGGGAGCGCGGGTCCAGATGTCGTGACGACCAGGTCTAGAACTGGACGAGTGCGCCGTTTCGCCACCTCCGTGGCAGTGCTTTCTGCCACAGTCGAGCATCATGACCAGTCAGCCACAGCAGCAGTTTCCTTCCGATGATGCCCCTGCTGCCTGTCCCCCTCCCCTCGTGGAGATGCCCGCTGTGCTGTCGGTGGGAGTGGAGGAGGAGTTCCTCCTCGTCGATACCGTCAGCCGCGCCGTCAGGCCTGAGGGCCCGCAGGTGGCCGTCGCAGCCGCCCGTGAGCTCGGCCACCGCGTCGGTACCGAACTGACGTGCTATCAGGTGAAAGGCCGCTCCACCCCACACACCTGTATGAGTGAGGCAGCTGGAGAACTACAGACCGTGCAGGCGGCGTTGGGCCGCGCGGCCGCCCGCCGGGGCCTGCGCATCGCTTCCAGCGGTTCCCCGATCACCGGCTTGGTCGCGCCCGTGCCCCTCACTCCGGGACCGCGCTACGCGGAGAGCCTGTCCCTGTTCCGCGCGCTGGACGACGAGCAGAGCGCGTGCGCGTGCCACGTGCACGTCGGCGTGGCCGACCCGCGCGAGGCGATCGAAGTGAGCAACCACCTGCGGCCCTGGCTGGCGACGCTGACCGCGCTGTCGCGGGCCGTACCGGATGGCGCCGCAGGGCATGGACAACTTCGGTGACCGGCACCCTGCCCTACGACCTTGCGGGCGCCCCGTTCGATCCCGGATACCGGGCGAGCGCGCCAAGCGGCACGGCCGGGCCTGGTACCGCGGTGACCGCCATCTGCACACCGTGCGCGCTGACGAGAGGTCAGTGGGTGGCGGGCTCGGCGCCCGCCACCCATCGCCGTACGCTCTGGATCAGTGCGCGGCTGGTGTCGAGCACGGACTCCAAACCCTGCTGGGCGCTGCCTCCCATGCGCTGGTGCAGGACGACGCCGAGGACGAGCCGGTCGTGTCCGGTGCGGTCGGGCGCGGTGGCCGCCCACATCAGATTGCCGCCGGCCGGGGAGCTGGAACCTGTCTTGACGCCGACGACCCCGTCCTGGCCGAGCAGGGTGTTGGTGTTACCCAGAGGGCCGGGCGTGCCGGGCACCTCGGCCTCACGCTCGGCGACGACGGACCGGAACACCGGGTCGCGCATGACCTGCCGGGCCAGTTTCAGCTGGTCCTCGGAGGTGCTGACGGTCTCCGGGACGATACCGCTGGCGTCGGCGTACGAGGTGTTCACCATGCCGAGGTCCTGGGCGACAGCGTTCATCTTGCGAACGAAGGCCTCTTCCGAACCGGCGTCCCAACGAGCCAGCATGCGGGCGACGTTGCCCGCTGAGGGCAGCAACATCAGTTCCAGCACCTGGCGTTCACTCAGCCGCCGTCCGGCCTCGACCGCGACCGTGGACTCGGCGCCCAGACTGGATTCCTGTGCGGCTCGGGCGTCGACGGTGATGCGGGCGCCGTCGCCGCCGGCCCGGACCGGGTGGTCGCGCAGGACGACGTAGGCCGTCATCACCTTGGTCACACTGGCGATGGGCACCGGCCGCTGGGCGCCGTGGGTGCCGAGGTCGCCGCGGGCGCCCAGGCCCTCGACGTACATGCTGGTCTGTCCCTCGGCCGGCCAGGACAGGTCGGCGGGGGTGTGCGGGTCGGCCGCCGCCGGGGCCGCACCCGTCCCCGGACCGTCGTCACCGCTCCGGGAAGCGACGCCGAGAGTCACCAGGACGGCCAGGGCGACGGCGCCGGTGACCCCCGCCGCGGCTGCACGGCGGACGGTCCGACGCCTCGGGCCGTCGGACGATGCCCTCTCAGGCGGGGGGACTCGGGAAGACTCGTCGGAAACGGGGACCGGGCACATGGAAACGCACCTCCTGGGGCTCGATACGTGTCGTTCAGACACCTCGGTCACCTTGCTCCGGGGGTGCGTCCGCCGGACGGTGACTGCGTAGCCGGTACCGCTCAGATGTGCATCAGCCGGGTATCGGTGGCTCGGGGGCGGACTGTGCCGTGGGGGCGGCGGGCAGCCTGAGCACGGCGAGGGCGCCGCCGCCGGGGGCGTCGGCGAGATCGAGTTCCGCTCCGAGCACCCGTGCCTGGCCGAGCGCGATGGTCAGGCCCAGGCCGTGGCCCCGGCCGCGTTCGGCGGCTCCGGTGCGGAACCGTTGCGGTCCGTGGGCGAGCAGGTCGGCGGGGAGCCCTGGGCCGTGGTCGCGGACCGTGACCGTGGTGCCCCGAACCTCGACCTCGACGGGGGCGCGGCCGTGCCGGTGGGCGTTGGTGACGAGGTTTGCGACGATCCGGTCCAGTCGGCGCGGTTCGGTGTCGGCCCATTGCTCCCCGTGCGCGGTCAGGCGTACGTCGAGCCCGGTGCGGGCCAGGCAGTCGCGGACCACCTCGGCGAGCGGCACCGGGCGGGCGTCGGCGGTCTCGGCGCCCGCATCGAGCCGGGAGATCTCCAGCAGTTCCTCGACGAGGTCGCGCAGCACTGTCGCCCGGTCCCGGACCAGGTCTGTGGCCTCGCAGTCGGGCAGCAGCCCGGCAGCGGTGACCAGGCCCATCAGTGGCGTCCGCAGTTCGTGGGCGACGTCGGCGGTGAACCTCTGCTCGGCCACGAGCCGGTCGTGCAAACTGTCCGCCATCGCGTCGACCGAGGCAGCGATGGAGCTGACCTCGTCGCCACCGCCGGCAGCGGCGGTCCTGGCGGTCAGATCGCCCTCGGAGATCCGGTGCGCCGTCCGCGCCACCTGCCGCAACCGGCGGTTGGGCAGTTCGGCGGCGAGAGCCGACAGGGGCACAACGACGGCGAGCACGGCCAGGGAGTACTTCCAGATGTGGCGGTCCAGCGCCTGCCGGGTGAGCAGGTCGGCGGTCATGTCGACGCTTACGGCGAAAGGTGCGCCCTGGTAGCTGCCCGCCGCCCACATGGCGGGGTGGTAGGCATCCTTCTGATACCAGGTGACGACGCCGACGGCGTCGGGCCGGTGCTTGAGCCGGTGCAGCAGCGTGTTCGGCATCCGGGCGGGGTCCGTCACATCGCCCACGGAGAGCGACCCGGTCCGTTCGTAGGCGGCCTGGGCGGTGGACAGAGCGGTCCGGGCCCTGCTGGCGTTGTCGTTGAGGGAGCGGGCCAGAGTGCTGCGGTGGACCATCACCCCGACGGTGAGCGCGACCGCGCAGCAGGCCACGGTCACCAGCAGGGCGATCCGCCAGCGCAGCGAGCGCCAGTTGAGCATCGTGCGGAGGGTGTCCATATCAGTTCCGGCGCAGTTTGTAGCCGAAGCCGCGCACCGTCTCGACGCGGTCGGCACCGATCTTTCTGCGCAGGCGCTGCACACACAGGTCCACCACGCGGGTGTCGCCCTCCCAGCCGTAGTCCCACACCGTGCGCAGCAGGGTCTGCCGGTCGAGGACGAGGCCGGGGTTGGCGGCGAACTCCAGCAGCAGCCGCAGCTCGGTGGGGGCCAGCGCGACCGGTTCTCCGTCCCGGAGCACCTCCAGGCCCGCGGTGTCGACGACGAGGTCTCCGAAGGCCAGCCGGGAGGAGGCCAGCCGTTCGGCCGGTGCCGCCTGGAAAGTGGCGCGGCGCAGCAGGGAGCGGATCCGGGCCACGAGCACTGCGGTGTCCACGGGTTTGACGACGTAGTCGTCGGCACCCGCCTCCAGGCCCGAGACGACGTCCAGGGCGTCGCCGCGCGCGGACATCATCAGCACGGGCACGATGCTGGTCTCGCGGACGCGTCGGCACAGGCCGATGCCGTCGAGGCCGGGCAGCATCACGTCCAGCAACAGGACGTCGTGGCCGCCCTCGCGGAACCGTTCGAGGCCGGTGAGTCCGTCGGGGGCCGGAGTGACGGTGTAGCCGTAACGCTCCAGAGCGAGATTGACGGTTCGGCGGATCACCTCGTCGTCCTCAACGAGAAGGACCGAGACGGTGGCCGGGGGGCTTCCGTGTGCCGGTGCGGCAGACATGTGTTCACTCTCCGGGCGGGGCCCTGCGGGGCCTTGTGCGGGACTGAGGGCAGGGCGGGGATCTCCATGATGCCTCGGGCCGTCCGCTGAGCGGACCGGTGCCCCGCCGTGGGCGAGGAAGACGCCGCCAGGCCGGCGCCCGCCGCTGTGGCGGGACGTCGACCAGGTCGAGCGGGCGGTTCAGCTAGGATCCGGCCGACCTGGGAGGCGGAGATCGGCGCGAGGACGGTGCCCGCGACCTGGGCTGCGATTGCCGCGTGGGTCCAGGTGGCAGCTGGGCCGGTCGGGGCACTGGTGGCCGCGGCGACCACCGCGACGCGCACCAGGTCGTCGTAGCGGCGCGGACGGCCCGAGCGGGCGGCGTCGCTCCCGGTCCTCCAGCAGCCCCATAGGCGACGGCATCCGGCCCTCCAGCGATGCGGCGACACGACGCCGACATCCCTGCCACCCACCCCCCGACACCGAGCCCGACCAGCGGAAATCAAGCAATCACGCCCGGATTGACAACGGCTTCTGAGGTAGCCACGGGCCCTGACGGGTGTTCATCGGCTGGGCGGCCGGGCCTCCGTCGACGCCATTCGTCGGAGTTGCCCCGGCCAGGTCAGAGGCCGGTGCGAAGCGGCGTTGATGCGGCACGGTCCGGTTCCCCGAACACCGAGCCGTTCCGACACCCACCTGATACATGATGGAGGCCTGCTGAAGCGGCGCCCGACACGCGGGCGCCGCCGCCCGGAGACACAGCCCCTCCACAGTGACGGTGCACGCCTTCGCCAGGCACCCACCCACTTCCTGGAGATCTCGTCATGCCGCTCTACCTTCTTCCTGGGTCTGCCCCAGCCATTCGTAGGGTTGTGGCACCCAGGGGAGCTGGGTGTGGCTTTCATGCCGCTGCCGACCGTGGCTCCGGTGGCTTGGCCGCCCGGCTCCCCACGACGACTCGGCCGCCGATTGGGAAGTGCGAACAGGTCGCTGTGTAGAGCAATGCCGGCGAGGTCGTCTGTGGTACGCACTGCACGCACGACGAGTTGGAGCACGATGAGCCGGATATGGGCCGGGACCGACTGCGGCAAGACCCATCACCACTGCCTGGTCCTGGACGCCGAGGGCGAGACCCTGCTGTCGCGGCGGGTGGCCAATGATGAACCCGAGCTGCTGAAGCTGATCGGTGACGTTCTGGATCTCGCCGACGGCCGGAACGTCACCTGGGCGATGGACATGACCGGCGGCGAGCCGGCCCTGCTGATCGCTCTGCTGGTCAACCACGGCCAGGAGCTCGTCTATATCCCGGGCGTTGTGGTTAACCGGGCCTCCGACGGCTACCGCGGCCAGGGGAAGACCGATGCCCGGGACGCCCGTGTCATCGCCGACCAGGCCCGCATGCGCCGCGACCTGCAACCGATCCGTGCCGGTGACGACGCCTCCGTCGAACTGCGGCTTTTGACCGAGCACCGTGCCGACCTGGTCGCCGACCGAACCCGCGTCACCAACCGGCTCAAGGCCTTGTTGACCAGCATGTTCCCAGCTCTGGAACGAGCCCTGGACATGGGCACCACCGGCGCCCTGATCCTCCTGACTGGCTACCAGAGCCCCGCGGCGATCCGCCGCACCGGTCTGCGCCGGCTGACCACCTGGCTGACCAACCGCAAAGTCCGAGGCGCCCAGGCCCTCGCCACCAAAGCGGTGGAGGCCGCCGAACGGCAGCACACCGCCGTTGCGGGTGAGGCCGCCATCGCGCGGATGGTGCTGACCCTGGCAAAGGAGGTGATGACCCTCAACGAGAAGATCAGCGAGACTGACAAGCTCATCGAGGGCCGGTTTCGCGAGCACGAACTCGCCGAAGTGATCCAGTCGATGCCCGGCATCGGCACGGTCCTCGGCGCCGAATTCCTCGTTGGCATCGGCGGCAGCCTGGACGCGTTCCCCACGCCCGACCGCCTCGCCACCTTTGCGGGAATGACCCCCGCACCACGCGACTCCGGGAAGGTCAGCGGAAACCTGCACCGCCCACAGCGCTACCACCGACGCCTGCAGCGAGTCTTCTACACCTCGGCCCTGGTGAGCATCCAGTTCGACCCCAACTCGCGAAGGTTCTACGACCGCAAACGCGCCGAAGGCAAACGTCACACCCAAGCCGTGATCGCCCTCGCCCGCCGACGTGTCAACGTTCTGTGGGCCCTGATCCGTGACCGACGGTGCTACCAAGTGACACCCCCTGTTACCGCAGCGGCTTGACTTCAGCATTGGGAAGCCACCAGCCGGCCTCCCGTACCGCTACCTGCGAGTACTGGCCGGAAAGCGCACCTGTCCCACCGGGGCGAGGGCCGGCACCGGTCAGGCTCGCCCCTCACCGGCGCGCCCGCCCCGTGGGGGTTCTGAGTGGGTGGTTCGTAAGGTGATGTCCGTTTCTGGGTGAGGCTGAGTAAGGTCGCTGGTGGAGGTCCCGTGGGCTATGGCTTCCTGGCGAAGTTGCCGGTGTCGACCTCGGTAAGGATCCCGAGTTTGACCAGGCGTTTCAGCTTGGCGCGAGTGCCTTCGACGTTCTTCGGCAGCAGTTCGTGGCCGAGGGCTTCGCAGACGTCCTTGACCCGTAGCGGCCCGGTCCCGTGGCTGAAGGCGGCGAGGATGCGGGGGTAGTCCGGGTGCTCGGGCATCTCCTGTGTGTGGGCCGGGAGCCGGTCGGCGAGGCCGGTGATGGTCTTGCGGGTGATCGCGAGATGTTCCAGGTGGGTCTCGGCCTCCCGCAGCCGGGTCTGCAGGTCGTCGATCTGTGCGCGGAGGTCGTCGGCCAGGGCCCGGGCGGCGTCTTCCTGGAGGTCCAGGGCGTCGAGCAGGGGCTCGATGTTCACGCTGCCACCGCCTGCGTCTCGCGCCAGGTGGGGGAGTTCACGCCGGTGAGGCGTCGGGTCATGACGTGGGTCATCGCCCAGTAGACGCGGGAAACCGAGGAGGAGGGGCGGTGCTCGTAGTCGCGGACCAGACGCCGGTGCAGTATCAGAATCCCGTAGGTCTGCTCGACCCTCCACCGCTTCGGCTGCGGCACGAACCCCTTGACCCGCGGGTCGCGTGCGACGATCTCGACGTCGATGCCCAGGCCGGCGCCGTGCATGACGACCTGATTCTTGAAGCTCTGGTCGACCAGGGCTTTGCGGACGGTTCCGCCGGCGTGCTCGGCGACCCGGTCAAGCAGGACGATGCCCGCGGCGTTGTCGTGGGTGTTCGCAGCGAGGACGACGACCGCGATGACCAGGCCCAGGAAGTCCACGGCAAGACCCCGCTTGCGGCCGGGCACCCGCTTGGCCGGATCGTGGCCACTCGTGGAGGCGGGGACCCCGGCGGCCACGTGGACACTCTGGGTGTCCAGCACCACCAGGGTCGGGTCCTCTAATCGTCGGGCCCTCTCCCTGACCTGACAGCGCAGGAGTTCATGGATGACCTGGTCGGTCCCGTCGTCCCGCCAGGCGGCGAAGTAGTAGTACGTCGCGCTCTTCTGCGGCAGGTCGTGCGGGAGATAGGCCCACTGGCAACCGGTCCGCCCCTGGTAGAGGATGGCGTTCACGATCTCTCGCATGTCGTAGGCGCCCTGGTGGCCGCTGACTGAGCGGTGCCGGTCCTTCCACGCGGTGATCACCGGCTCGATCAACGACCACTGCTCGTCCGATAAGTCACTCGGGTACGGCTTGCGTTCACTCACCCGATCACATCACCAGATCACCAACCGCGGACCGGCAGAGACCGCCCCGCCGCCACACGATCAGGCGACAGCAGATCCACTCAAAGACTCACGAACCGCCCACTAAGAGGTGACGTCTAGAGAAGCACCCGTGCCGCGAGATCGTCGACGCGATGCGGAGCTACCCCGCGGGTGGGATCCGGTAGACGGAGACGTGAGAACGCGACTCGGCGGCGAATTCGGCGCCGGACCAGTCCGCATGCCTGGTCTCCAGTTCGAATCCGGCCAGCTGGGCCATCAGGTCGAGTTCGGCCGGCCATACGTAGCGATGAGGGCTGCGGAACAACCGCGCCTGCTGGGTTTCATCGAAGCGGAAGTGGTGCGATACGACGTGCTGGTGGAGCACGTCGTAGGTGTCCAGCCCGATATAGCCGGGTTCGCACTGCCAGACGGTGGCCGTCTGGCCCGGTGGGAGCTTGCGCAACTCCGGTACCCAGAGTTCGATCACGAACCGGCCGCCAGGTGCCAGGTGGCGGGCCGCGTTGTGAAAGCACTGCACCTGCTCATCCTGGGTGAGCAGGTTGGAGATCGTGTTGTACACGAGGTAGACGACGGCGTACTCCCCAGGAGCGATGGTGGTCGCCATGTCACCAACGATCACGGGGATCGTTGCTTCATCGGCCTTGGTCCGCAGTTGCTCCACCATCGGGAGCGACAGCTCGATGCCGGTGACAGAGACCCCTCGCCCCGCAAGAGGGACGGCTACGCGGCCGGTCCCGATGGCAAACTCAAGCGCCTTCCCGCCGCCTGCGAGCTGGGCGAGACGGTCCACGGCCGGTCCCAGGACCTCAGGCGCGAACATCCCGGTACCGGGCGTGTCGTAGCGCTGGGCGGTATCGGCATCCCAGATGCTCTCCTGCTGCATTCCCTCAACGCTCGCCACTGGCCTATGTGATGTCCACCGAGTTTTTCAGACCGCTTGTCATGCAGGCGTCGTCAAAACTGCTTCTCAGGCAGCCCTGGAACGCGTACGTCGATCTGGTCCAGGTCCGCGTCCTGACGGGAGGGCTTTTGTGGACCCAGGCCTGAGCCTGAACCCGCCTCTTGGCCAGAGCGGTCCTCGCCTCTCGCCACGGCGGACGCCGCGGCCGGCCCTCCCGCTTCCTCTCGGTCGCCCTCGGCAGTCCGGCCGCCACCGCCGCCCGCCGTCCGGTCCTCCGCGCATCGGACCGGACCCCCGGGGCCGCGTCGTGCCCGCACCGGCCTCCCGGCCGCGCGCCGGGCCGCCTGCCGCCCGGGGCTCGCGCGGGTCCCGACCCCGCGCCCGCTGCGCCCGGCGGCCGTGCGGTTCCGTGTCCGGAGGCCGCCCGTTGCCCGGCCCGGCCGCCCCGCCGTCCGCGCCCACCTCCGTACTTCCCGTACTTCCTGTGCCTGCCGTCCTGTCGCCGCGCGGCGACGCCGCGCTCGTGCCAGGCCCGCCCGCGCCCCGCACCCGGCCGCAGTGCCACCGCCGCGCTGGGCCGTCTCGCCGCGCGCGGCACCTCGTCCCGCCGGGTTGGGCCTGCGTCTGGCCGCCCGCGCCGAGTTGCTCCTCGTCGTGTGCCCCGTGCGCGGTCCCGGCCCGGCTGCCCGCCGGGGCCGCCCGGCTGTCTCCGTCAAGCTGGGTTTCGTCCGCGGCCGGGTGACGGGGTGCTCGGGCGAGGCGGCCAACTGATGCAGGCCCGCGGCTGCTGGCAGCCGCCTGGACCTTCTTGGTGACCCGCGTCGGTCCCGCCCCGGCGGTGATCCCGCGCCCGGGTACGTACCTCGCCGGTTGCCGGACTGGCTTGGGGCGTACGGCGGCCACGCTGCCGCCTGGACGCCCACGGCGCGGTGTCTGGCCCCGCGGGTCTGGAATCTTCCGGCCGGCAGCCGGCCCGGCGGTGTCACCCGTTCCTGCGTGCGTGGCCGGTCAGGCGCCGGGCTCGTGCTTTTGCCGTTTGGCCTCGGACAGGCGGTTGACGCGGATGAGGCAGCCCCACGCGCCGGCGAGTAGCAGCAGTGTGATGACGACGTCGCCGACGAGCGTGGGAAGGGTCTGATGCAGGTTCGGGTGACAGGTGCGGTCACGCGGCCTTGAGGGCCGGCGTGGTCATG
>NZ_BMVN01000083.1:0-18731 GCF_014650735.1 Streptomyces canarius
CGCGATGGCGACCATGGCCTTGATCCGCTCGCGCTCGGTCGGAGTCCGCCCCGTGGTCGGGTCGACGGTCACGTCACCGACGGTGAAGATGCCGAACTGCATCGGTCCTCCGCCCTTTCAACAGGTTGACGCTTCAACTATACCCCGCAACACGATCGCCCCCACACGTATTCCGCAGCTCAGCAGGGGTGGGGCGGCACCCCGGTCGCCGACGCCCACGCCACCCGGCAGGTCCTGGAGGAGACCGGTCCCGGCCCAAAGACCCCGCTCGCCGGCGACGCCGGTGCCGGGCAGCCGCGCGCGATGCCCGCCCGCCTGCCTGGCTCCGGAACGCGTCCGGGCGGTGCCCGGCACACGGACCGCGGCCTCGGTGGCCACCGATCACCCGGTCCGGCCGCCGCTCGCGGCCGCGTTCCCCCGGGCCCTCGGCCCCGCGCCGTCACCCGCTCGGCTCACCCCGATGGCCGCCGTCCGGCCCGCCCGCCAGGGTCTCAAGCAAGAGCCCGGTGTCGACGCCGAAGGGGCCAGTGATGCGCCGCTATCCGCCCATCGCCGATCACGGTCTCACCGGAGACCCGCGGACCTGCGCGCCGGTCTCCTCCGGGGCCGTGCCCGACCGGCCGTGCTCTTTGCGGTCCGACCCGCCGGGCGTCTTCGCCGCTCACCGCACGGTCCCGCGCCGCGCGAGCGGACCGGCCGCCGCGGTTCCCGCCCCCGACGCCCCGGGCGCCGCCGCCGGCGCGCGGGGCTAGGCCCGGCGATGTCGTCGCCACACGGCAGCGAGGACCTGTCGGCCACCGTGCTGGAGGCACTGTTCACCCAGGCGCCCATGGGGCTGTACGTGTTCGACGAACAGCTGCGGATCGTGCGCTACAACACCGCGCGGCGCGGAGTGCGGGGACTGCCCGGCGACGCGGTGCTCGGGCGGCGGCTCGACGAGGTCGCGGAGGGGTTCCACGATCCCGAACTGCTCCCGCTCGCCCGTCAGGTGCTCATGGGAGAGGCGCGGGTCCGGGGCCGTCTGATGCGCGGCCGGCCTCCCGGTGGCCCGGACCGGGAGACGGTGCTCTCGGTGTCGGCCTTCCGGGTCCGCCCCGGTGGCGGACACGTCCTGGGCGTCGCCGTCGTGGAGGACGTCTCCGAGCGCCAGCACACGGCGGACCGGCTGGACATCCTGCACAGCGCCCACCAGGCCATCGGCACGAGCCTGGACATGCGGGACACGGCGGACGCGCTGGCCGAGGTGGTGGTGGACCGGTTCGCGGACGCGGTGTCGGTGGACGTGCTGGACGAGGCGGTGCGCGGCGCCGCGCTGTCCGGCGGGCCGGTCGACGCGGACGTACCCCTGCGCCGGGTCGCCTTCCGCTCGGTGAACGACCCCGCGCGGCGGGCCCCCTCGGACACGCTGGACACCTTCCCCTTCCCCACGCCCTTCAGCCGGAGCCTGCAAGACGCCTCGCCCCGGCTCGTCACCCACCTGACGCCGGACGAGCCGTGGCTGGCCACCGATCCCGAGCGGGCCCGGCTGCTGACCGACGCGGGTGTCCACTCGCTCCTGATCACCCCGCTGGTGGTGCGCCGCACCGTCCTCGGGGTCGTCTGCTTCTACCGGCACCGGGACCCCCGGCCGTACGACGAGGACGATCTCTGCCTGGCCGAGCAACTGGCCCAGCGTACGGCGCTCAGCATCGACAACGCCCGCAGCTACGCCCGCGAGCGCACCATCGCGACCGGCCTGCAACGCCATCTGCTGCCCCGCACCCCGCCGCGGCTGACCGCGGTCGACACGGCAGCCCTCCACCTGCCCGGCACCATGGGCGGCGGCGGGGACTGGTACGACGTCATCCCCCTCTCCGGCAGCCGGGTGGCCCTGACCGTCGGCGACGTCACCGGCAGCGGCATCGAAGTGGCCGCCGCCATGGGCCAGTTGCGCACCGCGCTGACGACCCTCGCGGTCCGGGACCTGGCGCCGGAGGAGCTGCTCTCCTGCCTCGACGAGACCACCGCCTCGTTGGCGCGGGACACGGGCGAGCCGGTCACGGCGTCCTGCCTGTACGCGGTGTTCGACCCGGTGACCCGCGCCTGTACGGCCGCCAGCGCCGGGCACGCGCCCCCGGTGGTCCTCGGCGCGCTCGGCGATCCCCTGGCCCTCGAACCGCCCGCCGGCCCGCTGCTCGGCACGGGGCGCGGCGGGTACGAGGCGGTGCGCGCCGAACTGCCGGACGGCAGCCTGCTGGCCCTGTACACCAACGGTCTCGTCCGCTCGGCGCCGGGCGCCCGGCAGATCCTGCTGCGCGTCCTGAGCCATCCCGACCGCCCCCTGCGCCGGCTCGCCGACGACGCGGTGTACGCCCTCCTGCCCAGCCAGGGCGAGGACGACGCCGTGCTGCTGCTCGCCCGTACTCGCGGCCTGGCGGAGGAGCGGCTCGCCGAATGGACGCTGCCCAAGGATGCGGCCGTCGTCGGCACCGCCCGCCGGCTCGCCCGGCACCAGCTCGCGGACTGGGGACTGGAAGACCTGGCCTTCACGACCGAACTGATCGTCAGCGAACTGTTCACCAACGCCATCCGGTACGGCAGTCCGCCGATCCGGCTGCGCATGATCCGCGACCGGAGCCTGATCTGCGAGGTGTCCGACGGCAGCAGCACCGCGCCCCACCTGCGCAACGCCCGCGCCATCGACGAGGGCGGCCGAGGTCTGTCGCTCGTCGCCCGGCTCGCCGCCCGCTGGGGCACCCGGTTCGGACGCCGGGGCAAGACGATCTGGTGCGAGCAGGAGCTGGACGGCGGCTGAACGCCGGGGCCGTTCCGGGCCACCGTGGCCGGCCGATGCCGTACCGGCCCGGCGGTACGGTGAACCGGGGGTTCCGGCAGGCGTACGGCATGCTTCAGCGGGAATACCCGAACAGCGCGCTCGGGTACGGGTGCGCACGGGGAACGGACGGGGGAGGGAGCGGGCGCATGCGTGCGACCGTGCTGGATGTGGTGCGGGACGTCATCGACCGACACGCACCGGAGGAACGGCAGTTGGTCGATGACCTGGCGGGCCTGGACTACGGTCTGGTGGTACGGCGGACGCGGCGGGCGTCCTCCGGCGGACGGTCCGACCCGCTGGGCTTCGGCCTCGACACCGTCGCGGCCATGGTCACCCCGCTGGTCCTGCTGGTGGTCGACGAGGCGTGCCGCGCCGCCGTCGCGGACGGCACCGGGCGGCTGGTGAACCGGGCCGCGACCGCCCTGGGGCGGCTGCGCCCGTCCGCCCGCCGCCCGGTCGCCCCGCCCGAGGTGCCCCGTCTCGACCGGGAGCAACTGGCGTCCGTACGGCGGCGGGTGCATGAGGAAGCGGTCCGGCGCGGCTTCTCCGACGCCGACGGCCTCGCGGACAGCGTGGTCGCACGGCTGGCCCTGGCGGGCGGGGACGAACCGCGCGCCGACCGGCGGGATGAGGACGGGGCGGTCCGGTGAGCGGAGCCACGGGGGCGGCCGTGCCCCGCCCGGCGCCCGCGCCGCAGGCCCCCGACCCGGGCGTGCTGCCCGCCGGGACCTCCCTGCGCTTCCTCGTCCTCGTCGTCGCGATGGCGGCGGCCACGGTCGAGATGCTGACCGGTCTCCTGCGGCCGTACCCCGCCCAGAACGTCGCGTTCCTCTGCGAGTTCGCGGCGGGCTACGACCCGGGCGGCAACGTCATAGACAACGTGACGCGCAGCAACGCCCACGCGGAGGCGATCAAGGAGTGCGCCCAGGGCGCCCCCGTGACACCGCAGTGGTACGGCCTGGCCGGCAGTGCCGTCGTCCTGCTGGTGGCCGCGGCCGTGTACCTGCTGCTGCCGCGCTGGAAGCGGCGGCGGCACGGTCTGGTGCCGCTGCACGGCCGGGACCCGCAGGGCGAGGTCCGGGCCGAGGTCGCCCGGCTGGCCGGGCTCGCCGGAGTGCGCGCCCTGCCCGACCTGGTGGTCGACCTGACGGCGTTCGACGCCGGCGCGGTCGTCTTCGGCCGGGCGGGCAGGCGCACCCTCTGCCTCGACAACGGCCTGCTGCACGTCCGCCGCTCCGACCCGGCCCGCTTCCAGGCGGTGCTCCTGCACGAACTGGCCCACCTGCGCCACCGGGACGTGGACATCGCGTACGCCGTGACGGCTCTGTGGCGGGCCTTCCTCACCCTGGCCGCCGTCCCGTTCACCCTCGTGCTCGGCGGAAGCCTCGTCGCGGCGCAGTTCGGCTGGTTCATGGGCGCCGACGCCGTCTTCTGGCCCGCCTCCCGGCCGTACATGGTCCGGGAGATCGCGACCGCCGGGTTCCTGTTCCTGCTGGTCGTCCTGGCCCGCGCCGACACCCTGCGCCACCGCGAGCTGTACGCCGACCGGGGGGCCGTGGCGCTGGGCGCCGATCCCGGCGTCTGGCGGGCGCGGGCCGAGAGAGCGGGGACACAGGACCGCCCGGCGCGAAGCGTCACGGCGTTGTGGCGCAGTCACCCGTCGTGGGCGGAGCGGCGCCGCGCGCTGGAGGACCCGGCGCCCCTGTTCGCGCTGACGGACGTGCCGTTGTTCCTCCTCGGGGCGGTGACCCTGGTCACCGGCAACGCGCTGAGCGACCGGTGGGACGCGCTTCCGGCCGCCTGGGTCGTCGGGGCCTTGGCGGCGGCCCTCCTGACGGTCTCGGTCTGGCGCGCGGCCCTGTACGCCGCGCACCGGGGCGTTCCCGGCCCGTCGGGTGTGCGGGCCGGCTCTGCGCTCGGACTCGGCCTGGTCTGCGGGGAGTTGCTGTCCGGGTCGAGCATCGGTCCGGGCTGGTGGCCCGCGCACCCGGAACCCCTGCTCTTCCCGCTCCTCGGGGGCGTGGCCTACGTCTGCTGGCTGGCCCGGTGCGCCCGGCTGAGCCTGCGGGACACCCCGGGCACACCGCGCGCGCTGCGCGGAGCGGTGCTCGTCGCGGCCGTCGCGGGGTGCGTCGTGGCGGCGGCCGGTCTGAGCTGGTGGATGGGCGCGGGCAAGCTGCTGCTGGCCGGGGACCTGTACCAGGCGGGCGGTCTGGAGCAGGACATCCGCCGGATGTTCCCCGGCCCGTGGGGGACGCGGGAGTACGCGGCGGTGCTGCCCTGGATCGCCTCGGTCCTCACGAGCCTGAGCGTCGCGGGCTCGACCCTCGTGATCGCGGTGGCGGCGGTGGTGCTGTGGGTGTACCCGGCCGTACTGCTGCTCGGACGGCCTCGGGCGACGGGGCTGCGCTCCACGCTCCTCGCCGGCCTGGCCGGGGGCGTGCTCGGGGTCGCCGCCGTGGCAGTGGCGATGGCGTACGTCCACTCCTGGCGCCCTCCGCTCGGCGAGCGGGGCACGGCCTTCGGTGTCGTCTTCATGTGGTGGCGGACCGTCGCCCTGTGGACCGGTGTGACCGTGACGGCGGCCGTCGTCGCCGTGACCACCCGCACCCACCGGCTGCCCCGCGCCCTGACCGCCGCCGGCATCGCCCAGATCCTGGCGTTGGCGGGGCAGTTCCTGCTCCAGTCCGCCGACGGTTGTCTGGGCCCGCTGCGGGTCATGGGCGACAGTTGCCACTGGCTGCCGGGGGCGTCCTGGTCGCTGACCGAACTCCTGGTACAGACGGCCGCACCGGCGATGTTCGGCGCCGCCCTGGTCGCCGCGCCCCTGGCCCGGATCCCCCGCGCCCGAAGGCCCCCGGCGCCCGCCGAGGCCGTACGGCGGTCCTGGCCGACCCGCGTCGCCGTGGGCGCCGTCGCCGTCCTGGCCGTGGTGTCGTCCGTCGTGGCCGTGCGTTCGGTGACGGGCCGCGACACAGCCCTGGCGGTGCCCGACCGTCCACCGGCCGCCGGCACCGGCGAACGCGTGCGCAGCTTCCAGCTACTGGCCTGGTTCAAGACGAGCGGTCAGGCCGACATCGTCGCCGTGGCCTCTCGCTACACCGCGTTCGCGCAGTGGTTCAAGGAGTCGACGGACGCGGAGACCGGTGCCATCGACGGTGACACCCTGCGCCCCGTCTGCGCCGGCCTCGCCCGCGACACGGCCACCGCCCGGCGCCACCTGGGCGTCCCCGACCCGGAGCTGGGCCGCGCGTGGTCCACGCTGCTGGCCAGGAGCCGGGACGCGGCCCGCGAGTGCACGTCCGTGCTCGACTCGGAGACCGACGACGTGCGGCGCAACACGAAGATGCTGGAGGACCTCGTCGCCGCGTACGAACAGGCGACCAGGACCGTCCCGTCCCTGACGAAACGCGTCACCACCGCGCTGGAGCAGTGGCCGCAGTGGAAGAAGACCGGCTGACCGGCCGGCCACGACGCCGATCCTCCTGTGCGGTTGTCGTCCGCCGGCCGGCACGGAACGCTGAGGGAGCACGGAGGGAAGCGGTGCCATGGATCGTTTTCCGCATGCCGCCAACGTCGATTTCCACAGTCCGCTGGATCTCTCCAAGGCCGCCACCGCGGTACTGGACGCCGAAGGCCGCGTCTCCGGATGGGGATCCTCGGCCCAGCGCTTGCTCGGGCATTCCCCCGAGGAGGTGCTCGGGCAGCGACTGTCCACCCCGTGCAAGCTCTGCAAGGGGCACAAGCCCCGCGGCACCGTCCTGGACCTCTGCTGCCGGGACGGACGGATCCTGCGCGCGGCCGTGACGTTCAGCCCGCTCGCGCACCGGGGCGCCGCCGCGACCGTCGTGGTCGCGGCCGACCTGGACACGCTGCGCGGCTGGGAGGCACAGCTGGCCATGTTGCAGGGGCTGGCGACCGAGTCCGTCGTGGGCCTGACGATCTTCGACACCGACATGCGCGTCGTCTGGGGGAACGTCTCCACCGATCTGGAGCTGGCGGGGATCGCCCCCGTACATCGGCCGGCCGGCCGCGGGTCTCTTCCCGGAGGGCGAGTTCTCTCCCGCCACCACCCTCCGGACGAAGACCAGATCAGGAGCACGTCCTGACGACGGGCGAACCGATCATGGGCATGCACTACCGCGGGCGTGCCCCGTCCGATCCGGTGCGCGAGCACGTCTGGTCCTGCTCGTACCACCGGCCGGTCAACGCCCGGGGCGAACTGCTGGGGCTCTTCGAGGAATCCCTGGACATCACCGACCGCTACCGCGCCCAGGAACGGCTGTCGCTGCTCGTACGGGCCGGAAAGCGCATCGGTGCCTCGCTGGACGTGCGTCGTACGGCCGCGGAGCTCGCGGACGTGGCGGTACCGCAGCTGGCCGACGAGGTGCTGGTGGACCTGCCGCCGGCGGTCATCGAGGGGCGGCAGCCGCCCACGGGCTCGGCGCCGGGGCACGGTCTGCTGCGGATGCACGGCCGGACCCCGGAGGAGTTCCGGACCAGTCCCGTCTCCTACCCGCCCTCGTCACCGCAGGCCCAGAGCCTGGCCACCAGCCGCCCGCTCGTCGACGCCTCCCGGCCCGGGACACGGGACGGCACGGGATCGGCCGCCTCGCACCGGTCGACTTCCTTCTCGACCAGTTCGGCCTCGACCAGTTCGACGATCCCGGCTCGTGAGCCGGGGTGAGCCCCGGGCACCGTCCTCCCCGGACAACACCCGGCGCGTCGGCCGCCTCGTCGGGGGCGGACCGCACCGACCATGGACGCACGCGACACGAAGCCCGTCGAGGAGCTTGGAATGATCTTCATCACCGCGAAATTCCGGGTGCGCCCGGAGCACGCCGACCGATGGCCGGAGATCTCGGCCGCGTTCACCGAGGCGACACGCGCCGAACCGGGGTGCCTGTGGTTCGACTGGTCCCGCAGCGTGGACGATCCGACCGAGTACGTGCTCGTCGAGGCGTTCCGCGACGAGGAGGCGGGTGCCGCGCACGTCCGTTCGCAGCACTTCCGCGACGCGCAGCGGACACTGCCCCCGCACCTCGCCGAGACACCGCGCATCGTCAACACGACGCTCCCGCAGGAGGACTGGTCCCTGCTCGCGGAGATGGCCGTACAGGACGGGGGCTGACTCGGCTTGGTGGCCGCAGGCGTGGACGACCACCCGGGACCGCCCGGTCCTACCCGGACCGCTGATCAAGGGCGGTCCGGGTGCGCTGACCCGAACGACCTCATCGAGGCGTTCGGGCGGGACACGGACCCGGGCCCCTTGGCCGCATGCCTCGGGGACCTCGCGGCGCTCGCGTCCCGGGCACGGCCGGCGGGCCACCGCCTCCACTCCCTGGAGTGGCGGTGATCCCACGACGGGGGGAACGCCGACCGCCTCAGCCCGCAGCCTTCTCCCACACGGACACATGCCGCCGGCTCTCGCTGGTGAACGGCTCGCGCGTCCACCCGTCCCACCGCTCCCGCAGCCGCATCCCGGCCAGTCGGGCCATGAGGTCCAGCTCGGCGGGCCAGACGTAGCGGAACGGGACGGCCAGGTAGCTGCCGTGGCCGTCCCGGACGGAGACGTGGTGCGAGGTGACGGACTGGCCGGCCACGTCGTACAGGTCGAACCCGAGCCGCCCCTCGCCCACCCGGAACGGCACGGCGTTCTGCCCCGGCGGCAGCCGCCGCAGATCGGGCACGCCGACCTCGACGACGAAACAGCCGCCGGGCTCCAGATGGACGGCGGCGTTGCGGAAGCAGTCCACCTGGGCGTCCTGTGAGGTCAGGTTCATGATCGTGTCGTAGACGAGGTAGGCGACCGAGAAGGTCCCCTCGACCTTGGCGGTCGCGAAGTCCCCGATCGTGACACCGATCCCGTCCCCGCCGGGCTCGGCCCGCAGCCGCTCGGCCATCGCCCGGGACATGTCGATGCCGTGCACCTCGGCGCCACGCGCCGCGAGCGGCAGGGCGACCCGCCCGGTCCCGACCCCGAACACCAGCGCCCGCCCGCCGTCCCCGGCCAGCTCCGCCGGCAGATCCACGGCAGGCCCCACGACCCGCGGATCGAACATCTCCGCCGACGACTCGTCGTACGACGCGGCGACGGACTCCCCGAAGCAACCGTCCTCATCGAGCATGCGTCGACGGTACGGCGGTCGCCCGACCGGAGCGCGGCGTTATCCGGCGCGGCCGGCACCGGAACCGGACGAACTGATAGTGCGTCAAGCGGACTGGCTACCATGCGTTCGCACGCGCGACGCACACCTGATCGATCAACGGGGAGCATGGGGATGGGCTACACGATCCCGGGCTGGCTGGACGAGATACTCGACGTCATCGGGGTGAACTTCCCGAACGTGGACGAGGACGACTATCGCGAGATGGCCACGTCCATGCGGGAGTTCGCCGATAACTTCGAGGGCAAGGGCGGGGACGCGCACCAGGCGGTGAGCCGGATCCTCTCCTCCTCCCGGGGCTGGGCCGTCGACGCGATGGAGAAGCACTGGTCGCATGTGAAGGCCGGGCACCTCAACAAGATCCCGGAGCTGGCACGGCTGTTCGCGGACGCCTGCGACGTCGTCGCGGACGTCATCTACGGGATGAAGATCAAGGCCGAGATCGAACTCGGCGCGATGGCCGCCTCGGTGGGCATCTCGCTCGGCCTGGCCGCGTTCACCGGCGGCCTGTCCGCGCTGCTCGGCGCCGCCGAGATCACGGCGATGCGGCAGGCGGTCAAGCGGATCGTCGACGAGGCCGCCGACCAGATCGTGGACGAACTGGTCGCCCGGGTGACCGAGCCGGTCAACGCCAAGCTGGAGAAGATGGTCGAGGACGCGGTCCTGGACCTGGCCGAGGGCGCCTTCTCCCTGCCCCCGGAGCCCGCGACCGGCGGCGGTGGCGGCTCCGGCCAACACGGCCACGGCGGCGGCATGCGACTGGCCTCGGCCGGCGGGGCGATGACACTGGCCTCCGCGGGCGGCGGATCCGGCGGCGACCTGCACATCGACCACGTCGAGTTCGAGGACGGCGCCGACAAGGTCTCCCGGCACGGCGGCGACCTGCACACGGCCGTCACCGACCCGCTGGAACGCGCCAAGGGCCACTTCGGCCGCACCAAGGGCAGGGACGCCTTCACCGCGCCCTTCGAATCGGTCCTGGAGGGCGCCCTCAAGGGCTCGGACAAGGCCGTCAAGAAGATCGTCAAGCACCTCTCCGAGACTGTCCCGGACCGCGTGAAGGCAACCTCCCGCCTGCACAAGGGCATCGACATCGACGTCGGCCGGCGGGCCGACGGCATCCACCTCAACTCCGGCAAACCGGGAGGTGGTTCGGACCGCCACGGCGCCCCCGCCTCCGGCCGCAAGCCGGACCCCGGCCTGAAGATCGACTCTGCTGACCTGTCCAGGCAGGGCCGCGAGCTCAACGCCAAGCAGTTGTGCGGCGATCCGATCGACATGGCCAGCGGCCAGATGGCGCTCGCCCAGACGGACGTGGCGTTGCCGGGCGTCCTGCCCCTGATCCTGCGCCGTACCCACCTCTCCGGCTATCGAGCGGGCCGCTTCTTCGGCCCCTCCTGGGCCTCCACCCTCGACGAGCGGATCCAGCAGGACGACGCGCTGGGCGGATACTGGTGGCACCGGGAGGACGGGTCCGCGCTCGCCTATCCGCGCATGCCCGACCTGCCCGGCGACCGGGTGGGGCCCGCCGAGGGCGTCCGCCTCCCGCTGACCTATGTGAGCCGCGGCAGCGGTTACGTCCTGACGGTGGAGGATCCGTACTCAGGACTCACGCGCCAGTTCGAAGCCGGTACGGCGCAGGGCGGACCGTGGTGGCTGGTCGGCATCGAGGACCGCAACGGCAACCACCTCTCCGTCGAGCGCGACGACGACGGTGTGCCGCTCACCGTCACCCACAGCGGCGGTTACCGCATACGCGTCGACCACGACGACCAGCGGCGCGTCACCGTGCTGTGGGCCCTCAGCGACGACGCCCCGGTACGCCTGCGCGCCTTCGGCTACGACGCCGCGACCGGGAACCTGAGCGAAGTCCGCAACGCGGTCGACGCGCCCACGCGGTTCGCCTACGACGGCGCCCACCGCGTGACGGGGTGGCGGGACTCCAACGACACCGAGTTCACCTACGTCTACGACGCCGAGGGACGGGTGGTCGAGACCCGCGGGACCGACGGCATCCTCAACTCCCGCCTGTCCTACGGCGAGCGCCAGGACGACGGCACCAGCACCGCCACGTACACCGATTCACTGGGCAACACCACGGTCTACCGCGCCAACCGGCACGGGCAGATCGTCGCGATCACCGATCCGCTCGGGCACACGATCACCCAGACGTGGGACCGCCACGACCACCTGCTCTCCCGCACCGACCCGCTGGGCCGTACCACCCGCTGGACATGGGACGACGCGGGCGACCTGATCTCGGTCACGGCTCCCGACGGCACAAGCAGCCACGTCACCTACGACGCGTCGCACCGGCCGGTCCGCATCACCGACCCGCAGGGGGCGACCCACGTCCAGGACTTCGACGCGCGGGGCAACCGCACCGCCCTGACCGCACCGGACGGCTCGGTCCACCGGTTCACCCACCATTCCACGGGCGCCGTCGCCACGGTCAGCGGTCCCGCGGGCGACACACTCCGCATCGACACCGACCCGGCGGGCCTGGCCACCGCCCTCGAAGACGCCCAGGGGAACCGCACCCGCTACCTGCGGGACGCCTTCGGACGCCCGGTACGCATCACCGACCCGCTCGGGGCGACCACCACGCTGGTGTGGGACGCCGAGGGCCGGCTGCGGGAACGTACCGCGGCCAACGGCGCCACCGAATCCTGGACGTACGACGGAGAGGGCAACTGCACCGGCCACACCGACCCTGTCGGGGGGCGTACGCGACTGGTCCACGGCCCCTTCGACCTGCTGCTCGCCCGGATCGCCCCGGACGGCGTGGAACACCGGTTCCGCTATGACACCGAACGCCGGCTGACCGAGGTGCTCGACCCCCAGGGGCTCGTCTGGAGGTACGTCTACGACGCCGCCGGACAACTGGTGCAGGAGACCGACTTCGACGGGCACGAGACGACCTACCGCTACGACGCGGCGGGCGACCTGACCGCGCGGACCAACGCGGCGGGGCAGACCGTCGGTTACCACTACGACGCGTCCGGGCAACTCGTCGAGAAGGTCGTCGACGGGCGCAGGACCGTCTTCCGGAACGACGCGTGCGGGCGGCTCGTCTCGGCAGCCGGTCCCGACGGGACGCTGGCCTACACGTACGACGCGGTGGGGCGTGTCATCGCGGAGAGCATCGACGGCCGGACGCTGGCCACGGCCTGCGACGCCTCGGGGCGCCGGACACTCCGCAGGACACCCGGGGGCGTCGAGACGGCGTACTCCTACGACACGGCCGGCCGCTACGCCGAGCTGTCGCTGTCGGGCCGCACCCTCTCCTTCGAGCACGACGCGGCGGGGCGGGAGGTGCTGCGGCACCTCGGCGACCGGGTCACCCTCGCCTTCGCCTGGAATCCCGTCGGCAGCCTCAGCGGGCAGACACTCACCGTCCACGGCACCGCGCAGCCGTCGATCCAGCGCGGCTACACCTACCGTCACGACGGGCTCCTGACCGGCATCACCGACCGGGACGCCGGCCGGCGCTCGTTCCTCCTGGACCGGGCCGGACGGGTCACCGCCGTCGAGGCCGGACGCTGGAGCGAGAGCTACGCCTACGACGAGACCGGCAACCAGACGCGGGCGACCTGGCCGGAGAAGCACCCCGGCAGCCAGGCGCGCGGAACGCGCACCTACGCCGGAACGCGCCTGATCAGCGCCGGCAACGTGCGCTACGAGCACGATGCCGCCGGCCGGTGCGTGCTCCGGCAGGTCAAACGTCTCTCCCGCAAGCCCGACACCTGGCGTTACTCCTGGGACGCCGAGGACCGGCTCCTCTGCGTCGTCACCCCCGACGGCACCTGCTGGCGGTACCTGTACGACCCCCTCGGGCGGCGCATCGCGAAACAGCGCCTGTCCGCGGACGGCGCCGTCGCCGAGGAGACCCGGTTCGTCTGGGACGGTTCCACGCTGGTGGAGCAGACCACCCGGGTCGGCGGCGCGGCCGAACTGGTCACGCTCACCTGGGACCACGACGGCCAGGCACCTGTCGCGCAGACCGAGACCAAGTCCCTCGCGGACGCTCCGCAGGAGGTCATCGACCAGCGTTTCTTCGCCATCGTCACCGACCAGATCGGCACTCCCACCGAACTCGTCGACGAGGAGGGCGGGATCGCGTGGCGCACCCGCACGACCCTCTGGGGCTCGACGACCTGGAACCAGGACGCCACCGCCTACACACCGCTCAGGTTCCCGGGCCAGTACCACGACCCCGAGACGGGGCTGCACCACAACTACTTCCGTCACTACGATCCCGAGACCGCGCGCTACCTCACCTCGGACCCCCTTGGCCTGGACCCCGCGCCGAACCCCTTCGCCTACGTCGACAACCCGCACACGCTGTCCGATCCGCTGGGCCTCACCCCCTGTGACGAGAACGACGTCACGTGGGGCGGCCGGGTCCGCTACGGTGCGCCCGGTCCCGGAGGCCGCGCCACCACCATGCGTGCCACGATCGAGTCCGACATGACCGGCGGCAAGACCGATCCCCGGGTCAATGTGCCCGGTTACCAGAAGTACAAGAAGCTCAACAAGACCCACTTGCTCGGCGCGCAGATCGGCGGCTCCAACCGGGATCCCCGCAACTTCGTCACCATGCACCGGTTCGCGAATTCGCCGGTCATGCGGAAGATCGAGGACCAGATCAGGGAAGCGGTCGACAAGCGCGGTGAGACCATCGAGTACACCGTCACGCCCGTCTACCGCACGAACGACCCCACCGACGTCATTCCGCTGGGGCTGACCATCGAGGCCCGGGGGAACAAGGGATTCGCCTTCACCCCCTACGAGGGCGGCGACAGTACGAACATCATCACTATCCTGAATGTCCCCAAACGCATATGACGCCCCCGAGGAGACACGCGCCTCATGCATCCCGCTGTGACCAGGCTCATCGAGATCGTTCCGCCGGGCACTGCCCGGCGGACCCGTGACTGGAACGCTGTCGAACGTGCGCTCGGCACGCCGTTGCCGGAGGACTACAAGGAACTGGTCGAGGTCTACGGGGGCGGCGTCTTCGACGAGACGGTATGGCTGTTCGACCCGGAGTGCCCTGACGAGGACTACAACCTCGTGGCCCAGTTCGCGGAGCGGGAGAAGGTGCTCGGCCGGCTGTGGCAGACCGAGCCGAAGCCGGCGGAACTCGACAGGCCGGGCACGCGGGTCCTGCCCTGGGCCTACATCGAGGACAGCGGAGCGATGCTCTACTGGCTCGCCGGACCGGGGCAGAGCCCGGACGAGTGGACCGTGATGTTCAACGAGGGGCGCGGTCCCGAGTGGGAGCACCACGCCACTCAGTGCGCCCCCTTCCTCCTGGCCGTCCTGACGGGAGAGTCCGAGAGCGCGTATTTCCCCGACCTCCCCGCCGACAGCCACCAGTTCGACTCCAACGACGAGATCCTCGGCGAGGAGGACTGAGGAGCTCCCACCCATGTCCGCACCGGACCGCTCACGCCGCCGCGTCGTAAGCGGTCCGCGACCAGGCGCCGTCGTGGGTCCGCGGCCGTGGGGCCTGCTCCGCGAAGACGGACAGACGCAGCACGAGGTAGCGGCCCGTCCCGACGAGCGCGGTGGCCGACAGGTACACCGTCTGTTGCAGGACGAGTCCGGCTCCGGGGCGGAGCGCGGCCAGCGCGCCGAGCGCTGCCGACGTGACCAGCCAGCCGACGGCGATGGTGGCCGCGCTCTTCACATGGCCCGCCAGGCCCGGCCGCCCGTGGCCGAACGAGACGCGGGCGTGCAACTCGGTGGCGGCCACGGTGGAGGCGATGGTCGTCAGCGCGTTCGCGGCCATCCACGGGATCCACTGCGAGAGGAGGGCCAGGGCCGCCGAGGCCGCCAGGGTGACCGCGCTGCCCAGCCCGGAGAAGCGCACGAAGGACGCCGCGTGACGGTGGATCAGTCGCAGGCCGTTCATGGTGGTCCCCTCCCGGGCCGCTGCCCCTCGCGGGGCCGTCGTCGTCATGCCGGAGACCTTGGCCGCACCGCGATTCACCGCTGTTTCAGAGCGTTTTCAGGCGTGTCCGTGGCGGTGAAACCGACGCGGCGCCACGTGACTCGGGTCGACGGTGAACAACCGTCCAGCCGGGTCCTCGGCGAGGGAACGTGCCGCGGATGGCCTCGGCGAAGCCGCGGGTGACCGCCGTACCGGGACCGACGCCGGCACCGTGGGGCGAGTCGCCGTACCGCTGGAAGGGCTCAAAGAGCCCTCGTCATGCACACCGGGCCCGTGGTCGACGACCCGCACATCGCGTACCCCCCCCAGGTCAGCGCCGGTTCCCCAGCGCATCGCCCGGCGTCAGGACACCCGGAGCGTCCACGACGGCAGTCCGCCGCTGAGCGCGAGCCGGACTTCGGCAACCGCCGGAGGGCTCAGTTCCCGCTGTGAGGACACCGCCGGCGAGGCTCCGGGCACCGGCGCGGCTACAGGCCCACGTCCCGGCCGAGGACGTCCTCCATCGACTCGCGGCGGACCAGGAGGCGGGCGAGGCCGTCGCGTACGGCGACCACGGACGGGCGGCCGACCAGGTTGTAGCCGGAGGCCATGGAAAGGTGGTAAGCGCCGGCCACGGGTACGGCGAGCAGGTCGCCGGGGCGTACGTCGGCGGGGAGTTCGGCGTCGGCGGCCAGGATGTCGCCCGCCTCGCAGTGCCGCCCCACCACGGTGACCCGGGCGGGGGCCGCGGGGCTGTGCCGGCCGATCAAGCGGGGTGCGTAGCGGACGCCGTACAGGGCCGGCCGGGGGTTGTCGCTCAGGCCGCCGTCCACGGCCACGAACACGGTCTCACCCGAGTGCTTCACGGACAGAACACGGTACAGGGCGACCCCGGCGGGACCCGCTGTCCCGCGCCCCGGCTCGATGACCAGCCGGGGCACGGGGAGCCCGGCCGAGGCGCAGGCGTCGGCTAGCTCGGTGCGGACCTTGCGGGCCAGTGACGTCAGGTCGAGGGCGTCCTCGCCGGGCCGGTAGGCGATGCCGTGCCCGCCGCCGAGGTCGAGTTCGGGCGGGACCAGGCCGTGCTGCTCGTGCCGGCGGGCCATCAGGCCGACCATGCGGCGCACGGCCGCGAGGTACGGCTTGACGCTGGTGATCTGCGAGCCCAGGTGGCAGTGCAGGCCGGTGAGTTCGAGCTGCGGCTGGTCGAGGATGCGGGCGACGGCGTGCTGGGCGTAGCCGTCCGCGATGGAGAGTCCGAACTTCTGGCCGTCCGTGCCGGTCCGGATCTTCTCGTGGCCGCCCGCGCTGATGCCGGGCACCACGCGCACCATGACCTTCTGACTGCCGCCGGGCCCACGGCGGCGGCCGGCCGGGCGATCTCCGAGGGGCTGTCGATCACGACACGGCCCACGCCCAGGCGGAGAGCCGTCTCCAGGTCCCGCGGATACGTGGCGTTGCCGTGCAGCACCGTCCGCTCCGGTGGGAAGCCGGCGGTGACCGCGAGCTCCAGCTCGCCGGCCGAGCACACGTCCCGTCCGAGGCCCTCCTCGTCCATCCAGCGGACCATGGCCCGGCACAGGAACGCCTTGGCCGCGTAGAGGACTTCGGCGTCCGGGAAGGCGTCCCGGTAGGTGCGGCAGCGGTGGCGCACTTCGGCCTCGTCGAGGACGTGGACGGGGGTGCCGAAGCGGTCGGCGATCTCCGCGAGCCGTACTCCGCCCACGGCCAGGTGGCCGGGGCCGGACTCGGTCGTCGAAGCGGGCCACACCGACAGTCCGGCGAGGGCCGCGGGGACGACGGGTTCATGGACGGTGGTCATCGCCCGCTCTCCCCTCAGCCGATCCGCTGGGCCGGGGCGGCCGGTGCCGCCTCCAGGACGGCCGGCCCGACCGGGGCCGGGGCCGGGGCCGTGAACAGCGGGTCGATCGTGACGCCGGTGACGCCCAGCGGTGCGGTCAGTGCGGGCTCGGCGAGGCGGATCCACGCCTGACCGGCGCCGAGCGTCACGGCGAGCCTGCGCTCGGAGGTGAAGCCGACGGCTGTGCGGTCGCCGAGCGGTGTACGGAAGAGGCGGGCCGCACACCCGGAGGGGCCCGGCCGGACCGGGACGTACAGGGGTCCGGCCGGGAACCGATCGGAGGGCTCGGGGTCTTCGCCGTACAGGAGTTCTTCCACGGAATACCTCCGGAAAGGAGAGCTGAAGTGCCCCGGACGCGGGGAGGCGGACCGGGGCTCGCCATCGACGCTATGCCCGTCCGCGTCCGGTCCCGGCCCCTCCTGACGGAATGCTGACGGTGACCGGGACGACATTGACGGAATGCTGACATGCCTGGTCGGCAGGCCCCGGCAAGGCCCGTCAGAAGAGCGCCAAGAACTGGCTCGCGGCCTTCTCCAACGCCGTTCCCGCGAGTGGGATGGAAGCCGCTTCGACGAGATCGCCGGCGGGAACGGAACCACTGGCGTGGGGAGAACGGTGAAGAGATGTCCCAGTCCGACGCGCCCTCAGCCGCTCGTGTCGTGGTGGGGGTGAGCGGCTCTCCGGGCAGCCACGTCGCCTTGCGCCGGGCCGCCGAGGAGGCCCGGCGCCGCGGAGCCGAGCTCTGGCCGGTGCTGGCCTGGGAGCCGCCCGGAGGGGAACTCGCCGCGCGCCGGTCCCCGGCCCCGGCGATCACGATGGACGAGTGGGAGCGGCTGGCCGGTGAGAGACTGCTCCAGGCCCTGCACGACGTGTTCGGCGGCGCCGGCCTCGGGCTGCCCGGTCAGGCACTCATCGCCCGGGGTACCCCGGGACGGGCGCTGGTGCGGATCGCCGGCCGAGAGGACGACCTCCTCGTGATCGGCGCCGGACGACGTGGCCGTCTGCACCGCGCGCTGAGGCTGTCGGTCAGCCGCTACTGCCTCGCCCGGGCCACCTGCCCCGTCCTCGCGGTACCGCCGTCCCCGCTGGAGTCCGAACTGACGGCCGTGCGTCGCCGTACCACCTGGCGGCTGCGGCTGGACACCGAGCATGTCTGGAGTGAGCTCAACGTGCCGTTCGAAGCCTGAGCTCTCCAGACATGGCCGCCGCCGGCGGGTCCGGCTCCTCCGGACACCGCCGCGGTGCCGTCCATGGGGCGGGCATCGAGGTCGGGCCACCACGGGTGTGTCCTCGGCGTACGGGCGTGCCGCGAGGGCCCCGGCGAAGCCGCGGGCGCCCGTCAGGACATCGCCGCCGGCAGGTCCGGCCGCTCCGGAACGGCGCGTACGGAGTCGGCGTCCGATGTCGCCGTCCGCCCTCCCGGCACCACCACCTCGCCCCGCTTGCGTCACCTCCCTGTGCGTCGCCATCACGGCCCGGGGCACACTCCCGGCTGGAACTGCTCGCTGCACGACCGTGCGAGCCGCATCCTGGCCATGACTCCAGGTAGCCGCCACCCTGACCTGGTCCGTTCTGACCCCGCAGGGCACGGGCGGCCCTGGGGACGGCGCTGACTTGCGACTCTTGACACGCCGCCCGCGAGCACGGAGCGGGTCTTAACGCGGTCTTGACGCATTCGGAGGAGTCATCCATGGGCCCGGGTGTCACTCCTTGCTTACGCTGGTGCGGCCGTCAGCGTGATGGCCGGAAACCCCCCCACGCCAGTCCGCGCAGCAGGAGCACGTCGATGGTCACAACCGAACGCCCGCCGCACCGTCTGCGTGCCTGGATGCTGGAGGGGCTGTCCGACATGGGCAAGGCGGGCGGCCACACCGGGCCGCACGCCGTGCCGGAGCCCCCGCACCAGGGACAGCGCTGGTGGCGGGTGATGTGCCTGACCGGTGTCGACTA
>NZ_BMVN01000084.1:0-18665 GCF_014650735.1 Streptomyces canarius
TGCGTTGAAAGGAGACGCCCTCCTCGCGGAGCAGGATGCGCAGGCCCTCGTGGCTGATGTCGTCGACCACCCCCTCGGCGACCAGGAAGTCGGCCAGCTTGGCCAGGCTCCAGGTCGAGAACGGCAGGCCGTGCTCGGCCGGCTTGGACTTGGCGATCTTCTTGATCTCCCGGCGCTCGGGCAGGGTGAATGTCCTGGGCCGGCCGCCCATGTACTTCGGGTAGAGCGCCTCGAAGCCGTCGGCGTTGAAGTTGTGGATCACGTCCCGGACCCGGTCCGCGCTGGTGAACGTCACCTCGGCGATCTTCGCCACGGGCATGCCTTGCGCGGACAGCAGCACCATCTGGGCCCGCCGCCAGGTCACCACCGACCCCGTGCCTCTGCGGATGATCCGCAGCAGGCGCCGCCCCTCGTCATCATCGATCTCGCGGACGCGTACTCGTTCTGCCACTCGCCCAGCCTGGCGACACCACGCCGCCCGGACCAGCATCTAAACGGCGCGTCACATCACCAAACAGGTATCGGCGCTCGCGCCACTATGCGTTCGGGTCACGCAGGCCGACTGCGTCATGCCGCCAGAACGGCTCTGCATAGACCAGCGTCCCCGTCATCCATGGCTCATGCCCGGGGAACCTGATGACCTGAAAGGCACCGTCCGGGATGCGCAGGGATGGCTTTCGGAAGCCCAGGTCACCACCGGGCACGAAGCCGAAACGCGAGTAATAGCCCGGATCGCCCTCCAGGAAGACGAGGGGAACAGCCCACTCGGCGAGGACCTCCAGCCCGTGTCGGACCAGGGCCGAGCCGATACCCCGCTTATGGAGTTCAGGCATCACTGCCAGCGGACTGAGGACTTGCACTTCCACCAGCCGGCGAGGGGCATCGAGAAGACTCCGGGTGAACATGACATGCCCGACGACCTGTCTGTCGTGCTCGGCGACGAGCGAGAGACCGTCCTCGGGCGTGATGGTGTCCCGCAGGGTATCGACCAGGTCGGCCACGACAAGGCCATGGTCACCGAAGGCCTGCAGGTGAACATCCCGCACGGCCTGTCTGTCACTGGGAAGCTCTTCGCGAAGATCCATGCCCGGAGGGTAGAGGCCCCTCCGGGTGGCTTGCACACGTTTTTGGAGCCGGAAGGACACCCGGCCAGTGACCACTCAGTTGCACCGGACCAGCATCCGAACCGAACGCTCGCTTCGACGGGGCGAAGGTTCGCTGATGCGGCACTAGCTTGCGTCAGCGCTTATTGGCCGGCGGCGTCCTCGGCCTCGCCCTGCTGGTAACGGCTTGTTCCTCCGGTGACGGCGACCACGACCGGCCGTCCGGCCAACACCCCTCCCCGCAAGAGACCAAGAGCAGCGGCCCCGAACCCAGGTTCCAGGACGTCAAGTTCACCGTGGAAGGGGCACAGGGAAAAGAGTGCTACCACTCCGTGGTCGGCTTCGACGACAAAGGCCCTGTCGTCCGCAACCATGACGACGGCTGGAGCCCGATGAGCCACCACGACCTCGACATCCACTCCTGTCCGGACGGGGTCACCCTGACCATCGCCTGGGGCGGGAGGAAGGTCACTGGCAAGATGGGCATGCGGTCCTGCGAACGAGCGGTGACAGGAGAGAACGGCAACGGCCCCGGCGTCGACGGTGTCGCCGGCGTCGTCAACGAGATGCCGCTCTCCAGCCTCCGGCCAGGCGATCAGTTCTGCGAGTTCAACGAGATGTCCTCCGACGTCCATCTCTTCCGCCTCCAGTCGGTGAACCGCTCCACCAGCGAGACCACATGGACGGCGACAGAGTGGTTCGACCTCGACTACACGGCCCCGGACTCCTAGCCAAGGCGGCGGGAGGAACGCTGACAGTGCCCGGCCGTAGCCTGCCAAAGCGTGTCTCTTTGATGGTTTCATCAGCTGATCGGATGGGCCTGTCCGGTTGGTGACCACTGATGCGATGTGGGATCGGATCGAGCCGCTGATGCCGGCCGATCCGGTCCGGGGACGGCAGTGGGCCGACCACCGCCGCACTCCTGAGGCCATCGCGTGGAAGTACCGCACCAACTCGCCGTGGCGGGACCTGCATGACGGACTCGGCTCGTTCCAGACCGCTCACAAACGGCTGATCAGGTGGTCCGCCGACGGCACGTGGGAGAAGATCTTCACCGCCGTCCTCGCGGCAGCCGATGCCGCCGACGACATCGGCTGGACCGTGTCGGTCGACTCCACCGTCGCCCGAGCCCACCAGCACGCCGCCGGAGCACTCAAAGGGGCGCTGAAGGCCGGAGCGAGCCGGCCGACCACGCGCTCGGACCCTCCCGAGACGGGCAGCCGATCGCCCACTTCGGTCTCCGGACAGGTCACGCTCTCGTTGAAGGCTCCGAAGGAGGGTCCACTCATCCGGTTCGCGGAGGGTGACGCTATCGGCGACCACACGGTTACTCACCCACATCTCACAGCAGTCTCCTCCGCGAGGGTCAGGTTCGAACTCGACCGGGCAGCCCATGACATCGCCTCGGTCACCGGCCACCGGCCGACGCTGCTGAGGCCGCCGTTCGGCGCCTACGACTCGCGAATAAGGGCCCTGGCCGGACAGAGCGGGCTGGCCGTGGTGATGTGGAGCCTGGACCCCCAGGACTGGCGCAACATCTCGCCCGGAACCATCGACCGGCGTCTCCTCAACCACGTGCGTGCCGGTGACATCGTCTCCCTGCACGACCGGTACGCACGCACCCTCACAGCGCTACCACGCATCCTCACCGGCCTGGCCTCCAGCGGCTTCGCCTTCGTCACTGTTCCCCAGATGCTCGCTGGAAGCGGAGGAACACATCCGGGCATGCTCTACCACCACGGTCCGAGAGCCTGAACTTCACGCGTTACAGCCACGAACAGCCCCATCCCCGCCTCCGGGCGTCGTGCACCATGCCGAACACCGCCGGGTGGCGCAGGCAGGACATGGAGGGGGTTTCTGACCAAGCTCCTGACGTGGTGCATCGACCCCAGGCGCTCGGTCCGCAGCCGTAGCGCCCAGGGTGTCGGTCGGCACGGGCCGCGGTGCTCCTCGCCACCCTCGGGCCGGCTCACTGACAGCGTGCCGCCCGAGCCACGACCACCGGAGCCTCAGTACCAGCATCAAGGTGATACGCGCCAACGGGGCAACGGGATGATCTTGAAGCCTTGATCCGCTCGGCTTTACGCGCGGCGACGTGCAGCGGGGTCTCGTTCGGCGACGTGCCGGGCGACCGAGTCGACGCCGGGCCGTGCGTATCGCTCCAGGGAGCGGACGGAGGCGTGGCGGGAGCGGGCCGGCGGCATCGGGGTGGAGGTGCCGTCTTCCGCGTCGTGCGTGAGGGCACCGTGACGTAGCCGGTGAAGCGTCCAGCCGTCCAGGCCTCGATGTCGTCGGGTGAGGCGAGGGGGTCGGCCGGCCGACGCTCGACGTGTGCCCGGAGACCGGCCGGGCCCGGCTCTCCTACCGCCGCGGGTGCGGCGGGCGATGGGGCGGGGCAGGAGCTGGGCGGTGCCGGACTGCCGGTGAATCCACTCGGTCGCGCCGCCCTTGGCGGTGATCTTCCCGCCCTTGTCCCGCGGGTAGAGGTCTTCCACATCGAGGCACAGCACCTCGTGTCGGCCCGGGCGGCGGACTCGTGGAGCGTCTTCCACTGCGTCTTCTCCCGCAGGGCGACGTCGAGGCGTCACAGAGCGGTGATCTGGTTCTCCGCGAGCGCCTTGGTGCGGTCGGGCGGTGCCGGCCGCCGCTCGGTGCCGATCGTGGGATCGTGCTCGATCCAACCCTGGCGCTGCCACCAGCCGATCGCCTTGCGGGCGATGGACAGCTCCCGGTTGACGGTGTCGGCGTCCATCTCGTCCGCCCGCGCCGCCGCCAGCTCGGCGAGCACCTCGGGCAGCGCGGGGTCGTCGATCGCAGGGACGGGGAAGACGGGCGGCTTCGCGCCTCGGTGGGCGGGTCCGGTTGGCGCCGGTGCGCCGGCGAGCATCCACCCCCAGGTCGTCAACGAGATCCGGTGGATCCGGGCGGAGGACTTCGCGGTGCCCGCGCCGGTGAGGTACCGCTCGACCGCCGCGGTGTACGACGACGGCGGGGCGGACGGGGGCACGACCCCAGCGTTGCGGCAACCGAAGTGCGCCCCCGCTCCCGCGTTCGGTCGCCGGTTCGATCGTCACGCTGCCCCCAGCCTTCCGGCACTGCCGCAGTAAAGGCGTGCACCTCGCCCCGGCGGCCGGAGTGGCCCGTCGCAGGTCGCGGTGATCACGGCAGGGGCTCTGCCGCGGTAGATCCGGCATTTGCTGCGACCGTCGCGAACGCGTCTCCGCGATCGAGTATCCGCCCGAACGCGGTTCTGCCGTGCGGACTTGAGGGGAGGGGACGGTCGGTGTCCGACGCCGACCAGGCCCGGCGCCGGCATGCCTACCTGGGTCATGCCCCCAGGTCCTCCGTCACGGGCAAGCACTCGGCGAGCAGGTCGACGACGTCGCGCCAGGCGCGCTGCGCGTGCCGTGGGTGGTAGCCGACGCCGGGGACTGTGGGGTGGTCGACCGGCGGGTGGTGGAAGGCGTGCAAGGCGCCGCCGTAGACCGTGAGGCGCCAGTCGACGCCCGCGGCCTGCATCTCAGCGGTGAACGCGTTCCGTTGCGCGGGCGGCATGATCGGGTCTTCCGACCCGACCCCGGCCCACACCGGGCAGCGGATGCGCGCCGCCTCGCCCGGTCGGCCCGTGGTCAGTGCGTTGACTGTCCCGATCGCGCGCAGGCTGACGCCGTCACGCCCGAGCTCCAGCCCGATGGCGCCCCCGGTGCCGTAGCCGATGGCGGCAATCCGGTCGGGGTCGGTCCGCGGTTCGGTGCGCAACACGTCGAGCGCCGCATGGCCGATGCCCCGCATCCGTTCGGGATCAGCGAGCAGTGGCATGCAACGGGCCAGCATCTCCTCGGGGTCACCCACATAGCGCCCGCCGTGAAGGTCGAAGGCCAGCGCTACATATCCCAGCTCGGCGAGAGCATCGGCCCGGCGACGCTCGACGTCGCTGAGCCCCATGCCCTCTGGTCCGAGCAGCACCGCGGGCCGGCGGCCGACACCGGCCGGGAGCGCGAGGTGCCCGATCATCGTCAGATCGTCGGCCGGGTACTCGACCGTACGCGTCGTCATCGTCGTCATGAGACTGGACCGTAGTGATCGTCAAGCCCGGTCCGGCCGCTGTTCTGCCGCCGGCAGAACAGCGCGGGTGTCCCTCTGAAACACGGCGAGGTGATGTTGAGCGTCGTCCGGGGCATGGGGTGGGTCACCCCATGCGCCGGCACGACTTCCGCTCAGGGCTTCAAGTTCATCCCGTCGCCCCTTGGGCGCGTATCTCGGTCACACCCCAAGACGCTGCTCGGCCTGCCCGACCGCGGCCTCCTCGCCGCCGACCGCGAAGCTGCCGGACCGTCCGGCTCACCTCCAGATCATGGCCGTGTTTGCCACAGCCGACGCGCCGCTGCGGGCGCGAGCAGTGTGCGAGGCGAGGGACGTGGGGATCGCGCCCGACAACATCGACAACGTCCGCCTGAAGCTCAGGCGGCGGGTCGAGCGCGGAATCCTGGTCGCAACCGAGCAGGGCTGGTTCACCCAGCCGCGGCCATAGCCGCCCGGCGAACCCGCGACCAGGCCGCCGCCTCGGCGAAAGGCACCACGGACACCAACCTTCGCATAAGGCCCTACGAGGTGCCGATCAGTCGATGCGGTCGCTCAGGCCCAGCACCTTCGGGTCGTCGCCGGGGAAGTTCCCGGGCATGCCCGGCACGTCGATGGTGCGCCCGTACACGCCGGCCAGGAACTCGACGGCACCGACGGGGAACTCGATCCAGTCGGCGTTGTCCGTGCGGACGACCACCGGCCATGCGTCCGGATCGGCAGGGCTCGTCCTCCAGTAGAAGGTGTCCCCCGAATCGGACGACGCCCAGGAAATCAGGCCTCCCGGCTGCGGGTAGGGAACGTACTCCTCGGTGTCGCCCATCTCGTACAGATCCTGAAGGATCTCGTCGTCCCTGGACGCGGACGCCCATGACGCCTCGGCGCCGGGCGTCGGAAGGGACACCATGAGGAAGTCATCGATGACAAGCACCGGGTACGCCTCCGCCAGAGAGCGGAAGTCCGAGGGCAGCGCCGTCCCGAGGCCGGCCTCAAGCGCGGCCCAGTCCACGCTGCGTCCGCCTGGCGCACGCCACTGTGTCATCGAAGGCAGCGCGGCCTCCAGCTCTTCGACCCTCACCATGTCGTCCGCCAATCCGGGGAGTTCTCGACCGCGACGGTCTCGAACACTACTCCGCCCTCGACGCAGGCGGATCGGCGACATAACCGTCACAGAGTCGCGAACCGCCCTTTCGGATATCTCGCACCCCGCCGGCTGGACACCAAGAGGTCGTGTGTCACAACGACCCGGCGCCCAAGAACACCGTCTATCAGCTCCGCGTCGGTGAGCCGCGGCCGGCGATGTTCATGGACTGGGACCGTGCTGCGCCGGGTGCGCGAGTAGTTGGTTCCCGTAGGACCGCGCCGGTTCCCGCCACCCGCGCTCACACAGCCGCCGGGTGACTCACCGGCGCACTTGAGGACCGTCACATGGCTCTGCCAACCGCCTCCCGAGCAATGTGAGTTGACCGATGCCCCCTACACTCGCTCCGATCGCACACTGGCACGGACGCATGGTGAGTGGGGGCTTCATGACGTACGCGGCGACGCGGACACGCACAGGGCGGGGACACGTGGTGCTGGCCGTGTGCGGGGTACTGCTCGCGGGCTGTTCCGGCTTGGGTGACGGCGGGCACCGGACCGGTCCGAGCGCCTCCTCCTCCGTGACCTCACCGGCCGCACAGCGCGGTACGGGTGAGGTCACCACGCGCTTCACGGTCGACCCCGCACGCGTCCCCACCACCCCGTCCGCCGCCCTTGACCTGGTCCGCGCCATCACCGCGGGCCCGGACAGCTATGGCCCGGGCTACGTCAAGAACCCTCCGTACGAGAGCGACCCGGCCGCCTGGCCCGTCCTCGGCACCGACTGCGTCTGGCGGCAGGAGTCCCTGCCCGGCGACGTCCTCGCCACCTTCACCCGCCACAGCCGGCTGCCCGCGGCCGGCCCGAAGGGCGAGGTCCGCACCGCCGCCACCGTCACCCTGCACCGCACCGTCGCGCAGGCCGACCAGGAGATGGCCGAGACGCTGGAGGAGGCGCTGCGCTGCCCCGACCAGCAACTGCGCGCCACCGAGCGGATCACCGGCCTGAACTCGATGGGCTCCGGCTACGGCACGAACGGCAACACCACCGCCGACGACTACCTCATCGAGATGGGCACGTACGACAATCCGGCCCTCGGCAAGGGGTCGACGTACTACATCTGGAACCAGGTCCGGCTCGGTCCGGTGACGATCGCCGTCGTCGTCGAGGGCGGCAAGGGCTTCGGCCAGGGCGACCTGCTGACCGTCCAGGCACGGGCGGTGGCCGGGATGGAGACCAAGGTGCGCACCGCACTGGGGGTTCAGAAGTGACCTACCGCTCCCTGCACCCCTCCGACCCGTCGTTCGTCGGCGGCCACCGCCTGCTCGCCCGGCTGGGCGAGGGCGGCATGGGCGTCGTCTACCTCGGCCGTACGGAGTCGGGCGCGCTCGCCGCCGTCAAGGTGATCCAGGCCGGGTACGCGCACGACGAGGCATTCCGCGCCCGTTTCCGCCGCGAGGCGAACGCCGCGCGACGCGTGGACAGCCCGTGGGTGGTCAAGGTCACCGGTGCCGACCCCGCCGCCGAACAGCCCTGGCTGGCCACCGCCTTCGAGCCCGGCCCGTCCCTCGCCGACGCGGTCGGCCGGCACGGCCCGCTGCCCGTGCGGACGGTACGCCTGCTCGGCAAGATGCTGGCCCGCGCGCTCGCCGCCGTGCACGACGCCGGTCTGGTGCACCGGGACGTCAAACCGGGCAACATCCTGCTCGCCGCCGACGGCCCCCGCCTCATCGACTTCGGGATCGCCCGCTCCCTGGACGACACCGCGATCACCTCCGCGGACCTCGTCGTCGGCACCCCCGGCTTCCTGTCCCCGGAGCAGGCCACGGCCCACGGTGGGCGCCTCGGGCCCGCGAGCGACGTCTTCTCGCTGGGCTGCGTGCTGGCCTACGCGGCGACCGGCCGGCCGCCCTTCGGCGGCGGCGCCGTCGACGCCCTGCTCTACCGCACCGTCCACGACAGCCCCGACCTCGACGGCGTCGACGAGGAGGTGGAGGCCGTCCTGCTGCGCTGTCTGGCCAAGGACCCCGCCGATCGGCCCACCGCGGCCGAACTGGACGCCGCCCTGGTGGAGGACGGGTCCCCGGGCACCGCCGAGTGGCTGCCCGCCGACGTCGTCCGCATGGTCGCCGAACGGTCGGCCGCGATGCTGGCCCTGCCCGACATCGAGGCCACGCTCGCCGAGGCGCCGCCCCGGCCCGCCCCCTCGCGCCGCAGGTTCCTCGCCGTCGCCTCCGGCGGTGCCGCCGTGCTCGCCGCGGGCGGGGGCGCGGCCGCCTGGGCCGCGCTGCGCCACAGTGGAGGCACCGGGAAGAAGCAGGCCACCGCACCCGGTTGGGCGCTCGGCGTGCAGGCGGACCTCAGCGGTGCCGGCCGGGCGGCCGGGCAGGCCCAGGAGCAGGGGGCACGGCTCGCGGTGGATGAGTTCAACGCCCGCCGCGACAAGCCGTTCACGCTCGAACTGAAGACCTCGGACGACGCGGGACTGGCCGACCGTGCCGCCGCCGCGGCCCAGCGGCTCGTCGACGACCCGGACGTGCTGGCCGTGCTCGGATCGAGCACCGACGAGACGACCCAGGCCGCGCTGCCCGTCTACGACACGGCCCTGCTGCCCCTGATCAGCATGTCCGCCGGGCAGAACCTGTACCAGAACATCCGCTCCTTCGTACGTGGCCGCCCCCTGCACGGCACCGTCGCCATGAAGCTGGCCTTCCATCTGGAAGCGACCAGTGCGGCCAGCCCCGTCGGCGTCCTGCTGGACCGCACCGCCGGTGACGTGTCCTGGCAGACCGTCCAGATGGTCAACTTCATCGTCCGGCAGTACCGCGACGCCACCCACCCCCGCGTCGTCCCCGCCGGCACGGCCGACTTCGGGCCCGTCCTGGAGGACATGCGCGACGCCGGCATCAAGGCGTTCGTCTACGCGGGGCCGTTGGAGGGGGCGATCCGGGCGGCCAAGGGGCTGGCCGGATTCGACGGGCCGAAGTACGCGGCCGAACCCGCGCTCGACCCCCGGTTCGCCGCCGAGGAGAGCGCGGCGGGCTGGACGGTCGTGGCCGGAGCGATCGGGCCCGGCGCGGCTCAGGTCCGCTCCTTCGCCCAGGCGTTCCGCAAGCGGTACGGCCGCCCGCCCGGATTCTGGGCGGCCGAGGGCTACGACGCGGCGAACCTGCTGATACGGCAGCTCACCGCCACCAAGGGCAGGCGCCCGGCGCGCAAGGCGCTGGTCGCTCCGCTGAAGAAGGCCACGTACCAGGGCATCACCCGGAACTTCACCTTCGACCCGAAGCTCCTCCAGCTCAGCACCCCCGCCAGCTTCGTCCACCAGGTACGCGACGGTGCCTTCCACTACCTGGGACCCGCCCCGGACAAAGCGCCACAGCCGAAGGGCAAGTGACGGTGCGTCCGCTCAGCGCCCAGGACCCGGAGTCGGTCGGCGGGTACCGCCTGCTCGCGCGGATCGGCGCGGGCGGCATGGGCGTCGTCTACCTCGCCCGTTCCGAGGGCGGTGCCCTGGCCGCCCTGAAGGTGATCCGCGCCGAGCACGCCGCAGATCCGGGCTTCCGAGCCCGTTTCCGCCGCGAAGCACATGCCGCCGCGCGGGTCGACGGCCGCTGGACAGCGCCCGTCACGGCCGCCGACCCGGAGGCGACCGAACCCTGGATCGCGACCGCCTTCGTCCCCGGGCCCTCGCTCGCCGAGACCGTCGCAGAGCACGGGCCGCTGCCCCCGGACACCGTACGGGCGCTGGGGGCGCGGCTCGCCGAGGCGCTCGCGGCCGTCCACGCGGCCGGACTGGTGCACCGCGACATCAAGCCGGGCAATGTGCTGCTCGCCCTCGACGGGCCCCGCCTCATCGACTTCGGCATCGCCCGCGCCGGCGGAGCCACCGCCCTGACCGCGACCGACGTGGTGATCGGCACGCCCGGCTACCTCTCACCGGAACAGGCCCGCGCCCGCGACGAGGAGGTGGGCCCGCCCAGCGACGTCTTCTCCCTGGGCTGCGTCCTCGCCTACGCGGCGACAGGCCGGCCGCCCTTCGGCCGCGGAACGGCGCCCGCCGTCATCTACCGCACCGTCCACGAGAGCCCCGACCTCGACGCCATCACCGAGGACGGCCTGCGGATCCTGGTCGCCCGCTGTCTCGCCAAGGACCCGGCCGCCCGCCCGACCGTGCCGGAACTGCGCGCCGGGCTCGGCGACTTCGGCACCGACGACTGGCTGCCGCCCGGGCTGCCCGCGGTGATCGCCGCACGCTCGGCCCAGGTCCTGCACCTGCCCGAGCCCGAGCGGCCCACGGCGCCCGGGACGCTGGTGGACGAGTCGCCCACGCCGAGCCGCCGGCGCCTGCTGGTCCTGGGCGGTGCGGCTGCCGTCGTGCTGGCCGCCGGCGGCTCCACGGCCGCCTGGCTGACCGGCCGCAGCGACGGGCCGTCCACCGTCACCTCCCGCCGGCGCCGTACCGTCGCCGTGCAGGCCGACCTCTCCGGTTCCGGCAAGACGCTCGGTACCTCGGTCGAGCGCGGCGTCCGGCTGGCGGTGGAACAGCACAACGCGCGCGCGGACCGTCGCTTCGACCTGGTCCTCACGGTCCTCGACGACGCCGGAGACGCCGACCGGGCCGAGGAGGTGGCCCGGCGCCTCGTCACGGACAGCCGCGTGTGCGCGGTGATCGGGCCGACGTCCGACGCCACGGCCCTGGCGGCCCAGGACCGGTACAAGAAGGCGTTGCTGCCGATGGTGACGGCCTGGGCGGGCTCAGACGCCCTGTACGCCGCCGTGGACATGCGGAACCCCACGTCGTCCGTGTTCCAACTGTGTCCCTCCGACAGCGCGATCGGCGCGCCCCTGGTCCGCTATCTCACCAGCCTGCACCCGGCCCACCGCACCTTCCTCGTCGAGGACCAGGCGGCCCGGGACTACAGCTGGCTGATCGCCCACACCCTGGTGGCGAACCCTCCGCCCCACGGCACGGTCACCCGGCACCAGGTCGCCGCCGACACCGACGACTTCGGCCCCGCCGTCGCCGCCGCCCTCGCGGCACGCGCACAGGCCGTCGTCTACTGCGGTGACTCCTCGCGGCGCGCCGCCTCCTGCGCACGCGCACTACGGGCGGCGGGGTTCACCGGCACCCCCGCCGCGACCCAGGCCGTCCTCACACCCGAGTTCCTGCGGGCGGCCGGCGCGGCGGCAGAGGGGTGGGTCTTCTCGGCGACGTTCGTCGACCCGGCCCGTCTGACACCGGCCGCCCGTTTCGTACGGTCGTTCAAGAAGCGGTACGGCGTCCAGAGCGTCGGTTGGGGCGCGGCCGAGGCCTACGACGCCCTCGGTCTCGTCGCGCACGTCCTCGACACCGTGGGAACGGGCCCGGTGGACTGGAGCAACCTCACCCGACGGCTGCGGACAGTGTCGTACCGGGGCATCACCCGGAGGATCGCCTTCCGGAAGCACATCGGGGAGGTGGAGGAGGAACCGGGGCTGTTCCTGTGGCGGGTGGAGCGCGGGACGCCGCTCTTCCTGGGCCAGTACCAGGAGGCGAGGGTCTAGTACTCCAGCAGCCGCTTCACTCCCTTGCCTGGTCAGAGGCAGTGTCGGGAGTGGAGTGGGCTGCCGGCACGCCAGGGACGGTCGCGGCGGAGCCCCCTCCGACGGATGACATCGAGAACTGTCTGCGCGGTGATGAGGGCACGCTGACACCTGGCCGAACACGCAGGCCAACGCACCGAAGGGCACCACCTCCGCGGGGATGCAGCGCCAGTACTCCGGCACCGCCGGCCGCACCGAGAATGTCAGACCGGCGTCTTCGCCGCCTACGCCACCACCCGCGCACGCGCCCTGGTGCACCGCGAGCTGTATCCACCCAAGTCCTGGACGAACGACCGCGAACGCTGCCACGCCGCCAAGATCCCTGACGAGAGGGGCTTCGCCACCAGACCCGAGCCGGCCAGGGCCATGGTGCTGCGCGCACTCGCCTCCCCGCTGCCGATCGCCTGGGGTTACCGCGGATGCCGCCGACGGCCAGGAGTGGCGCTATCGCCGGATGCAGCTGCCGTCGCGATCGACCCCGGACTGCCCGACCTGCCCGTCGAACCTCGCGAGGCGATCGGCCGCACGCTGGTGAGCCACTTCCTCGCCCTGTGGGAGGAGAACGGGGAGCTGACCGCGCTGATGCGGGTCGGAGCCACCGATCCGGCCGCCGCCGATCGCATGCAGAAAGTGCTGCGCGAGCAGCTGATCCCGTTGGCCCGCCAGGTGGGCCCCGATCCGGAGCAGGCGCCGATGCGGGCGGCGCTGTGCGCCTCGACCGTGCTGGGGCTCGCGCTGACGCGCTACGTGCTGCGGTTCCCGGCGAGCGTGGCGCTCGACCGCGACGAGATCGTGGACTGGCTCGGACCCACGGTCCAGCGGTATCTCACCGCACTCACGCCCTGAAGAACGCGTCCAGGGCACCCCCCGCGCCCTCGGTCACGGCGGGTTCCCGCAAGGGAAAGCTGAAAGGTTCAGCAATCCTTCTGCGGCTTGTGGGAGTCGTCGCCGAGCACCATGACGCCGGCGGGCACGCAGCCGGAGGCCCGCACGGCGCAGCCGCAGATCACCGGGCCCCGTATCCCGGAAGGGCGCCCGCCCCGGAAACTGCGATGATCATCGATCACGACCCGATACGCGCCCTGACGTCGGGGAGGGTGCGATGAAGGCGAGCGGAACGCGGCACGACCTTGCCACTGGCCTCGGCTGCCGCGTCAGCCATCACCTTGCTCGACGTCCAGATGAATCGGACCCCGAAGAACGGGGCTGGGCCGGTACGGCGGCGGGTCGGCGACCAGCCTGGGGCGGACGAGTCGGCGTACCAGTTCGGTCAGCGCGATCTGGGTCTCCCGCCGGGCCAGCGCGCCGCCGAAGCACGAGTGGATGCCGCTGCCGAACCCCAGGTGCTGGTTGTCACGCCGATCCGGGTCGAAGCGGTCGGGATCGTGGAAGCGCTTCGGATCGCGACTGCCTGAGGCCAGCATAAGCATGATCTGTGAGCCCTTCGGGATGACGGTGTCGGCTACGGTGATGTCGCTGTACGCCGTCCGCCAGGGAATGATGTGCACGGAGGGTTCGTAGCGCAGCAGCTCCTCGACCAGCGGCGCGACGAGGTCGGGTTCGTGGCGCAGCCGCTCAAGCACCTGCGGGTGGCGCAGCAGCGTCAGCATGCCGTTGGCGATGAGGTTGACGACGGTCTCATGGCCGGCGATGAGCAGCAGTTTGGCGGTGGCGACGATTTCTTCGTCGGTCATCCGGCCGTCGGGCCCGTCATCGTTGGCCAGCCGGGCCAGCAGATCGTCGCCCGGCCGGCCGTGGCGCTGTTCCACCAGCCCGCCGAGGTTCCGGCGCAAGTCCTTGCGGGCCCGTACGCCCTTGTCCAGCTTCTCCCTCGGGTCGGTCTCGGGGTCGTAGTCGACCGAGTTCATGATGTCGTTCACCCAGCCGTGGAACCGCGGTTCCTCCTCGCGTGGAACGCCGAGCAAGTGGCAGGTCACGGTTACAGGGAACGGGCAGGCGAAATCGTCGACGACGTCGATCCGCTCCCTGCCCGCGAAATCGTCGATCAGGCTGCCGACGGTGGCGGTCAGGTCGCTTTCCATGCCGGCCACCACCCCCGGGGAGTGCGGGGGGCCGAAGTGGCGCATCGCCATACGCCGCAGGCGATCGTGCTCGGGCGGGTCCTTCTTGATGAACGCCGTCGTGACACCTTCCTCCGGTGCGGGCATCGGACGCGACAGATTGCGCACGTCGGAGCTCAGGTGCGGGTCATGCAGTATGTCCGTGATCTCGCGATAGGTGCTGATGACGTAGCTGCCGTCCTCCTGAAGAGCCACCGGCGTCTCGCGCAACTCGGCATACAGCGGGTACGGGTCGGCCCGGGCGGAGTAGTCGAAGATCCGTCGCAGCGTGCCGGGCGTCTCGGTCGTGGTCATCCGACCCCCCTCCTGCCGATGCCGGTGCACGGCCGTGACGCGGCGCTCACCCGGGTCCGGCCGGTGACGACCGCGGTGGCGCCCTGAGCGAGCAGGCTTGGGCCGGGGAGGCCGACGGGTGCCGGGTGTACGTCGGTCGGCTGGTCCGGCGTGGGGCAGCGTGGCGGGAAAGGTGCGGCCGTCTCGATCAACCGTCGGTAGTGGCGCAGCCACTTGGCGTTGTCGAAGCTCACGGCAGCCGTGACGCGGCCCCGATAGCCGTATGCCGCGACGAAACGGTGGTCGTCCAGCGATCCCTGGGTGACGACCACCTCGTCGGCGAAGGTCGGCACGCCGACGGATTTGATGTTGACGCCGAACTGGATCGACCAGAACAGCGGTGTCGACGCGTGTGGCCAGTGGTCCGCCTGGGGGCTGACCATGTTGTGTGCCGCGACCTCGGCCTGCTCCACGGCGTTGGCCCAGTGCTCCAGTGAGATGAGCCGGTATTCGTAGAGGGGGTGCGGGCAACGTGCCACGTCTCCCGCGGCGAAGACGTCGTCGTTGGCTCGGCCATTGATGTCGAGGGCGTGGCAGCCTGTGTCGCAGACGATTCCCCACACGCCCGCCGCCAGTCCCGACTCCCGTAGCCACTCGGTGTTGCGGATGCTCCCGAGTGCCACTACCGCCACCTCGGCGTCGATCGTGCTGCCGTCGTCGAAGTGAGCACGGCGGAACCGCCCCTGCGCGTCGCCCTCAAGTCGGGTGACCTTGACACCGCACCGCAGGTCGACGCCGTGAGTGCGCTGCAAGTCCGCCGCGACCTCACCGATCACGGCGCCCAGCGCGCCGGCCAGCGGGGTCGCTCCGAGTTCGGCGACCGTCACCGGCAGTTCCCGTGTTCGGCAGGCGGAGGCGATTTCGGAGCCGGTGAATCCCGCCCCGACGATCAGAACGCGAGAAGGCCCGGCGGCGAGGGCTCGCCGCAGGCTCTCGGCATGCTCGCGCGTACGCACGACGAACACCCTGTCCAGAGCCGCCTCGGACTCGACGAACCAAGGCCGGGCCCGTACCCCGGTAGCGATCAGCAGCCGGTCGAAGGGCACCTCGCGTCCGTCGGCCAGTCGCACGTTATTCGTCGCGAGGTCCAGCCCGCTGGCGGGCACGCCCAGCAGCCACTCCGCATCGATGCCACGACGCCGGGGCAACGTGGTGTTTTCGGCCGGCACCCACCCGGTCAGTACCTGCTTGGACAGGGGAGGCCGGTCATAGGGTTCGCCCAGCTCGTCACCAATCATGGTCAAGGATCCTGTGAAACCCTCGGCGCGCAGAGCCTCCGCGGCCCTCAGTCCCGCCAGTGACGCCCCGACGACCACGATGCGGCCATCGCGCTTGAACGCCCGCAGAGTGTCGGCACTGGTCATGGCGCCGACGCCTCCACCGGGGTGTTCCGTCCTTCCAGCCAGTCGACCAGAATCGCTTGGACCGGGCAGGCCGCCGCGGCGCGTAGCACCAGGCTGCGCTGGGCGTCGTCGGGGTTCGGGTCGTACATCAGCGCCTCCTCACCGTGCATCCGGAACACCTCCGGAGCCAGGAACGCGCACTGTGCATACCCTTCGCATCGGGAAAGATCAACGACAACTCTCATCCCGGTCTCCACAGGGAGTGCGAACTCCAGACCCTCGAACCGGCGCCGCTCCGGCCCGAGACAAGCCTCGAAAGGGCTATTCGATCGCTGCCTCCCCCCGCGAAGTGCGAGTGGCACCGCTCTCGTCGGTCCCATGGAAAGGCTTGAGCGTCGCAGTTAAGGCGATCGGTGTTCAGGAATATCTATAGAGCTCATGCTAGGGCCCAAAACCCTAACCGCGCGCATCACACACAAGAAAGGGCGGTCTGCTAGCTGGTGCCTACAGTAATCGATCATTTCAGAAGCGCTTGACCAGAAGTGTTGGCTCTTGCGGCTCGCATAGACACCTCACGTTGCTAACTCGTCAAGTCGTCGGGATGAGACCTTCGAACACTGCTTGGTGACCGACCCGGCGACTCACTCCAGATAGAGAGCGGCCAAGCGTGGCAGGCGGCGAGTCATCTCACCTCGGTCGTCGAAATCGAAGTCCCAGGCAGGGTCCAGTTGCGGGTATCGAATCGTGAAGGCGTCAGCAGGGAGTTGCTCACCAGTCGCCGTGATGTGTGCGTTCCAGGCGATGCTGAGCACGTCCTCACCGTCCAGGTCCAGGCCGTCGGCGGCCGAGGCTTGCACGATGGGCAGTCCGGCGAGCGCATCAGGATCGGCAACTATGCCCTCGAAGACCTCACGCCCCTGTGCGATCAGCCAACCGCGGAAGTAGTCGAAGCCGTCGTCGGAGCAGCCGCCGTTGATGACGTAGGCAGCGGCCCACAACGGGTTCGTGTAGGACTCAGCCATCAGGTCCCACAACACCTGCTGAGCGGCGACGATCTCCTCGGTCGGACGGGAGACGAGCAGGGAAGTGGCCTCGCGAGCGACCGTTTCGCTCTCATCCGGGTCGAGCGCCTGGTGGCGCGCTGCCGCAATGAGCTGCCAGAACTGCTGTTTGTTCATGGTGGCAGAGCATGCCACCCGACACTGACAGCACACGGTCCCCGGCTGATCGGATGTCACGCTGTCGCCGTTTCCATTTCCTGACCTGAGGCTGGGAATGCGGTGTTCTCGTCGAACAGCTTGCGGTGCTTGAGGCAGTGGTAGAGCTGGCCGATCATGCGATTGAAGAGGTTGCGCTGGGCGGCCGCGTGCCAGTCGCCGACCTCGCGGCGGCGCCGGTAGTGGGCGCCAGCTCCGGGCGAGTGTCGAAGGGCTGAGAATGCCCACAGATATCCCGCGTGATTGAGGCGGTCGTTCTTCACCCACCGACGGGTGATGGACGACTTCTTGCCGGAGGCCCTGGTGATGGGCGAGGAGCCCGCGTATGCCTTCAGGCCGCGGGCGTCGGCGAAGCGGGCGCGGTCGTCCCCGATCTCAGCGAGGATCCGGGCGGCGAGCTGGATGCCGAGCCCGGGGAAGCTCAGCAGGATCTCGGCGTCCGGGTGCTGAGGGAACGCCTCATCCACCGCCTCAGCGAGCTGGTCGGCAGCGGTGCAGGCGGCTTCCAGCTGGATGAGGAGGGCGAGCATCTGCTTGCCGAGCGCGTCCTCGACCAGCGGCGGCTGGTGGGCCCACGCAGCACGGAAGACGTCGCGCAGTCGGTCGGCCTCCGCGTCGATACCGCGCTTGCGGCTGGCCCGCTTGAGCGCGGCCTGGAGCTGCGTCCGGGTCAGCCGCGCGGCTCGTGAAGGGGTCGGGGCGACCTTGAGGAGTTCACGGGCCTCGGGCCGGCACAGGCCGTTGGCCCAGGTGGCGAAGGCTTCCAGGGCGGCCGGGTAGTACTCGCGCAACAGAGAGCGGAGCTGGTTGGCGATCTGCTGCCGATTCCACAGAGCGTCCTGCTGGGCGCGGGCCAGGACGGCGATGGCACGACCGAGGTCGCTGTCGCCGGGCAGGGGCCGGTGGGTGTGCATGTCGGTGCGCAGGATGTTCGCCAGGACAAGGGCGTCGCCGGGGTCGGACTTCTTGCGCGAGACGGAGTGGCGGTCGCGGTAGCGGGCGGCCGCCATCGGGTTGATCGCGAACACCTTCCGCGTTCCGGTCCGCAGCACGGCAACGAGCAGCCCGCGGGATGTCTCGATCGCCACCGGGATCGGGTTCTCCTCGGTGTCGCCGTACTCGGCAAGCAGCTCCAGCAGAACCTGGTAGCCGGCCGCGTCGTCGGTGATGTGCCGCTTGGCCACCAGGTGGCCGGTGTCGTCGACCAGGGCGACGTCATGGGTGCGTTCCGCCCAGTCGATTCCGCAGTAGAACAAAGTGTTCCCTCCCCTACGTGCCGGGTGTTTGCGCTGGTCACGAGCGCATGCGGGCCACGCGAGCGACCTAATCCCAGGCCTCGACCGCAAGAGGGGCCGGGCCGACACCTCACTAGCCGTTCGTGGCACCAGCGCACCTCACGGGCCTCGGTCTGCGCGGGAGCTCGACTGGCTCGGGCGTATCAAGGGGTCACCATGCGGCGGGCTCGCACCACCAACACCAACGAGTGATCAAGCGGTGGGTGTTGACGCATGACGGTGCCGGACAGCACCCGGTCTCAGCCGAGGCCTGCTTGACCGTGCTGGCTTCAGATGTCCGCCCGGCACCGACGAACGTCAACACCCACCTACTGAGTGGTGGCGGTCACGAGAGAGCCGGACGTTGCGCGATCTCACGCGAGGCATCGAAACCAGGAGCAGCACAGGCATCCGTCCGGCGCCCACGCGACCACCACCACGAGCACAGGGGCCACGCGCCGCTCTATGCGGAGGTCTCAGTAGACCCGGCTGGCCGGAGGCATCGCAGCCCCGTACTCGAACATCCCGAGCAGCATCCGCTCCGTCGGAACGCTCTTAAAGTACGGAT
>NZ_BMVN01000085.1:0-18662 GCF_014650735.1 Streptomyces canarius
GGGGAACAGCACGCCGCAGTCGACGATCAGCAGCTTGCCCGCGTGCTCGAAGACGGTCATGTTGCGGCCGATCTCACCCAGGCCGCCCAGGGCGATGACCCGCAACCCTCCTTCAGGAAGAGCAGGGGCGGCTTTCAGTTCGGGGTGCGGATGACTCATACCCTGACGGTACCCGGAGAGCGGGACAGGGTGATCCATGGCCTGCGGGATCCGAGCGCTCGGTACGACCCGCCGACGACGTACTGGCGCGCGTCGGCCGCCGGCCGGGGATGGTGCGTTGCTGATGCCGAGGGGTCTGTCTCGACAGGGGCGTGCCGACCAGGCCCGTCACTGTTCCGACCGTCCCACGGGGGAAGTGATCGGCACCGAGGTCTTCCCGGCCGGCCGGAGTGGAGGGGACCGGATCCATCGGGCCGGTCCTGGCCCGCCGCATGCCGGCCCAGGACGTGGAACGACGTGAACCGGCCCTGCCCGACCGGACCGACCGTCGCCGGCGCGGCACGTCGGATCCGCTCGCTGCCCGGAACGCGGCCCGGGCGGTCAGGGCCCGCACACGCGGCGGGGACGCCGAGGACGCCGTGGCCCAGGCCATCCGCATCACCCTGAGACAATCCCGAGCGGCTGAATCCGAGGCGTCCTTCGCCGCTCACCGAGTACTCCTCGGGCCGTCGGACCTCGCGTCGCCCCAACCAGGCGGCGACCGGCAGGCCAACGCCGCCCTCCGTTATAGGGGCGTCCGTGAGACGTGAGAGGGTCTGACGCGTGAGTGAGACACCGTCGAACACCCTGCAATACCGCTTTGACGGGCCAGAAAAGGCGCCCGTCCTGATCCTGGGACCCTCTCTGGGTACCACATGGCACAGGTTGTAGAGACCGTCTGTCGGCGTCCAGGTCAGTCCAAGGTGACCGCACAATTCCAGGTCAGAGCATTTTGGTCCGGGGGAGTCGACGCAGTCGGTGACAGGTGTGTGATAGCGGTGTTCGACGAGAAGCCTCGCCGGTGCGGTCCGACGGGGCTTCTCAAACAGGTGCGTGCAACGTCCGTCGAGGTCACCGTTGCGCCCGGCTTCTCCCCTCCTGAGCACCCGAAGCAACGAGGGGGCGACGCCGCCGCTCTGACGGCCGAGGCACAGCCTGTCACCCAGGGACTCTCCGCGCCCAACCGGGAGACACCCTTCGCTGCTGCAAAGCCAACCGCCTTTGAGGAGTGTCTACGGCACGGCATGTCTCTCCGAGGCCGGGCGGACCGCGAACCGCGTCCACGCGACCGACCCAGCGTCGGTGAACTCGGTGCGTGGTCGTGCGGCCGACGTACTGGAAGCGGTCGCGTCCACGTCACACCAGATCCCTTCCACCAAGAAGGGCAGGCGTGCGGGTCTCACGCGAACCCGTCTCCTCGTCATCGACCAGGGGGGTAACGCTCCGCGACCGCTTCTCAAGATAAATGTCCACGCCTGCAGTTGCACACGTCATGGTTCAGGACGGCATCCGCAGGGCGAGCAGGGCCACGTCGTCGGTGTTGCCGGGCGGCATGCGGTCGAGTAGCTGATCGCACAGGGTGTCGAGCGGTTCGTGGGCGAGGGCGAGGGCGTGGTGGCGCAGACGGGTGAGGCCGGTGTCGAGGTCGCTGCCGGGGATTTCGATCAGGCCGTCGGTGTAGAGCAGCAGGGTGGAACCCGGCGGCAGCGACTGCGCGGCGTTCGGTCGGCTGCCGACGGTGCTCGAACCGGCGCCAAGGAGGAGCCCCTGCCCGGCTTCGAGGTACTGCGCCTGTCCGTCGTGGGCCAGCAGGAGGGGCGGCGGATGCCCGGCGCTGGTCCACCGCAGCGTCCATGGGCCGGTGTGCGGGCTGCCTTCGAGCAGGGCGAGGACGAGGGTGGCCATGGGGACGGTGGTGATGGCGGGCAGGGCGTCGTCGAGGCGGTCCACGACAGCACCGGGTGGGCCGGTGCGGTCCCAGGCCAGTGACCGCAGGATGCCGTGCAGTTGTGCCATGCCGGCCGCGGCGGTGAGATCGTGACCCACGACGTCGCCGATGACCAGCGCGAGCGTGCCGTTCTTCAGCTCGAAGGCGTCGTACCAGTCGCCACCGACCTGGGAGCCGGCCGGGGCGGGCTGGTAGCGGGCGGCCAGTTGCAGGCGGCCGAGCCGGGGCAGCGGGGCGAGCAGGTTGCGCTGCATGGCCTCGGCGACGGCGCGCTGGCGGCCGAACCGGCGGGCGTTGTCGATGACCAGGCCGACCCGGCGGCCGATGTCGCCCACCACTTTCAGATCGTCGGTGTCGAAGGGGGACTCCGGGTCGGTGCGCACCAGCGTCAGGGCGCCGGTGACCTGACGGGCGGAGCCCAGCGGCACGGTGATGGCGGATGTCGCGCCCACCGCCCGCAGGAAGCCGCTGTGGACGGCGGCCAGGGCAGAGCCGGCCGGCTCGGTGACGTCTGCTTCGCGCTGCAGGACGGGATCACCGCCGTTCAATACCTGGACGAGCGGAGAGTGGGCTCTTCCCACCTCCGTCTGGGGCAGGCGCTCGCGCCAGTCCTCCTGCGCGGCGTGTCGGCCCCCCGGGCCCGTCACCGCCACACGGTGGACCTGTCCGGTACCGACCCGCAGGTCTACCGCCGCCCAGTCGGCCAGGCGGGGAACCAGCAGGCGGCCCAGCCGGGCGAGGGCCTCGTCGATCTCGAGTGTCTGACCCAGCACGTCGGTGATCTCCGCCACCAGCGTCAGCCGCTCGGTGCGGTCCTCCAGAGCCCGCGTGTAGGCCGCACGCTCCCGGCGCGTGCTGCGGTCGCCGGCGGCGTCGGTCAACAGCACGGCCATGCCCTGGAAGGCGCTGTCGTCCTTCAGAGGGGAAGCGGACCAGGAGATCGCGGTCAGACGGCCGTCACCGCGCAGACAGATCTCACCCTCCCCCCGTGCCTCGGCTCTCTCGGCCAGGGACCGCAGTAGCGGGCACTGCTCCCGGGGCACCGGGCCGCCGGCCGCGTCCCGGTGCAGCAGGTCGTGTGCGTCCTCGCCCCGCATGGCGGCGGCGGCACGGCCCAGCAGGCGCTCGGCGGCCGGGTTGGCCGCGAGAATCCGTCCGGTGGGGTCCACCACGATGAGGGCTGTGCCCAGCCGTCGGACGACCTGCCGCCAGAAATCCGGCTCGGCCGTCGACCGGCACCGCCCTTCATCTCCCATGTCCTCCATGCCGCCTTTCCAGCCATGCAAACCCTCGCCGGAAACCGCGGACGCGTTGGCAGGCCGACACACCAGCGGATCGACGAGTGCGGAGTTGACAACGATCGGTACGACCTGCATCAACGCTATGCCCGAGCGGCAGGGAACGGGCTCGTCTCGACCGGTCTAAGTCGTACTGCCCATGAGTACGCTGGAGTTACCGAGGACCCTTCGGACACCGGCCTTCATGTCTGTGTCGTTCTCGGTGATCCAATACGCCAGGCCGGTTCCGGTCGGCCTGAGGCAGGGTTCGCGTCATGACTGCGACCATCTCCCGCCCGGCTTCACCCGAAGGCGGGCTCGCCCCCGTCCCTCGCCTCACGCTCGCTCCCACCGGTTTCGCACCGGCCCTGCTGGACGGCGCCTGGTGGCCGCGCTCGCGCGACCGCGTTAGCCACCTCACGTGAGAGAGGTGCCCGGCGTGGGAGGCAGCCTACGTGCAGGGGCACCGTCATCCACCCGCACCGGCCTGCTGCAGTGGGTCAACCGCGGCCACCACCCGCCGGTCATCATCCGCTGCATCCGCTGGAGCGTCCAGCTCGCCTGCCGACGGGCCCTCGCGTGCGGCCACGCCTCCGATGCCCCGGACGGTGCCAACGGTTCACTCCCTGGTGCGACGTCGCTGCAGACATCGGGGCGGCCACTGTGCTGGGCAGTGTCCGAAGGGAACGAGAGGCAGTTGGCTCGGCGCCGCCTTGGGAACTGCTGAGACCGGGCCGCAGGTGGGGATGCGCTTGGAGACGTCTGCTTCGTCTGCCAGCGGCAACGCAGGCTCATTGTCTAGTGCTCTGACCGCATAGGTTCGCCGGGTTGGTCAGGCCGCAGCGGCAGCGCGGGAGCGTCCGCCCCAGTGGATGCCCTTCTCGCTGCGGATGCGGGCGCGTTCCTTGCGTTCGGCGGCAGGCTTGTGGAGCGATCCGCGCGCTTCCACGGCAGAACGGAGGCCGGCCCGTGAATGGGCCGGACCCCAGCAGGCGGGCACTGCTGAGGGAAGGACATTCGTGTATTTGTCCGGATGTGTTTGCGATGGAGGGGCGGAAAGGGCCAGAGTCGGAGGGGGGACAGGAGGCGACCGTGACCGTTCTCGCGATGTTTCTTCTCATCATCGGGGCGCTTCTGATCCTGCTCGGGACGGTCCTGGTCGTCGTCGGGGTCCTCGTGATCCTCATGGGGATGGCCCTGATCGCCGTTGCGGCCTTCCTGCTGATCCGGAGAGTGCTGGGGCGCCGACAGTAGAAATGGCAAGGCCGAGGGGGTGTCTGTGCGTCCGGTCAGGCGGTGCTGTGGTGTGACCTGCGCCCGAGGGTGAGGCCGGAGAGGCGGGACCGGATGAGGCCCAACGCGTCGAGCTGCCGTTGACGCCTGGCTAGGCTGCGGTTTCTGTGATGAGGACGGCGGTGGTGGCCGGGCCGGATGTGTCGGTGGTGGCTGCGTCGGCCCGGACGGCGCGCGCGGCACACCCGCCGACCGGTACGCTCCCGACCGCTGGCCGACCGCGACATCCGCGCCGTCGCCCGCGCCTTCCCGGCGCTGTGCGTCCTCACGCTCGCCCTGCCGCTCGCGGTGGGCTGGGCCATCGGCGGTACGTGGCTGTACAACGTAACCGCCCTGCTGGGGGCGGGACTTGTGCGCACCGCGCTTTTTGATTGCGCGCAATGACCGAGTTCGGCTCCGCACACAGTTCGTGCTCTTGTGATGCTCGCGGGACGCTGGATTTGCGATTGCGCCCATCAATGAGGGGAGCCGTGAGGCGGCGCAGCCCCGCCGGGAAGCCGACGGGGCTGTTCCGGCAGTTGCGTTTCACCGGATCACTGCAGCCGGGCACCGGGACAGGGCTCTGGAGTACGCCGCCGGCGCCGGTGCGTCATGCTGGGGCGCTGCCGATACGGGCTCGCCGCAGTGGCGCTCCTGCTCGGTGGAGACTGGCGAGTGCTTGCCGGTAGGAGGCGATCAGTCCGGTTTCCAGATAGTCGACTCCCAGGTCCTGGCAGTAGCGGCGGACGAGGGGCCGGGCCCTGCGCAGGTGCGGGCTGGGCATGCTGGGGAACAGGTGGTGTTCGATCTGGTGGTTCAGGCCGCCCAGGGCGAGGTCGGTGAACCAGCTGCCGCGTACGTTCCGTGCGGTGAGGACCTGGCGGCGCAGGAAGTCGGGGCGGTCGTTGCCGGTCAGGATCGGCATGCCCTTGTGGTTGGGGGCGAACAGACAACCGAGGTAGAGGCCGAACAGGCACTGGTGGACGGCCAGGAACGCGATCGCCATGCCGGGTGGGAGGACGAGGAACACTGCGGTCAGGTAGGCGGCGGTGTGCCCGTAGAGCAGCGTGCCGTCCAGGGCGCGGTTCTTCAGGGTGCGGTCGCCAAGTGCTCGCGCGCTGGAGACATGAAGGTTGACCTCTTCGAGCAGGAGCAGGGGAAGAAGAGGAACGCCTGCCAGTGGCCGAGGAGCCTCGGCAGTCCGGTCGCGGCACGGGCCTGGTCCTGGGACCACACGAGCAGGTCGGGGTCGAGGTCCTCGTGGTTGGGGTTGGCGTGGTGGCGGGTGTGTTTGTCCTGCCACCATCCGTAGCCCATCCCGATCGCGGCCCCTGCGATGCGGCCGGCCGTCTCGCTGGGCCGGCGCCGGCGGAAGACCTGGCGGTGGGCGACGTCGTGGGCGAGCAGAGCCACCTGGCCGAACATCATGGCGAGGAACGCGGCGACCGCCAGGGTCCACCAGCCGGCGCCGATGACGACGAACGCGCTCCAGCCCCCGGCGTAGGCGACGGCCACGGCGATGGACCGGACGGTGTAGTAGCCGGGGCGCCGGTTCATCAGGCCGGCCTCGGCGATCTTCTTGGACAGGCGGGCGAAATCACTGCCGCCTGCGGGGGGAGGCGGGCGACGGGGAGGGGTGTGCGCGGTCATGCTGTCGGCGTGTCCTTCCTGGCTGACGGGCCGCATCCGGTCGGGCGGTGTGCGCCGGATGCGATGCCGTAGCCGGGTACCCGCATTCCTGCCTTCGGACCGGCACCCTGGTGCTCGTCGGCCGGAGCCTGCGGATGTCGCCGGGCTCTGACGTCGTGAGATCCTCCCCGGAGGGTGGCCGCTGTCGATGAACCTGCCGCGCTGGCAATCGGGGCGAAGCGGCATGGAAGGGATATAAGACACTAGCCTCGGGCCATGGTGACGCGTACCCGGCTGTATCACGACGGCACTCTGGTCCTGGAGGACTTTCCCGTCGGTGACGTCCCTGCGCATCTCGCTGATCCGGCGTCGGTCCTGTGGCTGGACCTGCACCGGCCCGGAGCCGCTGAACTCACCATGCTCGGTCAGGAGTTCGGCATCCACGAACTGGCTCTGGAGGATGCCGCCCAGCGTGGACAGCGGCCGAAACTCGACCGCTATCGCACCCACGAGTTCCTCAGCGCCTACGCCGTGACCGTCAGCCCGGACGGTGCGCAGCTGACGTACAGCGAGATCGCCGTATTCCTCACCAGTCAGGCCATGATCACCGTCCGCAAGGACGACGGCCTCGACATCGAGGACGTCGTCGCCCGCTGGGACGAGAGCCCGGACCTGGCCGGCCACGGCGTCGGATTCCTGCTGCACGGCCTGCTCGACCATCTCGTGGACGGACACTTCGCCGCCGTCCAGCAACTGGACGACAGCATCGAGGAGCTGGAGGGCCTGCTCTTCGCGGCCGGGCGCCGTGAGATCGAAGCCGTGCAGCGCCGGGTCTTCGCACTGCGCAAATCGCTCATCCGGCTGCGCCGCGTCGTGCTTCCGATGCGCGAGGTGGTCAACGGGCTCATGCGCCCCGGCCTGCACCTGATCACCGACCCTCTCGTCCCGTACTACCAGGACGTCTACGACCACGTGCTGCGTGCCACCGAGTGGACGGAATCACTGCGGGACCTGGTGGCCTCGGTCATGGAGACGAACCTCTCGGTCCAGGCCAACAGCATGAACCTGATCATGAAGAAGGTGACGAGCTGGGCCGCGATCATCGCCGTACCCACCGCGATCACCGGCTACTACGGCCAGAACCTCCCCTATCCCGGCTTCGGTCACGAGTCGGGATTCATCACCTCCGCCGCCGTCATCGTGCTCCTGTCCGCATTGCTGTATCTGACGTTCAAGCGCAAGGACTGGCTCTGACCGGCATCGGCACCGGCGACCAGGTCCCGATGGCAGGAAACTACCTGGTCATCCCGGGCTTTTCGGGCCGGTGAGCGGAGTAGTGTGAAGACACCGGGAGTTTTTCGCGCACCGGCTCCGCTGCGGGTGCCGTTTCCGGTGATCGACAGCGCCGGGCCCCACCTACGAGCCCGGGGACAGGTCCGCGCCATGGCCGTGACCATTGACCGTACGACATCGAGAAGGCGCACGCCGCCGCCGGCGGCCCGGCTGTCCCTGATACCGGCGCCGGGCGGGCTGGACGGCATGTGGTGGCCTCGCTCCCGTGCCCTCACGCGTGAGCTGCCCACCCTGACGGTCGCACTGGGCGAACATTGGGGCCGCATCACGGGTGTCACCGTGCACCCGGCCTACTGGCCCGTCCTGCCGCACTGGGTGTCCGTCGCCGGGCGTACCGTGCAGGTGGGCTGGTCCACCGAGGAGCAGGATCCGCACAGACTCACTCTCTTCTCCGCTGACGGCCGCCGCGACGTGCTGGTGATTCCGCCGGAAACCGGTGCGGACGCCGCCGCGCAACTGATGGCCGGCGACGGCATCGATGTCCCGGCCCGGGAGCAAGCGGCAGACAGGATCGATGCACGAAACAGGGAAGAAGCGTGGGAGACCGACGGCGGAGCAGGCCGACCGTCGTCCCTGCCCCGGTCCATCGGCTCGGCGGGGCCTTCGCCCGCCGGTCGGCGGAGGTGAGATCCCGTGCTCGTCATCGCCGTGGCCGTGCTGGTCGTCCTGATCGCCGTGGGAGTCGTTCTGATCCACCAGCTCAACGGTCAGCACGACGAACGGATCGCTGCCTTCCACTACAGCGATGTTCTGCCGGGGATCGGGCGTCGGCCCCGGAGGCGCCGTCGGTCGACGGTGGACGCGAGCGTTCCGATGCGCCTCACCGCGACGGCTGCCGCGGATGACATCGACTTCGGCCCGACGGACGGCAGAGGAAGGCGCGTCATGGCGATATTGCGAGACCGGAAGACGTACCGCGAGAGGATCATGCAGGCTCTGTACCGAGCCGCCGAGGGCAATCGCCTCCTGGGCGTCGATGGGGCGAAGCTCCGCACCGACCTCGGCATCCCTGAGCAGGACATGGCCGCTGCCTGCATGTACCTGGCGGGCGAAGGCTGGGTCGTCGTGGACTGGGGGAGGGGCAACACGCCCGCGATGATCACGCTGACGCACCAGGGGATCCGGCAGATGGAGACGGAAGAGGAAGGGCGTGGCTGAGCCGCCGCGTCGCTTTCTCGGACCGAAGCGAACCCTCGCAAGGATTGTTCATGTCGGATTAGTCCCTTTGGCGTAACGTGGAAAGCGGGTCGGCGCACGCTCACGTGCAATGACCCGGAAGGGCGGCTCCGGCGGGTATACGCCGGAGCCGTTGCCCGTTTCCGTAACCGCGCCGTGCGGTGAGGTGCTCGCGCGAGCGTCGTGCGGAGTACGGTGAGCGAGCAGGGTCGTACGCGGTCGCATGCTCTGCGGTCGCACTGACCTTTACGACGGGCGGACATCATGGCCGACTCGGACACCTCCGATCATCTCCCCCGGCTCCTGCCGGACGCCGTTCACCGGTCCGTGAGACCGGGGACGGCCCTGCTGAGGCTGGAGACGACGCACGCGCGCGAGGGAATCCTGGACGGCGCATGGTGGCCGCGGTCCCGGGACATAGGTGCCGAGCTCCCCTCGCTGATCTCCGCGTTGACCGAGCATCTCGGGCCCATCGCCCGGGTCGGTCTGGACGGGAGCGCCTGGGACGGACTGCCGACCCGGGTGATGGTCGACGGCCGAGTCGTCCACATCGATTCCTTCCCGGTCGGTGACGACACCGTCCTCGTCACCCGGGGCGACCGGGACCATTTCTCCCTGATGCTGGTCCCTCCGGACACGTCGCCCGACGCGGCACGCGCCGCGATGGCCAGGGCCGTACGGGCCGACAACGTCACCGAGGCCGGACAGATCCTCATCGATACGGGCGGTGACACGCCGCCTACGCCGGCCTGACGCGTCCGTCGCGGATCGACTCCCCGTCGGCCTGGACCCTAGATGCGGGCGAACTTCTCGGTCTGCTGGGCGAATTCCTGAGCCATGGCGGCGCTGACCGTGGGCCTGGTGTCGCGGATCGTGTCCAGGTAGTCGTCGGTGGTGGGCGTGGTCCGGGTTCCGGTGTCGAACGTGCGCTCGAACTGGGCCTGGGAGACGGTTCGCGCCGCATGGGCGATGTCGGCGGGGGTGAACCCCTCGCTGGAGGACGCGAGTACCGCGCTGTCGGCCTGCGCGCCCGCTCGGGCCAGGTAGCTCTCCCACAGTGCGGTCCTGGCGGTGTGGTCGGGAGGGCCGATCGGGAGGACGTAGTCGAAGCGGCCGTGGCGCAGGAACGCGGAGTCGAGCGTGGTGACGTTGTTCGTGGCGCAGACGAGCAGCCGCCCGTCCTGGCTACGGAACCGGACGATCGCTTTGAGCAGTTCGTTGACGACGCCGACAGCGGTCGCGTCCGCGCCGCCGCGTTCGCCGGCGATCTCCTCGACCTCGTCGATGAAGACGAGGACGTGGTCGAGCCGGGCGATCTCGTCGAAGCGCCGGTTGAGCCCGGTCGCCAGGCCGTACTCGGCGGCCAGACGGGCGGGGAACAGTTCGAGGAAGGGCCACCCCAGGCGGCTGGCGATCGCGTGCGCGAACGTGCTCTTGCCGGTCCCGGGCGGGCCGAACAGCATCACCGCCCGTGGCAGTTCCACTCCGTGCTGGGCGGCCAGTTCGGGATGGGCCAGCGGCAGGACCAGGCGCCGCTCGATGAGCAGCTTCTCCCGTTGCATGCCCGCGACCTTCTGCCACAGTCCCCCCGGCGGCAGCTCCGCTCCGAGCGAGGACAGTGTGCCGGCCGACTGCGGGGTCACCGGCCCGCGCTTTTCGAAGAAGACCAGCCCGGGGCGGGCGCCGAAGTCGCAGTTGCGCAGGGCGGTGGCACCGGTCTCGCCCTCGGGCAGGACGGCGTGCACCGCTCGGACGCCGACGGCGAAGAGCCGTTGCTCAAGGGCGGTGACCAGGGCACTGCCCAGCCCGCGCTGCCGCCAGCCGGGCGCCATGCAGATGCGCAGGATCCATGCCCGTTCGCCCTCCACCCTGCTCACCGCGGCGCCGATCAGCACGTCGTCGGCCGTGGCCACCACAGCCGGGTGGCGGGCCTGGAGAGCCGTCACGGCGTCCGAGAGAGGGAAGAGCGGCGGCACCTCGGTCGTGCCGCTTTCCATGTCGACGCGGATCAGCGCTTCGAGATCGTCCTGGGTGTAGTCCCTGACCCGCCAACCCGTCATGACCAGCTCCGCGTGTTCGGCCGTACTCCCATCATCAGCCGATACCCGGAGGACGCGCGCGACTGGCGTCGGCCGCGAGTCCGCTCTGGTGGCACGGATCGCTCGGCCGCACCACCACCGCGGTACGCGGTGATGGTGCGGGCCGTAGTCGGGTCATGCTGCGGTGCCGGGCGCGGTGCCGGCCGGACTGAGAGGCTTGTCGGTGCGGCCGTCGCCGGCCAGTGGTGCTGCCGCGGCGGGTGCGGCGGCCGCGGTTTCCCGGGCGAGGAAGGAGCCGAGCTCGCCGATCGTGCTCATGAGGGGGGCCGGGAAGACGACGGTGGTGTTCTGATCGACACCGATCTCCACGAGGCTCTGGAGATTGCGCAGTTGGAGCGCCAGGGGGTGGGCCATCATGGTGTCCGAGGCGTCGCCGAGCGCGGCTGCGGCCAGGGACTCGCCCTCCGCGTTGATGATCTTCGCTCGCTTCTCCCGCTCGGCCTCGGCCTGGCGGGCCATGGCGCGCTTCATGGTGTCGGGCAGTTGGATGTCCTTGAGCTCGACCAGGGTGACCTGCACACCCCAGTCGACGGTGGTGACGTCGAGGATCTGGCGGATGTCCAGGTTGATACGGTCCGTCTCCGACAGCGTCTCGTCGAGTGTGTGCCGGCCGACGACCTTCCGAAGGGTGGTCTGGGCGATCTGGTTGATCGCCGCGTTGACGTTCTCGACGGCGACGACCGACTTCACGGCGTCGACGACGCGGAAGTAGGCGACCGCCGACACGTCGACGCTCACGTTGTCCCGGGTGATGATGCCCTGGGACTGGATCGGCATGGTGACGACCCGCAGCGACACCCGGTGCAGGGTATCGACGAACGGGATGATGAACCGCAGTCCTGGGGAGCGTGTTCCGACGAGTCGGCCGAAGCGGAACAGCACTCCCTTCTCGTACTGCTTGACGACCTTCACGGACAGGGCGAGAGCCAGGACGGCCAGGAGGCCGATCACGACGATGAGAACGATCACGACTTGCATGTGCTGCTCCTCGGGACGAGGACCACCTGGGGCGGGGACCCGCCGGTCGAGACCTCTGCATGGGCCTGCGTCGGTTCGTGAGACAGCGCCGAAACCCGTCGGTACGAACCGCGCCGACGGCCGGCGACCTGGACGGTGTTGGTCGCAGGGGGTTGTGCCGTGTCGGTGCTGCGGCGCGGGCCGCCGGGCAGCGCGCGACTGAACCGGTGCACGGCGATCCTTTCCGCCTGCTCGAAGTCGAGCCGGTGGATCACGAACGCCGCCGCTGCGATGAGGACCAGGAAGACGCTGGTCGTCAAAAAGGTGCTCATGTCTCACATGCCGATGATCAGGCGACTGACGCGACCGGTCTGTGCCGGATCGGCCGCAGAGGAGGGGCCGCTCTCGTACTTCCCTGGCTCGTCCGGTTCGAGCGGCCGGTCGGCAGCGGAGACGGCACGCTGCGTCTCGTCCGCGGCGATGAGAGCGCTTGCGGTCAGCGGCGGACCGTCGTAGTCGGACGCGGCCGCCATCAGGTGGGCCGCCGACTCCGCCCCGGTCTCGGGTGGGATGACCAGCAGATCCCAGCGGCCGGTTCCGTAGGAGAGCAGCAGCAGCTTGTGCGGGTCGATCTCCGGCGTGAACCAGCCGACCTTGACGACGTGACCGCCCACGGCAATCTCGTGCGGGATGACCGGCCAGTACTTCGGGTTGACGGCGATGCGGGTGATGCGGCCCCACAGGGGGTCCAGCACATCGGTCAGTGCGGGCAGCTCGCTCGGCAGGTCCCGGGAGCGGGGCCACCAGGCACCGTCCAGGAGGCCGCGCGACGTGCCGTCGGTCTTCAGCGCGAGACGCGCGGCCAGGGCGGCGGCGGGCTCGTGGTGTGGTAGTGGTTCGTGCAAGGTCGCCGACATGATGCGGACCCGTCTCCGGGCCGCCTTCGCGGCGACCCGGGTTTCATCTCTCGCCGAGAACGACCCGGCGTGGAAGCCGGTGTGCGAAATGCCCTCGGTGCTGTCAACCGTACTCCGCACACGCCGGGGCGGTTGCGGAGGCGACGCCGCGTTCCGTGGAGCGGCTGTCGATCCCGGCGGGAGAGGGCCGAGGGCGCTGGGGCACGTCGCATGCCGGCCACCGGACCGGTCTCACGCACGACGGCTGGCGTGTCCTGGCCCAGCGCTCCTTGGCTGTGGGACGTGTTCCTCGTGGTCCGTCCAGCCCGCCGCTCCCCATCAGCCCGCCGGGCGTCGGCGAGGAGTGTCCTGGTGATTACGACGCCGCGGACGCTCTGATCGCCGATGCCTGGTGGCCTGGTTCCCGCGACCTGAAGGCGGAGCTTCCGGCATTCAAGGGGCGCCGCCTGCGGCCCGAGCCGTCGCCGTCAGACCTGACCCCGGTCACCAGTAATGGCGTCGACCCGCGACGGCGTGCCCCATCGCGCCGAGGATCCACAGGATGGCTCCGACGACCGCCAGGATGATTCCGATGGTCCACAGGATGGATATCCCGGTGAGGAAGCCGATGACGAGCAGGATGATGCCCAAGACGATCATGGTGTCTCCCTTGGGGAGTAGGGCCGGTCACCTGCGGACTGCGAACGACCGCAGGGGCGTTGAGCAGGGGAACGGTCGGTCTCTTCCTTTACTCCGCACGGTGGGGCTTGTGGCGGGCGACGTGCAGGCGGACTTCGGTGGGCATGTCAGGGAGGCCGGTGGACCGGCGTGCGGTGCGGAGCGGGCCTTCGCAGAGGGCACCGAGAGTGGCGCCGGGCGCGCCCTCGGGGGTGAGGGTGAGTCCGACGTGGGTGTGGTGGTGGGCAGGTCGGCCGGTGATGCGTACGGTCGCGTCGTCGACCCCCGGCAGGGCACCGGCTTCGGTCGCGATCGCGTCGGCGAGAGCGCGGTCGCGCAGTTCGACGCCCTCCTGCGGGGGTGTGCCGCCGACGGGCAGTGAGCCTGGGCGGCGTCGGCTCAGCTGGGCGAGCAGCCACCACAGGGCGAGCAGGGCGGTGAGGACGAGGGCGGCGATGACCGCGGGCCACCACCACCAGCCCTGGCCGCTCCAGCGGGCCCGGTCGGCGGCGCCGAGCAGGACGTCGGCCGGGGCGGTCAGGGGCCAGCCGGCGGGCGGGACCAGATCATGTCGCCGGTAGAGGTCGAGCCCGGCGAAGAGAATCAGCAGTCCGCCGCCGAGCAGGACCAGGCCGGCGAGGGCCAGCAGGCTGCGGTTGAGCGCGGATCGCGGCGTCATGGTGTGGGCTCCGGTGCTGCGGGTTTCGGTCAGTCGGTGCGTCGCCGCAGGCGTACGACGATGCGGGGAGGACGGGCGAGGGCCAGCCGGTCGCGTTCCTCGTCGAGGGCGGCGGTGAGGTCGTCCTTCACCCGCTGGGGATCGCGGAAGCGGACGTCCGCGCGCGCTTTGATGCGGTGGCGGCGCACCCGGATGTGCGCCGTGCCAACTCCGGGGACCCGCATCGCGGCGTCACGTAGCAGGTCGGCGGCCCCGTCACGGTCCAGGGAGGCCCGCAGCCGGGGGCAGCCGACGGGTGAACGCAGGGGCAGCCAGTGCCGCAGGCCAGGGGTGAGGGCCAGGACGATCAGCCAGACACCGACGGCGGCGGCCACGGCGGCTCCCGTGAGCATCCACACGTCGTCCACGGGGCGGGTGGCCAGTTCGTCGGCCAGATGCCGTCGCCAGGCCGCCGCCGGGCGTCCCGCCCGTACGGCGATGACGTCGACCAGCGCCGCGACCGCCGCCACGAGGATCACCGAGGCGACCAGCGCGGCCGGGATGCGGCGCGCGGACCACGGCCGGTGGGTTCGGTGCCCGCCCTCGCGCTCACCGGCCGTGCGATCAGGGCCGGACACGTCGCGTTCGGGTGGATCGGGCTCCTTCGTCAGCGGCACCGTGGCGCGGTGCGCGGACGGCGCCGAGCCGCGCGCGGGAGGACCGGGGTCGGGTGTCATCGCGCTCCTCCTTCCTGCTCGGCGTGCCCGGCGCCCCGTGCCCCGGGGCCGCTCACCGGACCCGCCCCCGGCTCGCTTCGGCGGTGGTCACCAGCCGCCGGACGGTGAGGGTGACCTCTCCCACCCGCAAGCCGGTCAGCTGGGCCACCCGTTCGGCGACGTCCTGCTGGATCCGCTCACAGACCTGGGGGATGTCGGTGGGGTAGGGCAGGTCCAGAGCCAGGTGCAGGCGCACCGATCCGGTACGGACGGCGGCGGAGGCGCTGGGTGCCGTCGGCCCGCCCCGGTCCGGCGGTACGGCTGCACGCCGCGACTGGGCCGTGCGGGCCGCCTGCGTGGCGATACGGGCGACCACCCTGTCCGGGATGACGGTGGCGCCCCGCTCGGCCGGGGGCGGCAGGCCGGCGGCCGGCGCCGGTGGGCCCGACGCCTCGCCGGCGGAACCGGGCCGGGCCTTCACCGCCGCCTCCGTGTCCGGAGGTCGAGGTCGCCCTGCAGGACGAGTCCGGCGATCAGGCCCGCCGTACCCAGGACCAGAACCAGCAAGAATGCCCAGAAGCCGCCGAAATAACCGGCGAAGCCCAGGGCCATGCCCGCCGCGAGGCCCGTCGTTGCTGCGTTCATCATGCACTCACCCGTCTCGCGCACGTACGTCATCGTGCGCGCGATCTACCGCGCCCTCACCGGGCCCGGCGGTGGATCACCTCACGCGGCCCTCGTCCGGTGCGGCCTCTTCCTCCTCGTCGGGCAGGTGGACGTCGTCGACGGCGATGTTCACCTCGACGACCTCCAGGCCCGTCATCCGCTCCACGGCGCTGATGACATTGGTGCGGACGGCGCCGGCGACGTCGACGATGGAGACGCCGTACTCGACGACGACGTCCAGGTCCACGGCGGCCTGACGCTCGCCGACCTCGACCTTCACTCCTCGTGTGACGCCTCCGCCCCCTCCACCGGGAACGCGTTCCCGCATGGCGCCGAAGGCGCGGGCCATCCCCCCGCCCAGACTGTAGATGCCCGGTACCTCGCGGGCGGCCATGCCCGCGATCTTGGCCACTACGCCGTCCGCGATGGTGGTCTTCCCCCGTGTCTCGGCCGGAGCCCCGGCCCCGGTACGGCCCTTCAGCGCGCTCACGCCCGCATCGGGCCTGCCGCCCCCGCCGACGCTGGTGATGTTCTCCGTCATGGCGGTCGCCTCGATCGGTCGGTCGGACACCGGTGTGGCGTCCGTCGAAGGGTTGGACATATCGGGCGCCACATTCCTCACGTGTGCGGCATGTGATGTGAGTCACAGAAGCCTGGTGGGTACACGGGTGGTCCGAAGCCTCGTTGCGGGGGCGTCATGATCGAACACGCTGTCCCACCATCGCCGGAACCCGACCTGCTGGGTCGCGGCCTGCCGGACGCGCTGCTGGCCGTACAGGCGGCCGAGGGGGACGAGGACTCTTTCGCCGTCCTCGTCCGGCGGCACGGTTCGCCCCTCCTCGCGCTGGCCCGCTGCATGCTCGGAAGTCCCCAGGACGCCGAGGAGGCCGTTCAGGACGCCTTCGTCAGCGCCTGGCGGCGACTGCCGGAATTCCGGCACAGCGCGGAGTTCGGCACCTGGATGTACCGGATCACCGTCAACCGATGCCTGACCCTGCGCCGACGCCGACCGCCGCCCCTGTCGCTGGACGTCGTCGTCGAGCCCGCGGCGGGAGACGCCTGGAGCCAGCCCGCCCGGTGCGCCGAACAGGACGCGGCCACTGCCGCCCTGTCCCGTGCGCTCCGCGATCTGGACGCCGGGCAGCGGCTCTGCTGGGTCCTGCGGGAGGTGCAGGGCCTGTCGTACAAGGAGATCGCCCATGTGACGCGGGCCACTGAGCCGACCGTGCGCGGCAGGCTGTTCAGGGCACGCCGATCCCTGCAGGAGGCGATGGGCCCATGGCGCTAGACGACCCGCACTCGCGGCCCTCAGACCCGCCCGAAGCCGACGGGCCCCCGTTCCAGGGCGATGAGGTACTCCCTTGCGGCCGCCTGCTCAGCCGGGTCTGGGAACAGGAGTATGACGCGCTGCCGGCCACGGACCCGCACACCGTCTCCTGTCCATACTGCCGCGAGGCAGTCGAGGCACTGGCCACGGTGGACGCGGCTACCCGCGCGCTGCGCGCCGAGCACGCACCCCGCCTGCACGCCCTCACCGACCGCGTCATGAACATCGTCAGGGCGGAGGTACGGCTCGGGCGTCTACTGCCTCTGGCAGACCCGGACCGGGACCTGCGGATCGCCGAGAGCGCCGCGGCGAAGGTCCTGCGGCGGGCCACGGACACGGTCCCCGGTGCCAGGGCGGCGGGCTGCCGTCTCGCACCCGAGGGGGAGGGCACCGACGTACGGGTGACCATGACCCTGGCCGCCGCTCTCGACCTTCCGCTGCCCGACCGGGTCCACCAGGTACGCCGAGCAGTCCTCCAGTCGGCCGGACAGGACCTGGGTCTCGCCGTGTCGGCCGTCGACATCACCGTGGTCGACGTACTGGAGCCGTGGCCGCCCCTCGGCCCCGGTCTCGCGACCGGCGGGGGCACGTGATGACCGCCACCGGCACCACCGCGCTCCTCGGCGTCGCGGCCGAGGCGGCCCTCGCGGTCCCTGGCGTGGCCGGCCTGCAACCCCGTCTCGCCCACCGCCTCGCGGCAGCCGCCGCGCCTGCTCGGGCGAACACCGCGCCCCACCGCACGCCGCCCGAGGCCGGCGTTCGCGCCGACCGGGCGCCGGGCGGTTCGGGATGGCACATCGAGGTGCGCTGCGTGTTGACCGAGGGACGGCGGGCGCTGGACATCGCCCGGAACGTCCACGACCGGGTGGCTGCCGCCGTCATCGCTCACCTCGCCACCCACGGTGTAGCGGAGCCGGTCACCGTCTCAGTCACGGTGACCGGTGCCGCCGCCTGACACGACGCGGCATGAGCAAAGGCGCGGGCACGGACCCCGCGAACCGTCGCTCCGCCGCCTCCTGCGCTGACTGCGGCGACGGGCGGCCGGCGCCTCGTGCTCCGTTCAGCCCATAGCCGCAACGGTCCGTCGCCCCCAGACGAGGAGTACCCTGGTGATTACCGAGAGCATTCCGTAACACCGGCTTCCACGCCGACGTCGTTCTCGGCGATTCACGACAACCGGGTCGGCCACGACCGACCCGGGGTTGGGTCCTTGCCATGACCGCGACTGCTCTTTTGACGCCCGCGGACGAGGACCGGACTCCTTGTTCGTCGCCCCTCCGACTCGTCCTGGCACCCCTCGGAACCGCTCCGGCACTGATCGACGGTGCCTGGTGGCCCCGCTCCCGCGACCTGACGGCGGAGCTTCCGGCACTCATCGCGGTCCTCGACCCACTGTGGGGCCGGATCACCCGGGTAACGGTGAATCCCACGTTCTGGCCCGTCATCCCGCGAAAGGTGCCCGTTCACGGGCACGTGGTGCACGTCGGCTGGTTCGAGGCCGAACAAGACCCGCACAAGCTGCTGCTGCTCTCCTACACCGTCGGCCGCTGGGACCTGCTGGTCATACCGCCGGACACAGAACCGGCCACCGCGGCCCGGCTCATGGCCACGGCCACCGACCCGTCGCGGACCCTCACGGCGACCGGCCTGATCCATGAGGGCGAGCGCTTCCGGACCGTGGCAGAGGAAGCGGCCGACCGGGACTCGCTCCGGGAGGCGGTCTGGGACTCCGAAGGCGGACATGCCGCACGTACCCCTGCCGCAGAGGTCATCGAGCACGTGCCCACCCCGGTGGTAGGGATGTGACAGGCAGGGAGAACGTCACCACGGTGGGCATGCTGCGGATGCGGCTGCTCACCACGCACAGATATCCGCCCTAGTACTCCAGCAGCATTTCGCTATCTTGCCTGGTCAGAGGCATCGTCGGGAGTGTAGTTGGCTGATGGTCCATCAGGGGCGGTCTTGCTGGACCGCCCCTCCAACGAGTGGCATCGAGAACTGTCGGAGCGGTGATGCGGGCAGCCTTCCCGC
>NZ_BMVN01000086.1:0-18521 GCF_014650735.1 Streptomyces canarius
TCACGAGCATCGCCTGCACCCTCATCTGCTACCGCAGACTCACCAAATGAGATGACCTGTAAGCACGCCGCCGACGGTCAGGAGACCGCCATGGCGTATCCGGCACGGCGGGAGCACGCCTGTACGCCGGCCAATCGCAAAATACGGGACTGAGCGTTTTCCAACCTCCGGCTGACGGGGGCAGGGGTCAAAGGCGGGGTCTGGAGCAGCGCGAGCAGTCGTGAGGTAGTACCGGTTGCGCCCCAAGCTCACCGCCGTTTAGGACAGAAGCTGACCTATCTCACGCCTATCGTCGCTGCCGGCAACCAACATCAGCGAAAGGACCGCGATGCCCGAGCAGACGAGCCCCGTGCCGGAGGGCTACACCACCGTTGCGCCCTGGGTCGTCACCGACGACACGGGGGCCTTCCTCGACTTCGTCACCCAGGCATTCGGGGGCGAGGAACTCGGGCGGGTGTCGACCGAGGATGGCTTGATCGGTCACGCTGAGATCCGAGTCGGCGACACCGTCGTGTTGGCCTTCGACCGACACACGGACTGGTCCGCCATGCCGAGCCTGCTGCGCGTGTTTGTCGCCGATGCGGACGAGGCGTTCTCACAGGCCGTCGCAGCTGGCGGCCATGTCGTCACTTCCCTGGCCGACGACGCCTTCGGACAGCGCGGAGGGCGTATCAAGGACCCCTTCGGCAACATCTGGTGGGTGGTCAGCTGCATTGAGGACGTCTCTGAGGGCGAGATGTGGAAGCGGCTGCAGGACCCCGTATACGCCGAGGCCATGCGCGTGGCTCAGGAGACACTCGACGCCGAGCTCAGCGGTCGACGCCACGGGCGCAGCAGTGCACCCGTCACGACAACCAGCTAGACCCACGATGTCGGCGTTCGCATGCGCCAGACCGGTAGCCAAGGAGGTCTTCATTCTGCTTCGGCAGCTTGCCGGTTGACCTGATACACGGGGGAAGCCCCTGGTAGATGGGTTTTCGACCAAGAAATCCGTCTCTACCAGAGGCTTCACGTGCTTGTTTACCCCTCCGGGCTGGACGTGTCCAGTTCCGCCCTCCGCTTCCTCTCAACCCGTCTGCGGGAACACCGCCGTGGTCTCGGCACCCGGTGGCGGCGCCTGAGTGCAGGTCGGCAGGCTTTGCTCGCCCTCGCCCATCTCCGCAACGGTCATCCGTATGTGCAGCTCGCGGCCGGGTTCGGCGTGGGCACCACCACTGCGTACCGCTACGTCACCGAGGCAGCTGAGGTTCGGGCCGCCCTTGCCCCGACGCTCGCCGAGGCGGTCCGGGCGGCGTCGATGAAGGCGTTCGTCCTGCTGGACGGGACGCTGCTGCCGATCGACCGAATCGCCGCCGACCGGCGCGCGGGCCGGGTGCGGCGAGCGCGAGGTAGGTGGCGTTGAAGGCGGCTTGCGTCTGCACCAGGCCGTCGGGGAAGTCGGTCACGTCCATACCAGTATTAGATCGCTTGTTCGGGCCTGCTTGTCGTGCCCCATCTCGATCCCGGCGGCGAGAAGAGCCGCGAACAGCGACGCCCTCGCTCCCCGGCCGGTACGCCCCCACCACCGACACCTTCCCCACCACGCACCAGATCGGAGTCCTCATGGAGCAGCAGTCGAAGGCCCTCGCCCGGATCACCAGCCTGGAGACGGCGGCCGAGCGGACCGCCGTCACCACCGGCGGCGAGGACCTGGCCGTGCCCGCCCCGGCCGCGGCCGCCGCGCTGGGTCTGCTCGCCGACGCCGTCCGGCGCGGCGGCGCCGACCACCCAGGACGGTGACGGCCACGGAGTCCGATCCCCGGCCGCACCCCGACGACGGCTACCCCAAGGACTACTACAGCAAGGTCCACTGGATGTACCGGGACGGCGACGACCGGGCCGACTCCACGTTCACCGACACCGACCATCCGATCTTCGCCAGGCAGTACGCCACCGATCCTGCTCAGGCCCAGAGGGCGGCTCTGGACAGGCTCGGCATCGACGAGACCTTGGTACACCCCGCTACTCCACCACGAACGACCTCCACCTCTCCGTGGCCGCCGCCCGTGTCTCGGACACCGGCACGGGCGCCCTCGAGGCGGCGCAGTTCGGCCTGGCCACCGCGCCGCCGAAGAGCGGGCGCACGCCCACCGGCTCCTCCCCCGCGACCCTCACGCCGGGCCGTCAGGGGCCGTCGGCGCCGGCCGGGCACCGCGATTGACCGGATCGGGTCCTCAGCCCGACATCACGGGTCCTCAGCCCGACGTCACGGCGCACTTGCCCCGGTCGGCGGTCTTCGGGCCGTCCGCCGTGGGGCGGATGTCGAAGTCGAAGATCCCCGTGGGGACGTAGAGGGTGCAGCAAGCGTTTGGGATGTCCACGATGCCGCTGATGCGTCCCTCCACGGGGGCGGAACCGAGGATCAGATAGGCCTGCTCGCCGGAGTAGCCGAACCGCTTGAAGTACTCGATGGCGTTGAGGCAGGCCCGGCGATAGGCCAGCGTCGCGTCCATGTAGTAGTTGGTGTCGGTGTCGTGGTCCACGGAGACGCCGACGAAGCTCATGAACTCCGAGTACCGGGGCTCGACGTTGCCCGGCATGAACACCGGGTTGGTGGAGATGCCGTACTTCTCCATGCCGCCCTTGATCAGGTCGACGTGGAGGTCGATGAAGCCGCCCATCTCGATGGCGCCGCAGAAGGTGATCTCCCCGTCGCCCTGGCTGAAGTGGAGGTCGCCGGCCGAGAGCTTGGCGTCCTTGGCATAGACGGGGAAGAAGACCCTGCCCCCGCGGGTGAAGTTCTTGATGTCCTGGTTGCCGCCGTTCTCGCGTCCGGGCACGGTACGGGCGCCTTCCGCGCAGATGCGCTGGGCGTCCTGTCCGGTGGCCTGGCCGGCGAGCGCGTGGTCGGCGGTCGGTGGCAGGCCGAGCGGGGGGACGCGGTCGGGGTCGGTGTCGATCAGTGCCTGCTCGCGGCGGTTCCACCGGGTGAGCATGTCCGCGGACGGAGCGGTGCCGATGAGCCCGGGGTGAGTGATGCCGGTGTAGCGGACACCGGGCAGATGACGGGACGTCACCTGCTGGCCGTGCATGTCCCAGATCGCCTTGTAGGCGTCCGGGTAGTAGTCCGTGAGGAAGCCGCCGGCGTTGTTCTTGGCGAAGATGCCGGTGTAGCCCCAGCCCTGTCCCGGGGCGTTGCCGACCTGCTGCGGGACGGGGCCGATGTCGAGGATGTCCACGACGAGGAGGTCGCCGGGTTCGGCTCCTTCGACGCCTATGGGCCCGCTCAGCATATGGGCGTGGGTGAGGTCCACATCCCGCACGTCGTTGGCGGAGTCGTTGTTGCCGATCTGGGCGTCGGTCCAGTCCCGGGTCTCCAGCCGGAACTCGGCGCCCGGCCGGACCATGGCGACGGCAGGCACGTCGGGATGCCACCTGTTGTGCCCGGGAACCCTCTGCTCGCGCATGGACTTGGACTGGTCGACGCTGAAGATGACTTCTGGCATGACAGCTACCTTTCGTGACGGCTCGCGGCTCGGCTGTGCTGACGGCTCGCGGCTCGGCTGTCGGACACGCGGCAGTGACACGGCCTCGGCCGAGTTCAGCCGCCGTACGCGTCTGCGGTGTTCTCGGCGTCCGGGGGCCGGCCCGCAGTGCCGCGCCGGCCGGTGAGCGGCCACAGGCCCCCGAAGACGAGCACGGCGAAGACCCCCAGCGCGATGGCGATCTCGGTGGTGTGCTTCCAGTAACCGGACAGCAGCAGGAACCCCGGGATGGCACCGGTGACCCAGCCCTGGATGGTGGTCACCCAGCCCGTATACGAGGTCAGGGCTTCCCGTTTGAGCCCGAGCAGCAGGAAGAACAGGAACCAGAGGAAGGCCCAGTAGAGCCAGATGACACCGAAGGAAGGGTCCCGGACGAGATGGAAGTTGGCGAAGGAGTAGCCGAGCGCGGCGATGGCGACGAAGAGGGAGAAGTAGCCGACGCCGTTGGTGTCGAGCCCGGCGAGCAGGCCGATCCCCACGTACAGGTAGGTGAATCCGAACAGGTAGAGGCCCGAGGCCGTCAGGATCTGACGGGTGTCGCCCTGAGCGGTCATGACCAGATACGTCGGAGTGACCACTTGTAAGACACCGACGAAGAGATTGAACACTCCCCCGGCCTTCGCTTCGACCTTGCCGAGGAGGATCAACCCGTTCAGATAGAGGACGGAGCCCACATACAGCAGTCCGACGTTGCCCATGCTGACGCACACCTCCTAGCGGGTGTGATGTGTGCCGGGCCGATCCCCCGGCGTTCGGGGCGACTCAGGGCCGCGGCAGGTGTGCGAGGGCAGGATGAGGAGGCTGCAACGCGCGTGCGGCCTGTGCCCCACCGCGGACGACCACCTCCGGCACCTCGCGGCTCCGCTCCTCCCGCTCACGCGACGCGGCGACGGAGGCCGGCGTGAAGGCCAGGCCGGGCGGCGCGTAGACGCGCTTCGCGTCGCCGCCGCAGGCCGGACAGTCGCGTGTGCCGGGGGCGCTTCCCATGGCCAGTCGTTCCTCGAACCGGCCGCAAGAGGCGCAGGAGTATTCGTACACCGCCATCAGCCACCTCCGGTCCCCCCACGCGCTCGGGCACCGAGAACTCCCCTACTTCGACGGAACGCCTCAACAGAGACTTCCGCAACCCGAGCCCCACGGACACCGGGCGAGGACCTGTTCTCCCGCGGCCGCGACCTGCGCCTTCGGTGCCGCAGCACCTTCAGTCACCCCGGCGGTGAGCCGGCCCTACGCCGCGGGTTCCCCGGCGATGCTGCACGCCCGGCACGGCGGCCGGCCGCAGATGCACTGCATGAGGGCGTCCAGCACCCCGTGGTCGTGGTAGAGGCAGGTGTCCCGGCAGGTGTGCCGGGGAACGAAGCCCGCCTGGATCTCGTCGGGCCACGGTTCCTCGCCCTCGCGGCTGCGCACGAAACGCTCGGGGTCGCAGGAGTGCAGTTCCTGCAGATTCGCCCGCGCCTCGTTCTCGAGGCCGCGTGCCTGGGAGAGCAACTCGATCACCTGAGCGCGCAGGGCGGAGTACCGCTCGTCGCCCGCCCGCACGAAGGCGGCCCGCATGGCCATCGCCGCATTGCTCAGGAAGCGACCCGCGTCCTGAAGGTCCGTGACGTGATGCAGTTGGATTCCGGTGACACCGCGGACGTATACGGCATCCATGCTCATTGGTTCCACCTTCCGTGGCCCGTGACCAGACCCGTCCCGAAGACTGGGCCATCGTGCCCGATACGCGGACATGTCCGATGTCCGGAGAATACGACATCGCCAGGTCAGCGCCTATGTAAGATTCCCCACCCCGGAGCCCATGAGGACCTGCGGAGGCCCCCGAAGGCGGCCTGGTCACGACCAAGCCGACTCCGCCCGGGACCACGCCCTTCGGGCTCCCGGAGACCATCGGCAGCCAGATGACCCCCGCCCTCAAACACCGGTGTCCGAGGCGTTCACCGGCGTCTTCGACGCCGCCTTCGAGCGCGTCATGGCGGCCGCCGACGACCCGTACGACTTCGGACGACGCACCACCGTCCCAACCGGATGAAGCAGAACCCCGGCCACAAAGCTGATCACCCCGCATCACCGGCCCGCCCCAGGCGGGGCCGCTCCCATCCAGGGGCTGTCCGGCGGATCTCCTGACCAAGGAATGACCGTGTGCACCGCGGTACATCCTGCCAACGTCTGCGACATGAAGCGCGCTGCTATGACGACGACGCCGGAGAGTGTCCCGGCACGCTGACAGATGATCTGATCCGAAGCCCCGGGGCAAGTGCCCCGGGGCTTCGTCGTAGGCCCGGTCACCTGCTCCGCAACCAGCAAGGAGACCGCGATGACCAGCGTGCACGACCACCGCAAGCTCGGCCGCGAACCGGGCCTGTGCGACACCGATCCACTGATCGGCGCCGGCCTGCCGTACTGGCTGCCCGACGGCGCGGCCGTGAGGCACACCCTGGAGGAATACATCCGTGCCGCCGAGCGGCGGGCGGGCTACCAGCACGTGCACTCACCGGTACTCGGCAAACGGGAACTGTACGAGATCTCGGGGCACCGGGCACACTACAGCGACGACATGTTCCCCCCGATGGACCTCGGCGGAGAGCAGGTCGTCCTGCGGCCGAACCTGTGCCCCCATCACGCGCTGATCTATCGCTCCCACTCCCACAGCTACCGCGAACTACCCCCGCGGATGGCCGAACTGGGCGGCATGTACCGCTCCGAACTCTCGGGCATGCTCGGCGGACTGACCCATGTGCGGGCCACCCAGCTCACCGACGCACACATCTTCTGCACCCTGGACCAGGTCGCAGAGGAGCCGCAAGCGGCGCTGGAGACGATCCGCCAGGCATACGAGGCACTCGGCACCACCCCCACTCAATACCGGCCTTTCCCTCCCGATGCCCGGTAGCAAGTACATTGCCGCACCGGAGAAGTGGCAGCGGTCCACCGCCCTGCTGACCGACGTCCTCGACCGCTCCGGCCTGCCCTACGAGGCGGCCGAGGGAGAGGCCGCGTTCTACGGCCCCAAGATCGATGTCCAGGTCACCGACGGCGCTAGCCGGGAGTCCACCCTGTCCACCGTCCAGGTCGACTTCCACCAGCCCGAGCAGTTCGACCTGCACTACATCAGCGCGGACGGCGCCAAACACCGCCCGGTCATGGTCCACCGCAGCATCATCGGCAGTGTGGAGCGAGCCGTTGCCCATCTCATCGAACAGCACGGCAGTGCTTTCCCCGCCTGGCTCGCCCCCACTCAGCTGGTCATTCTCCCAATCTCCGACCCCGAACTGCCGAACGCCGCAGCCCTCGCCCAACACTGCATCCCTCTCGGACTGCGTGCCCAGGTCGCGGGACCGGACCGCGGCAGCCTGGGCGCCCGAATCCGAGAGGCCCGCCTGGTTCCCTACCAAGCCGTCATCGGCGCCAAGGAGGCCGCTGAACATCACGTCGCACTGCGCTTGCGTGACGGACGCCGGCTCGACCCGCAGCCGGTCAGTGACGCACTCACCCACATCAGCGCTCTCATCGGGGCCCACAGCACCGACCTGTGGGCCGACCCGGCCTCATAGCAGGCGCCGCGATCACAGCGGGCCGACCGCCCTTGCTGCCGCGGCGGTGGCGGTCAACCCGCTCGTTCTTCGTGCGGCTCCACGGCTGCTTCTCCTCGATTCTGGCCGCCTGTCCTTAGTCCGGAAAAGGGCAGCCGGACTCACCGAACTCCTGGCCCGCGAACTGCGCGCCCGCGGCCACCAGGTCGACGTCGAACACCTCCACGTCCATCTCCCGCGCGTCCTGAAGGCGGACACCAGCAGCGGAGCGAGCGCATGACCACCAGCGGCCTGTACGACCTGGTGACCAGCGAGGGTGACGACGGCACCGTGCACCCTGACGAACAGCTCTGGACGCCCGGCGAGGACGCGGTGGAGAACGGCTTCATCGTCCATCACGGCCTCCATATCACCGGCATCGACGGCCCCACCGACGACCACCTCTATCCGGTCGGCTTCGTTGTCCTCGGACACCAGCGGTGGGCCGACATCATCGAGGCCGCCGCCGCGTACATGGCCCAGGTCCACGGCTGGCGGAACTTGCACCTGTACCCGGGCGACGACCCCTCGGTGCTCATCCCCCGCATCCCGCGCGCCGTCCTTACGCACGGGGTGTTTTTACGACACCCACACCCGGACCACGACTGCGGCTGTGAGTGGGATGAGACATGGCGGATGGTGTGGGCACCCAGCACCGCACCCGGCGCGGTCCCGATCACCGCCATGCGACACCCGGCCGCCCCGGTGACCACCGCTGCCAGCCCCAACCCTGACGAAGGCGCCCCCGCGATCTGGGCGGCCTGACAGGCATCACGGCAAAGGCCCGTACTTCCTGCGAATGGCGTACGGACGGTTCGTGGAGGAGCCGGCCTGCCGTTTGCCCGTGCCGTGCCTCCCGGCAGGGGCGGATGCGCGTTTCATCGGCCGGCCCGGGGGGTCACGGGGCGGGCGGGTAGCCGCGGACGCGGACGAGGTCGTGGGTGAGCCGGGTGAAGGCACGGGTGGCGGCGCTGGGGTAGGCGCCCTCGCGGTGCTGGAGGGTGACCGTGCGGGTGGGCATGGGCGGATCGAGGGGGACGGGGATCAGGTGGGGGTGGTCGTGGGTGATGGCGTCGGGCAGGACGGTGGCCAGGCCCGTGCGCTGGACGATCTCGGTGAGGGCCTGGACGGAGTTGGCCTCCACCGTGATGCGCGGGGTGGTCCGGTGCCGGGTGAAGTAGGCGTCGATGTGACCACGCGTGGCGAAGTCGCCGCTGAGCAGGGCAAGTTGCCGGTCGGCGAGCTCTCTCACGGGTAGTGGGGAAGTCGCGTCGGCGTCGGGCCGGCGGGCGCCGGTGACCAAGGTGAGCGTCTCGGTGAACAGTGCGGTGGCGGTGATGCCGGGCAGGTGGGGGCCGGCGAAGGCGATGCCGAGGTCGAGGTCGTCGGCGAGCAAGCCCGCCTCGATGCGGTCCTGGGTCGTCTCCACCAGGGTGAGGCCGATGCCGGGGTGGCGGCTGTGGAGCTCGGCGGTGAGCGGGCCGACCAGGTAGGCGGTGAAGGTGGGGGTGACCCCCAGCCGCAGGTGGCCGCGGGAAAGGTCCTGGACGTCGTGGACGGCGCGTTCGGCGGCGGCCAGGTCGCGCAGCGCGCGCCGGGCGTGTTCGGTGTAGACGGCGCCGGCGTCGGTGAGCCGCACCGTGCGGCCGGTGCGGTCCAGCAACTGCACGCCCAGGGTCCGTTCCAGTTGCTTGATCTGCTGGGAGAGCGTGGGCTGGGAGATGTGCAGCTCCTCGGCGGCGCGCGTGAAGTTGCCGTGTTCGGCCACGGCGAGCAGGTAGCGCAGGTGACGCAGTTCGAGAACAGCCATGGAACCGACTATAGACGTGGTCGATAGCTTCTATGCCCAATGACTCTTGGACTCTATAGCCACAGGTCATGCATGGTGGATTTCACCAGCCCACCGGGTCGGCCACCACTCGAAGGGAGTGACCATGCAGGACCTGACCGAAGGTGTCGCCCGTTTCCGGAGCGACGTCTTCCCGGCCAAGGCGGAGCTCTTCGCACACCTGGCCACGCACCACACACCGCACACGCTGTTCATCGGCTGCTCCGACGCCCGCGTCGTCCCCGAGCTGATCACCGGCGCCGAGCCGGGCGACCTGTTCGTCGTCCGTACCGCCGGCAATCTCGTGCCCGCCCACGCCCCCGGCGCCGACGGTGTCGCGGCGAGCATCGAGTACGCCGTCGCCGCACTGGGCGTCAAGGACATCGTCGTCTGCGGTCACTCCGCGTGCGGCGCGATGACCGCCCTCGCCGAGGGTCACGACCTCAGTGGCGCCCCGGCGGTCGCCGACTGGCTCCGGCTCGCCTCCGCCTCGGTCGCCCGCACCGCCGCGGACGGTGACGTTCCCGCCCTGGTGCGGCAGAACGTGCTCGCCCAGCTGACGAACCTGGCCACCCACCCCTCGGTCGCCAAGGCCCTGGCGGAGGGGACGGTCGCCCTGCACGGCTGGGTCTACGACATCCCCACCGGCCGCGTCGAGGACCTCACCGCGGCCGCGGCCTGACCCACATCCCCACTCCCCCCGCTTCTTCCTGCGAAGCGGCCCCCGAAAGGACGTATCGACCATGATGCACGCACAGTTCGAGCAGACCGCCCGTGAGGCCCTGGCCGCCAAGGCCGTGGAGGCGAAGACCGTCAAGGACCTGTCCTGGAAGCAGATCGCCGAGGCCGCGGGCCTGTCGGTGGCCTTCACCACCGCCGCCGTCCTCGGCCAGCACCGGCTGCCGGAGAAGTCCGCGAAGGCCGTGGCCGAGCTGCTGGACCTGGACGAGAACGCGGCGCTGCTGCTGCAGACCATCCCGGTACGCGGTTCGATGCCGAACCGGATCCCGACCGACCCGACCATGTACCGCTTCTACGAGATGCTCCAGGTCTACGGCACGACCCTCAAGGCCCTTATCCACGAGGAGTTCGGCGACGGCATCATCTCCGCGATCAACTTCAGGCTCGACGTGAAGAAGGTCGCCGACCCCGAGGGCGGCGAGCGCGCCGTCATCACCCTGGACGGCAAGTACCTGCCGACCAAGCCCTTCTGACCGGCACCGAAACAGCGTCGCACACGAGCGGCGACGGGGCGGGCCGGAGGAACAGCCTTCCGGCCCGCCCCGCCCCGCCCAGAACACCGCGAATCCGCCGGTCGGCGGCCTCGCAGCCCCTTCCGTCCTTGGAGGACCTTTCATGGACTTCGTCCAGCGCACCATCGACATCGCCCGTCAGAACGTCGCCGAGGGCGGCCGCCCGTTCGCGACCGTCATCGTCAAGGACGGCGAGATCCTCGCCGAGAGCCCCAACAAGGTCGCCCAGACCGGCGACCCCACCGCGCACGCGGAGATCCTCGCCATCCGCGACGCCTGCACCAAACTGGGCACCGAGCACCTGACCGGCACCACCGTCTACGTCCTCGCCCATCCCTGCCCGATGTGCCTGGGTTCGCTGTACTACTGCTCGCCGGACGAGGTCGTCTTCCTCACCACCCGCGACGCCTACGAGCCCCACTACGTCGACGACCGCAAGTACTTCGAACTGAACACGTTCTACGACGAGTTCGCCAAGCCCTGGCAGGAGCGCCGGCTGCCGATGCGCCACGAGGAGCGCGAGGACGCTGTCGAGGTCTACCGCCTCTGGCAGGAGCGCAACGGCGGCGAGCGCCGCGTCGCGAGCGCCCCCACCGCCGCATGATCCAGGTGGTCGAGAAGGCGGCCTGGGTCCACCTGGACGAAGGCCGCCTCCTGACCGCCCGCACCCACGGCCGCGACCGGTTCTACCTGCCCGGCGGCACACCCGAACCCGGCGAAACGCCCCGGCTCCGCACGCGAGACGTGTGTAGCGGCACACTGGACCTGGACAACGCGGTGTTCGAGGTACCGGTGACGGTGGAGGCCGCGGCCTGTGTGGTGACTTGCCGCCGCACCCGGTGGGCAACTGTGGCCAGGCTGTCCCTGCGCTATGCCCAGCTTGACCTGAGCAGTGCGGTCTTGGAGTTCCCACTGACGGTTACCGCCCGCCCCATACCCTTTCTTGTCCACCCAGGTGACTTCCCCGTACTCGAGGAAGTGCTGGACGACGACCTCGATCCTGGGGTGCAACTGATGGGCCTCGACGGAACGGATGCTGCGCTCGTAGTGCTGCTCGGCATCGATCTGAGTCTCTGCGAGTTCGCGGGAGCGGTGCATCTCGACCAGCTGAGGGTGGATGGCTGGTGCACCTTCGCCACCACCCCCTCGGGTGGGCTCCTTCGATGGTGGACCCGACGCAGCGTGTTGGTCGAAGAACACCACTGGCGCTCCGTAAATGCCCGGCATCCGGCTGGGGCCGGCTGGACGCCGGGTCTCGGGGCACTGCCACCAGCGACTTTGGCCGCGTTGTACCGGCAACTGCGCAAGTCACTGGAGGACGGGAAGAACGAACCGGACGCCGCGGACTTCTACTACGGCGAAATGGAAATGCACCGCCACGACACGCAACGACCGCGAGGTGAGGTCGGCTGCACCGCCGTCGTGGTCGGTTACGGGGCGGTCGGTCTGTGCGGCGTCATCGCCGCGAAGGAAGGGGCGCCGACCGGATCACCGCCATGAGTCGGTGCGAGTCCCGGCAGGAGCCGGCGGCCGAGTTCGGCGCGACCGACATCGTCGGCGAGGAGGGCGTCGCCCGGATCAAGGAGCTGACCGGCGGCATCGGCGTGGACTCGGCCCTGGAGCGCGTCGGCACAGCCGGGTCCACGCGGCAGGCCCCGCACTCGTCCCGCCCCGATGGCAACGTCGGCGTCCCGCACGAGGTGGCCGTCGACGGGCAGGAGCTGTTCTTCTCTCAGGTCGGCCTGCGCGGCGGCCCCGCACCCGTCCGCGGCTTCTTGCCCGACCTGATCGACCGCGTCCTGCCCGGCCGGATCCAACCGGGCAGGGTCTTCCACCTCACCTGCCCCTGGACCAGGTCGCCGAGGGCTACCGGGCGATGGACGAGCGCCGCGCGGTCAAAGCCCTCTTGGAGCTCCGACCGCGCGGCCGCGGGGGGGTTACTGTCCGACCGGGTTGAGGTAGGTGCCCGGGTGGGTGGCGCCGTCCTGCTTCAGGATCTGGCCGCCGAACGGCCACTTCAGGGTGAAGTGCTTCGTCTCGTTCGGCGGGGTGACCAGGAACTTCGCGGGGACGAACTTCTCCTTCTGCGGCGTGGACCTGGCAACGGGGAGCAGGTTGATGCTGAAGTCCGTCGTGTCCCCCCGCCCCAGGGTGACCTTCGTGGGCTTCTTGGAGGAGCGCACCAGGGACCAGGTGCCGTCGGTCCTCTGGGCGCCGACCATGTCGACACCGGCGAAGCCGGACAGGGTGCAGGTGCGGTTGCTCTTGTTGGTGAACCAGATGAACGCCTGCGTCTGCTTCCCGGTCCGCCCCATCTCCGGCTTCGCGTCGTCCCCGGTGGCGAAACCGGCCTTCAGGTCGGCGGTGTGGCAACGCGTCGGCGCGGCCTTGGTGGTGGCGGCCGAGGCCGGGACGGCGGCGACGGTGGTGCCGGCGGCGACGATCGCCGCAAGGGCCACGGTGGTCATTTTGGTCTTCATGACGTGTTCGGTTCCCCTCGAATACGACTCGGTGCGCGAGGTCAGTGCGCACCCCCGCACCTGGAGACGCTCGATGCCCGGCGGAGGTTCGGTGCGCCGGGCAACCTTTTCCGCCGCGTACGGTGGGGGCAAGAACTCGTAGACGCGCGGGCCACCGACCGCGGTACCGGTGCCGCCGGCCGACGGCACCGGGCGGCGAAACGAGAGCCGGTCGAGGGTGACGCCCGTGGAGCCCGTCACCGCTACCGCGTCCGCGCTCGCGTAGCCGACCCCCAGCGACTGGACACGTACGTCGTGCACCGCTTCGAGCGTCAGCGCCGGTGTGGACCCCTTCGGCGTGAAAACCGCTGGCGAGCCGCCGGGGACGAGGGCGGCCCAGGTGAACGTGATGGGGTCGTCCTTGGTGCCGGACCGAGTCAGGGTCACGGACTCGACGTAGGGAAGGCCGTCCGGCGACTCAAGACGAACCGTCTGCCCCGGTACCACCGCGTCCGCCGCTGCCTGCACCGTGCAAAAGGGCATGCTCGCCGAGCCCGTCGCCGTGTCGCTGCACACCCCGTCGTGGTTCACATACAGCGTCCCGGCCGGGCTCGGCTCAGCCGCCGCCTCACGGGTTCCCCAGCCGCTCACCACCCCGCCACGACGAGAACGGCCACGGACACACCAGATGCGGGGCGAGGTCTTCGCATATGAGCTCCAGGGGAAGGATCGGCGGTGCGGATGAGGGCACCACCGGGGCTTGATGCGCGGGTCGTCGACCCACCGCTCGTGAGGCGATGACGCGGTAGGAGCAAGCCGCCGGTCGCAGGCACGACCTGCCGGTCCCGGACGGTTCGGCTCAGGAGCTATGCGCGGCCCTCATGATCTCAGCCCCACCCTAAAGGAACGGCCACGATCCGACGACCTTGCCTTGCTCAAGTCATCAGATGGCACGACGAGTTGCACGCCAAGCCCGACCTCCCCGTCGGTCCGAAGGGTCGGCTCATGACCAGCGCAGCTTGATGTCGCCCTCGGCGCCGTCGACGTCCAGGCCCTCGACGTGCTTGTGGGCCGGGCGCGGGTGTCCCTCACGGGCGTGGAACTGCCGGGCCGCGCAGGTTGAGCGCCCGCATCTGATCCACGGTGACCTTCACGGGCCGGGCCTCCGGAGCGGCCGGCTCCACGCCGAGAGCGCCGCCCGGTAGCCACTGCTGGGCAGGCGACAGCTTGTCCCACCCGTGCCGCTGCGCGACGACCCACGCCCCGACACCCTCGATAGGTCTTGCCGACCATGACGCGGTAGTGCTGCGTGCCGGAGTCGGGCAACTCGGCAGCCCGCAGACCCAGCAGGCGCAAGGGGCGCGGACGTGCGTGGAACAGGCTGCGCCGCGCATCTGGTCCGTAGTCACTCGAAGGACGCGATGGAATCCCGGCCGAGAATGACGGTGACGAGAACCGCTGGTGCCGAGGCGGGAGCGCAGGTTCCGGTGTCCGTGCCGGTTATCCGTGCCGGAAGCCGTTGCCGGACCGGCAGGCGTCGCGCGTCGAGATCCCGCATTGCCGCCGCGCGTAGTGTGCGAGCGGCAGCGGCAGGTGAGCGAGGCACCCTGGCCGCCCGTTGTGACAGCACGGCCCGGTCATCCGTTGCCCACATTGCCCAATACGACCGAATGGGGGCCGACCGCCGCAGGCGCCCCTTGGGTGCCTGTCCGCGTTGATCCAACGCTGTGTATCGGGGTAGATGCTGGAGATGTGCGGCGACCCGCGTTGTTGACGGATGCGTGGGTGCGGTGACGTTGTCGTGGCAGCAACCGGAAGGGGCAGGCCGTATGGCCCGTACGCGTGCGGATGCAAGGACCAGGCATCCTCGACATGAGCGCAGGGGCGAGGCACGGCTGCCGGCAGTGGTGGCAACGCTTGCCGCGATCTCCCTGTACCTGTTCCTGCCGCAGCGGTTGCTGATCGCTCCTCGCTATGTGCTCCCCGCCCTGGAATGTCTGCTGCTCATTCCGCTCATCGCGATCAACCCCAAACGTCTGACCCGGCAGACGAAGGCCTTCCGGGTGCTCTCGCTGACGCTTGTAGCCATCATCGCCATCAGCAATCTCGTAGCGCTGACCATCCTGATCCATGAGCTGGTGTACGCCGGAGTGAAGGATGGCCGTTCCCTGTTGGTGGCTGCGCTGCAGGTCTGGCTCACCAACATCATCGTCTTCGGTCTGGCCTACTGGGAGCTGGACCGGGGCGGCCCGGTCAGCCGCACCCAGGTGCCCCGCTCCGCTCTGCCCCTGGCGGACTTCCGCTTCTCACAGGACGAGAACGACGACGCCGTCCAAGAAGTCGCCGACGGCGCCAGCGGCGCCTCGGACTGGGTTCCCACCTTGGCGGACTACCTGTACGTGTCGGTCACCAACTCCACGGCCTTCAGTCCGACCGACACCATGCCGCTGTCGACCCGCGCCAAAGCCATGATGAGCGTGCAGAGCGTCTCCGCCCTCTTGACTTCCCTCTTGGTGATCGCACGAGCCGTGAGCATCCTGCACTGACCAGCGTTCACGGCGAGGCGAGCGCGGCGACCACTGAAAAACGCCCGAGCCGTTCCTGGACGACACAGCCGCCTCGTCGCCGAGCGAGGCGACGTTCCTGCCCCAGTGCGCGGTGATGCTGACCGCATACACCACGACCTGGCCCGGCGCGATGCGCCTGTCCGCATCGCAGAGGGCCCCAGCCTGGGGCGCTCTCACGCCGCCCCTCCAGATCAAGAAGTCGGTCGCCGGGGCCGACCCCGTCGTGAAGTGGGCGAACTACGCCGGCCTCGAGCACGGCAACACCATGGGGCAACGGGTCCTACAAGACCGGGACGCTCACCTACCAGGCCGGCTCGGGCAGTACCTGGCCGACCGACTCGTCCAGCTGGGCCGGAACAACGACGGCAAGGGCCACCGCAACACCTACTTCAACGCGTCCCCGACGGTGTGACCCGCCACGAGCCGGCCGAGCGACGGACAGGCCGGAGGCGCGCTCACGGGGGCTGCTCCGACCGGCCGGAACCGTCTGCGCGATCGCCGTGCCGGGCCCTGGCGTACCCCGCCCTGGGCATTGGCCGACCACTCATGGCTGCTCGCCGTCGCGTCCGTGGTCGTTCTGATCGGCCTCCCTACGATTTTCTCGACCCCCGGGGACAAGGCCAACGTGATCATCCCGGTGCCGGGCTGGGCCACGATCCTGCTGGTGCTGCTCCAGTTGGTCGCGGCCGTGGTCTCCTCGTGGGTGGCGTGGCCGCCTGGACCCGCGGTCTGTGTGACCCTTCTGGCCGCCGTCACCCTGGTCACCGAGCGTCGGCGCTGGCGGTGGCTGCTGTCCGCCGATCGACTCGCCCACTGATCCAACCTCAAGAGGTCTCACGTCGGCCGCCTCCGGGGCCGAGTGGCCACTGCGTCCAAAGGTGCCCAAGAGGCGGGCGCTGCCTGATCCACGGACTCGTCACATGAATGACACGAGTGCGCAGATGAAGATCACCGACAGCATGATCGCCTACGCAGTGTCGGCTGACGCGAGCAACACCTGCGACGCCGTCGACGAGGTCGTCGTAGCCGCGGACAGATGGAGAACGGCCACCGATCTCATGCGGGCCTGCCGCACGCCTCCTGATCGGACTTCACCAGGGTCGTTCGCCCCGTGCTCCGAGGTCGTCGAGCGCCGCCGCTCCTGCACCCTGCATGGCGTCGTCCGGTACGCCGTCGACCCGGACGACGCCCGACGCCTGTGGACCCTGTCGCAGGAACTGCTCGCACCCGCCCGCTGAGAGGACCCACCGCCCGCTGAGAGAACCCACCGGCCGACACCGCGGGCGCCCTTACGTGGTGCTCGCCCGGATCTGAAACCGTCAGCGGAGTTCCGGTACTCGACCTCTACCACTGCGGCTGTGTGCGGAGTCCGTCACCGCTGCGGTTGTGTGCGGAGCCCGTCGAGGATGAGCGCGAGCATGCGGGGTGACCGGTCCTCGGGACCGGACGCGGCGCGCCACAGTGCGCCGGTGAGCTGAAGGAAGTCGCCGGGGTCGGCGTCCGTGCGGATGCTTCCGTCCGTCTTGCCGGCGTCGAGGAGCTCGGTGATCGCGGCGATGACCGGCTCGTAGCTCTGCTCGCTGATCGCCTGGTGCGCGCCGGGGCTGAGCGCGTCACCGAGGCCGTGCTTGCGGCGCATCGCTTCGACGAGGTCGGTCGTCCAGTGGCGGAGCGCTTCGAGGGGTGGCAACTCGGCGAGCAGCCCCGGCACGCTGCCGACGATGCGGGTGACCTCGTCCTGGTAGACGGCGAGGGCGAGTGCTTCGCGGGCGGGGAAGTTGCGGTACAGGGTGCCCGGGCCGACACCGGCGCGCTGGGCGATCTGGTTCATCGATGCGCTGCCGTCCTCCGCGAGCGCTTCGCGGGCGGCCTGGAGGATGCGCGCCCTGTTCTCGCGAGCGTCTGAACGGACCCTGAGCATCATGCGGTACATCAAGCTGGGCACCACCGGCCTGGACGTGTCGCCGATCGCGATCGGCGCGATGACCTGCGGCGAGCCCGACCGGGGCCACCCCGTGTGGTCGAAGGGCGAGGAGGAGGCGCGCCCGCTCATCAAGCACGCGCTGGAGGCGGGGATCAACTTCTTCGACACCGCGAACATGTACTCGAACGGGTCCAGCGAGGAGATCCTGGGCCGCGCGCTCAAGGACTTCGCCGACCGCGACGCCGTGGTGATCGCCACGAAGCTGCGCCATCTGATGCGGTTGGGACCGAACGGACGGGGGCTGTCGCGTAAGGCGATCATGACCGAGGTCGACCATTCGCTGCGCCGCCTCGGTACCGACTACATCGACCTCTACCAGATTCACCGCAACGACCACGCGACCCCGTGGGAGGAGACGCTGGAGGCACTCAGCGACCTCGTGAAGTGCGGCAAGGTCCGCTACCTCGGCGCCTCCTCCATGCACGCCTGGGAGTTCGCGAAGGCGCTGCACCTGCAGAAGCAGCACGGCTGGGTGCGATTCGTGTCGATGCAGAACCACTACAACCTGCTCGCCCGTGAGGAGGAGCGGGAGATGATCCCGCTGTGCCTGGACGAGGGTGTCGGCACCATCATCTGGTCCCCGTTGGCCCGTGGCCGCCTCGCCCGCGCGTGGGACGACGCCCGCTCGACGGCGCGCTCCGAGACGGACGGCGCCTACGCGGACCTGCTCTACTCGCCCGAGCAGAAGGCGTCCAACCGCGCGATCATCGACGCGGTCGGCCAGGTGGCGGACGCTCACGGCGTCAGCCGTGCACAGGTCGCGCTCGCCTGGCTGCGACGCCGGCCGGTCGTCACCGCGCCGCTGGTCGGCGCCGGCTCGATCCGGCAGATCGACGAGGCCGTGGCCTCCCTCGACCTTGAGCTCACCGACGACGAGGTGCGCGCCCTGGAGTCGCCGTACACGCCGCGGTACGACTGGCAGGGCGTCTCGGACGAGGCCGAGATGAAGGCCATCCGCCGACGCGTCCCCGGCATGGCCCTTCCATGAACCCCATCGTCCGCTCCGGCGTGGCTGCTCGCGCCGGAGCCCTCCTCGTCCTGCTCGGCCCGCTCGTGTCCTGGCTCGCCGAGTTCATCACCGCCGCGGCCTAGCGGGACCCGCCGTACTCGCCCGTCCACGACTGGGTCAGTCACCTCGGCCTGACCGGCCCGCCACAGACCGCCTTCGGACAAGTCGCCAACTCCCCCCTCGGTGCCGTCATGGACACCGGCTGGGTGATCTACGGCATCCTCTTGATCGTGGGCACGTTCCTCGTGTTCGACCCGCGCAAGGGAAGAAGAAGCCGCGTCCTCGCCGCTCGTTCACGCCGGAGTTCAAGGCCGAGATCGTCGAG
>NZ_BMVN01000087.1:0-18241 GCF_014650735.1 Streptomyces canarius
CCAGCTACATCACCGGCACCGAAATCTTCATCGACGGCGGCGCCAACCAAGTCTGACCACCACCAACGCACCCACCCCACACCCACCGCAGCACACCGGCAGGGGGCGCGGCACCGTCCTGGGCCCGCGCCCCGTCCGCTGCACATCACCGCGTCCCAGTACGCCCTCACCCACCCAGCAGGACATGCCCCGGAAGGCCGAGGCCGCGGACAAGGAGAGTCATGAGCGATCGCCTCACCCCAGCCGGCCCCCGGGGCGGGTCCGTGTCCCGAACGTCCGAGCCGAACAGCCGGAGCGGATGGCCGGCCGTGGGAGCCGCGGCGACGATGTCGTTCGTGCTGGTGCTCTCGGAATTCCTTCCTGTGGGCCTGCTGCCCGCCATCGGCGACAGCCTCCACGTGAACACCGGCACCGCGGGACTCCTCGTGGTCGTCCCCGGACTGGCCGCGGCCGTGGCCGCGCCGCTGCTCACCGTAGCCTCAGGCCGGCTCGACCGCCGGCACGTCCTGCTCACCCTCGCCGCACTGATCACGGTGTCCAACGCCCTGGCCGCCCTGGCGCCCGACATGACCGTCATGATCGCCGCACGCCTGCTCCTGGGTCTCGGCGTCGGTGGCTTCTGGGCCATGGGAGCCGGAGTCGGCAGCCGTCTCGTCCCTCCCGCTGACGCGGACCGCGCGGCTTCGTTCATCACGGCGGGCATCTCGGCCGGAACCGTCGTCAGTCTCCCGCTCGGCGCCCTGATCGGTCACCTCGCCGGATGGCGCGCCGCCTTCGACATCGCCGCCGTCGCGGCACTGCTGACGCTGGTCTTCCTCAGGATCGCACTGCCCACCCTGAAGCCGACCGACACCGTGCGTCCGGCCTCGCTCGGCAACGTCCTGCGCACCCCGTCCGCCGCCCTCGCCCTGCTGGCCACCGCCGTCGCCTTCTTCGGCCACTTCACCGCCTACACCTACATCACCCCCCACCTCCAGCAGCACGCGCACTTGAGCGCCGGCGCCGTCACCGCCGTGCTCCTCGGCTACGGACTGGCGGGACTCGCGGGGAACTTCCTCGTCGGCCTCATCGCCGGGCGTTCCCTACGCGTCCTGGCCGCCCTCACCGGACTCGTCCTCGCCGCAGCGGTCCTGCTGCTCACCGTCGCCACCTCGACCCCCTCCGTGATCACCCTCGTCCTGCTGTGGGGCGCGGCCTTCGGAGGAGTACCCCCTATCGGGCAGGCCCGGGTCATGCGCCTGTTCCCGCAGGCCCCCGAGGCCGCCCTGGCCCTCCTCGTCACCGCCTCGCAGACCTTCCTCGCGGTCGGCTCCTTCACCGGTGGCGTCCTGACCGACCACCACGGGACCACCACCGCCTTCGCGTTCGGCGCCCTCGTGGTGCTGCTCAGCGCCCTGGTCCCGGTTCGCACCCGCTGAACGGCACGGTGATCGACGCCGCCGAGGCACGGTCTCCGCCGCAGGGTTCGGAAGCATGCGTGAAGGTGCCCGGCGACGGGTATGTGATGCATCAACAAAATAGGAGTGCCGTGACGGACGAACCACCCCGGTGGCTTACGGCGACCGAGGAGCAGGCATGGCGAGGTCTGCTACGTGCACTTGGGCGACTGATCACACATACCGAGCGTCCCTTGCGGAGTCAGTTCAGACTGTCCGCCGCCGACTACTCGGTGCTGGCCGAGCTGACCCGCGTCCCCGACGGCCGACTGCGCGTTCTGGAACTCGCGAGGGAACTCGGATGGGAGAAGAGCAGGCTGTCCCACCACCTGGCGCGCATGACGCAACGCGGCCTCGTCGACCGCGAGGTTTGCGCCAGGGACCGCCGCGGGGTGTACGTAAGGGTCACACCGGCCGGCCACGAGGCCATAGCGACAGCCGCACCTCGCCACGTGGAGGACGTCCGGAGTCTCTTCCTCGACCACCTGACCCCCGGCCAAGTAGCCCTGCTGGCGGAGATCACCGAGGAGCTGATCGAGAACCTCACACGGACTGCCGACACCCACTGACGCGGCGCGGTGGCCTGCCGGAACCGCCTCACGGCAGGCATCGCTCTGTCCGCGATGGACGTACCGCACCGGGGGACACCACCTCTCACCCGTGCGGTATCCGTTCACCGCGCCTCCCATGACCGATTCCGCGCCGTCCGCGACGATGAGCGTCAGGTTCACTGCCGCGCCCGCGCAGTGCGGGGCCACCGCGACCGGGAGGAGGCGAACGCGTTGGCTCGGCGCCGAAGCTCTGCGGGTCACTGATGCCCGAGGAGTCTGGTTCTCGGGGGTCAAGCACAGGCGTTGACCCCCGAGAACCTCCACGCCCCTCACCCACAACCACATCGTCGGCATCGGCGTCGGCGTCGGCCGAGAACCGTTCCCGCCTGGCACCGGCCTGGGCAGCAGGGACTGAGGCACACCAAGCAGTGCCGAACGGGGTACGTGCCGGGCGCGTACGAGCGCGTCAGACGATGGCGCCCGACGATCCCGCCGGTCGCCGGGGTGCGCGGCCGCGCGTTCGGCGGCGGTGCCTGGGGTGCCGCGGAGCGTCGACTGTCACCGGGCCCGGGGGGATGGGGGTCAGCGTCTGCGGGCCCAGCCGGAACCGATACCGGCCACGTGCAGGGCCAGCGCAGTCAGCCCCAGCAGCATCACGTTCGTCGAAGTGAACACATCGTTGGTGCCGAGATCCGCCGCGTTGATCAGAAACGACAAGAAGAACAGCACCGCCGCGACTATGCCGAGCATGACACGAACTCCTCTCGAAGGGGGTGAAGCCCGTATGCCCGGCCACCGGCTCCGCAGACGTAAGGCCGCGCCCGACTATCGCCGGCCCGCCAGGCGCGGCCCCCGCCGGGTCGGCGGGCCGGCGGTGGTGACCGTCTCAGGCGTGCGCGTGGCGAGGGCTTGCCGCCTTGTGTGATGCGGCGTGATGCGCGGGCCGGCCCGTCCTGGGGACTTCGAGGCGCCGCAGGGACAGGCCCGCGGTGACGAGGAGGCCGGTGAAGACGGCGAGAAGGAGGACGCACGCCCACATCTGCCGGCTTCCCGGCGCCTGCCAGCCGGTCCAGGCGGCGCACACCGCCCACAACAGGACGCCCCCGGCGTAGAAGGAACGGACACGGTGCAGTTGCCGCACGGCCCGCAGGAACATGACGCGCTCAGTCATCGGTGCCATGCCGGGCCGTATACCCCGAAGAGCCTCGGTCACCGGGGAGTGAAGGCCTCGGAGGCGGGAACGGCGGCCGCAGTGCGCGGAGCTGCCGCTGACCTCCGGGCCGGGGTGACTGGTGCGAGCTGCCTCGGGTCGAGCGGGGCGCGGTGTGGAGGTCAGCTGAAGTGTGTCTGCCTGGCGATCATGTCGCTCGGTCCCACCGGCCGAGTCCAGGCCCGCCGGACCAGGCGCCGGAAGGCCGTTCCGAACGCCTTCGACATCACCTTCGACGGCCGGATCTCCCAGCCCGTCACCAACCCCACGGGCTCGAAGCGGTGGTCGTCCGGTTGGCGTCCACGGTGGCCCAGACACTCGCGAAGCCGGTGCCGACCTTGATCCCGGGTGCCTGGCCCACGCCGATGGCCCGTGGCGCATCTGACCGGAACACGCCCGCGACATGTACGGGGAACTGCTGCGACTGTGCTGCGCGCACCTGGTGGAACAGCTCACAGCCCACCCGACGTTCGCGCGCGGGCGGCGGTGGAGCACACCCGGCGGACCGGGACGCTGTCACGGGAACAGGCCGTACGGGACCAGCCGGGCATGCCGCGCTCCATTTCGAGCAGCGGTATGCGGACTTCGTCGCCGCCGTACGCTGCGGCTGCACAGCCGCACAGAGCCCCGGCTGAAGTCGCCGCTCACCGTCCTTCCTCAGGCTCAGTACGTGGCGACCACGCCGTGCGCCACCAGGCACTCACCGGCCCAGCAGCCGTGGCACACCTCCCACACGACGGCCCCGGACGCGTCCACGCAGCGCACCGCGTGCACCCCCGCGAACACGGCCGTGCCGCCGTCCGGCGAGACCGTCACGGTGCCGAGCCGCGCGGCCAGGGGGCGGGAAAGCGCACCGTGTCACCCGAGTCCGGGTCGAGCGCGACGAGCTCGGCGTCGCCGCGCTGCACGAGCAGCCCCGGCGCTTCGTGGAGGAACTCCGGGCCTACGTCTGCCGGCCGGTCAGCCCCGGGGCCTCTTTCCCCCGGCCGCGCCGGGGCGGTGCATGGCCGCCACGCCCGGCACGTACCCGGCCAGGTGGTGAGCGGCGGTGTCAGGTGTTGGGGACACGGTCGGGAAATGTCCGCTGCCGGGTCCGCATCCGCCCGCTGCCTACCTGCCTTGGTCGAGGGACGCGGGTGTGGCACCGGGGGGGCCGAGGATGACGTCGCCGAACTCTTCGGTGAGGGCCTGGAAAAGCTCCATGTCCCACTCGGTCTGCGGGGTCGCCAGGTGCGCGGGCGTCCCGGAGCGGGCGATCAGTTCGGCGAACCTGCCCGGTGACGTGATGGTCAGGGAACGGGCTCCTTCGGGACCGGCCTTCAGGGTGTGCGGCGTGTTCCTCGGGATGGTGAAGAAGTCGCCCGAACGCAGGGTGAAGGTGTCGGTCCCGGCCCACACGGTCAGGGAGCCGGAGAGGACGAAGACGCGTTCCTCGTAGGCGGTGTGCAGGTGCAGCGGTGTGACCGAGTCACCGGGCAGGGTGATGTCCGACAGGTCATGACGACCGTCGGTCTCCTCCGCGGTCGTGAGCACGGACAGGCGAAGATGGCCGCCCAGGACGAACCGGCGGGAGGCCGGGACGGGCGGTGGGGAGGGGAAATCGGTCACGGTGACTGGCCTTTGCGACGGTGCTGGTGCGGACGCCTTCCGGGGCACGGCGGCTGCCGTGTCCCGGATGGGGGTGTGTGAGGGGTAGTGGGCGATGACGGGCGACCCGGGGTGACGGCACGCCGCGGGCCGGGCGGTGCCGTCAGGCTTCCAACATCCTGCGGACGGCTTCGATCCGGTCGTCGATCATCCGGCTTCCCATCGCGGTCCCCGGGATGAAGTGGGCCACGTGGAACGCCTTGCCGTAGTGGCGGAGGTCGGTGGGGACCCCGGCCTGGATGAGCTGACGCGCGTAGTCGAGTGCTTCGTCGCGGGTCGGGTCGATCTGGTAGGCCACGACCAGAGCGGGGGGAAGCCCGGCCAGCTCCTCCACCCGCGCGCGGGCCACAGCGGCGTGCACCGGGACGTCCGCGGCACCAGGCTCGGCGGTGCCGCGCAGGTAGTGCCCCCAAGCGATCGGCGAGTTGGCGGACTGCCATACCGGTGTGTCCCGCAAGGTCCTCATCGAGGGGGTGTTCAACCGGTCGTCGACGGTGGGGGCGTCGAGGAACTGGGCGAGCAGGCGGGGGCCCCCGCGCTCCCGCGTCAGCATCGTGAGCGCCGCGGCCAGCCCGCCCCCGGCGCTCTCGCCCAGGACACCGAGGCGGTCGGCGTCGATCCCGTGCTCACCACCCTGGTCGGCGGCCCAGACGAGGGCCGCGTAGCTGTCTTCCAGACCCGCGGGGAAGGGATGCTCGGGAGCCAGGCGGTAGTCCACGGCCACGACGATGACGCCCGCCCGCTCGGCGAGCATCCGGGCCGGCGAGTCGATCAGGGCCGGACTGCCCATGACGTAGCCGCCGCCGTGCAGGTAGAGCAGCCCGGGGAGTGTGCCGGAGCGTTCGGCGGGCGCGTAGACCCGCACCCGTACGTCGCCCGCACCCGAGGGGCCGGGGACGGCCACGTCCTGCACGGACACGGGCGTCTGTGGTTCGTGGACGGGAAGGTACTCGGATACCAGTCGTTCCGCTTCCCGCGCCGCCGCCAGATCTGAGAGGTCGGCCGTCGGGAGAGTGGCCGCCACGGCGGCGAGCTCGGGGTCGAGTATGTGATGCATGAGGTTCCTTCGGGCTCGGGGGTGCGTGAGGTGCCGCCGCGTCCGGCCGCGGAATCGTGCAACGTGCGCCATGCCGGGCACATGTGTTCGCGTCCCCCACGCCATGGCCCGCCCCGGCAGGCACGGAAGCGTGGTTCCCGCCGGGGCGGCACCCGCGGACGGCGGGTCCGCCTTCCGGCACGGACGACGTCGGCGACCAGCACGCGCAAGCCGGTACGCCGACCCGGGCGGCACGAACGCGCCGGAATCAGTCAAGGGTGAGGATGATGCGGTCGCGCACCTCGCCACTCTCCAGACGCCGGTGCGCCTCGGCGGCACTCTGCATGGGCATCAGCGTCCGCGCCTTCAGCCGGAGACGCTTCTCGGCCAGCATGGCCATGCCTTCGTCCAGGGCGCCGGGAGCACGGTCCGTCGTGGGCTCCGAGAGGACCACACCCGATCCGGCTGCCGCGGGATCCGACAGGGTGATGACCCGGTCGGGCCCATTGGCGAGTGCGACAGCGTCGGCGAGGGCGCCCTTGCCCGCCGCGTCGAAGACGGCGTCCACAGGACCGAGTGCGCGCACCGCCCCGACGAGACCGGCGCCGTACCGCACGGGGTGCGCGCCGAGTTCCGCGGCCAGCGCGTCGTCCCGCTGCCCTACGGCGCTGATCACCTTGACCCCCTGGGCCACCGCGAGCTGCGTGGCGATCACGCCGACCGAGCCGCCGCCCCCGAGGAGCAGCAGCGTCTCCCCTGCCGTGATCCGCAGCTGGCCAAGCACGCCGGCCGCCGCCTCCACGGAGCTCGGCAGCGCCGCCGCGTCCGCCCAGGAGACGGAGCCCGGCTTGTGCGTCCAGATCGACGCCACGGCGTATTCGGCGTAACCGCCCCGGTCGAAGAGGAGAGCGGCCACCTCGTCACCGACCTCGGTCGCCGACACTCCGGGGCCCACGGCGTCGACGACGCCGGCCACCTCGTATCCGAGAACGGGAGTCTCGGGCAGGGGGAACCGCAGGTGGCCTGCGCGGATCGCCAGGTCGGTCGGCCCCACACCCGCGGCCTTGACCCGGATCCGCACCTGAGCCTCCCCTGGCTCCGGGAGCGGAACGGCCGTCCACTCCAGCACGTCCGGTGGTCCGTACCCGGTCATCACAACGGCGTTCGGCACAGTGCTCGCTCCTTGCTCCGCGGGGTCCAATGTAGTTGATGTATCACATGAATATGAATCGACCGTCGTAGCCGGTCTCGCCCCCGCGAGTGCCTCTTACGCTCGGCCGCCCACGCCATGACCGGAACATCCCGCTGCCGCCCGTCAGGCGACACGTGCCCTCAGCATCCGGCCGGGCGGAGGTGTCGCACGTCAGCGCGCGGGCGATGAACAGGCCATGGGCGACCTCCAGGACCACTCCGGCCGGGCCGCTTCCCTGGTCGCCGACTGGCGACGATCTCCTTCTCGGTCATCGAACCGCTTCTTCGCCGAATGCCGCTCACCTCGGGAAGAGTTGATGCATCAACAATACGAGGCGGGGCCGCCGCTGTGTCAACCCCTCTCCCGATCACCGTGGCGGGTTTGGACCACCTCAGACGCCGTCGCCCAAGCGCCGGTACGGCGGCCCGCCCGACGGTGCGCCATCACCACGATCCCTCGTGGTCAAGGAAGTGCCCGGCATGCCGAGGATCACGGGCGGCGAGCGCGTGAGGGACCGGTTCGGCCATCTCCGCGTCGGTCATCGCGGCGCCGGGGGTCGCGATGCTTGTGATCAAGCGCGGCGGCGGAGCGTCGGTTCCGGAGACCACCGCCTGGTCGGCGGCTGCATCCTGGACGTGGGTTTCGTCGCAGGACTCACTGATGCGGATCTTGTGCTTGGCCAGAGGCAGGCTGCGGGTAGCCGTGGAACGCCCCGACCACCACGGGGATCAGCTGCCGCCCGATCTCTTCGGCGGACATGGCCGCCAGCTCGGTACCGATGGGCGCCAGCGCGAGCCAGTTCAGCATGCCGGCCGCGCACCGCGTGCGGAAGATCAACTCCGCCTCGTCGACGCCGGGTAGATTGGCCGTCAGCATCCTGAGGGCATCTCGGCGGCTCCGGTCGAACTCGTCGGTCAGCCGCTGCCGGCCCTGGGGCGGATCGATCCCGACGCGCGCCACGGTCCGCATCACGGCCAGCTCCTCACCGCCGGCCGCCAGCGCGCGCGTCATCGGCCGGGCGAACGCCGCCGCCACCCCTTGCAGCGTCGAGGTGGTGTCAAGGAAGCCGAGCTCCTGGATCTGCTCGTCCAGACAGCGTTCCAGCGCGTACTCGATCGCGGAGTCGCACAGCGACTCGAGCGACCCGAAGTGGTGACTGACCGCTGCGACGTTGGCCCCGACGCGATCGGTGATATCGCGGAGTGTCACACCCTCCTGCCCGCGTTGCGCGAGCAGCTCCAGGGCGGCCATCTGAAGGGCATCCCTCGTGCGCTGACCGGCCGCTCGGCGTAGATCCGCCTTTTCCTCTCGCACCACGAAATCTACTCAACCAGTCGCTTCAGAGGCAGCCTCGAACCGCCTCAGCGTTCCGGTCGCCACAGACCCCGCCTCGGCCCGGAAGTCCGCCGTCAGAATGGCAGGGGAGATGGCCGGCTGACCGGTGCACAGGTCCACGTCCCCACCCCGGCCATCGGAGCGCACCGTAGTACCGGCACGACCACTGCCCTCGCCTGACGCGGGAGCCTTGGGGGCGAGCCGCCCCCTACCGCGGCACTCGCGTCCGCATCAGCTCACCGAGAACTTCGAGGCGTTCTCGGCCAGCCAGGAGTCGAAGTTCTTGAGCTCCGGGTTCAGTTCCCGCAGCCGGTTCAAGTCGCGGGCGCCGGTGAACTCCTGGTCGAAGTCGCCGTAGTACTGGAACATGTTGCCGATCTCGGCGGCAGCCGGAATGTCGAGGGACCGGAAGACATCGTAGGGCACGGACTGGAAGCGCACCGGCTCGCCGAGCACCGCCCCCAGTTTCTCTGCGTACTGCGCACCGGTCAGGTGGTCGCCGGCCAGGCTGACGGTCTGACCGATGTACTGTTCGCCTCTCTTGAGGATGGCGAAAGCCGTCCGGCCGATGTCCGCCACATCCACCCCGGCCAGGAGCTTGCCGTCCTCCAGCGGCAGGGTGAGCGTCAGCACGCCGTCCTCACCGCGCTTGGGGCCGAAACCCTGTAGGAAGCCCTGGAAGAAGTAGGTGGTGTTCAAGAAGGTCGTCGGCACCTCGGCCACCCTGAAGAGCTCGTTGCCCTCACCCTTGGCATCGAAGTGCGGCACGTTGTACTTCTCCTGGAGGACGGGCATCCGGTCGTCCTCCAGGGGCAGGAGCTCGCGGGTGTCCTCCAGCGTCGACCAGACCACGTGACGCAGCCCCGCGGCCTTGGCGGACCGGACCAGGACCTGGATCTCCTCGATCTCCTTCACCGCGGACATGTGCGCCCAGAAGTTGGTGACGAGGAAGGCGCCGTAGGCACCCTCGAACGCCTTGCGCACGGTCGGTTCGTCATCGAAGTCCGCCCGGACGACCTCGGCACCGAGCTCCGCCAGTTCCTTGGCGGCGGGCGAGTCCGGGTTCCGGGTGATCGCGCGGACCGCGAAACCCGACTCCGGGTCGGCGAGGATCGCGCGGGCGGTACCACCGCCCTGGGCACCCGTTGCTCCGGTAACGGCGATGACCTTCTTGTCGTTCATGGAACTGCCCCTGTCAGGTCGATAGTTGATGCTTCAGCAAGCTAGACAGTAGAAACTTGACGCGTCAACCAACATGCGGCAGATCAGGCCACCCATCGCACGTCCGGGATCAGGGATCAGGGTCCGGCACTCATCACCGCCCCCGCCTCATTTCGGGTGGGCACTTCGCTTCAGGGTGCTCGCAGGGCTGAACGATCTCGGTGCGGGTCCGCCGCCGGTGTCACTGGCCGCAGGGGCCTGAGTGGTCACAGTACGGCTGCCGGTGGCTGCGCGCGCAGCCGCACAGCACGGCCCTGGTTTCGGCGCGCCGCCCCTCGTCGGTGTCCAGGGAAAGCTCACCGCGCACGATCAGCTGCCCGGCGGGGGTGCGGGTGATCCGGGTGGGCCGGTCGGGGCTTTCCGCTCCGTTGTCCGCCAGCGCGTACTGGAGCGCTCCTGTCGGGCAGCGGCGCACCACTTCGGCCACGCGGCCGGCAGGAACGCCGTCCAACCTGATCCATGGGCGCCGGTTCGCGTCGAAGACCTCGGGTAGGCCCCTGACGCACTCGGCGGCGTGGAGGCAGCGCCTTGCCTCGTATGTGACGGTGACGTCCTGCGTCTCGTAGGCCTTCTTCTGCGGCGTGGTGTTCATGTCGGTCACCTGAGCGGCTCGGCCGGACGCTCAGTCACTGACCCTGCTCCGATTCTGGTACAGCAGGTCGGCGTACTCGGGGTGTCGGTCGATCCAGCCCGCGTAGAAGGGGCAGGTGGCGAGGACCCGCAGCCCGGCGGCGCGGGCTTCGTCGAGAGAGGCCCGGACGAGTGCGGAGCCGATTCCAAGACCCTCGTGTGCCGGAGCCACCTCCGTGTGGACGAACGCGATCAGCTCCGCCGTACGGATGTACTCTGCGAACCCGGCAACCTCGGGCCCTTCGTCCACCCGCGCCTCGTAGCGGCGCGCCTCGGGTGCGTCGACGACTCTGACTGTCACTTTGTTCTCCTTGGTGCCCGGTTGATTCGCCAGACGCGAGTGCGAGTTCGTGGCGCTTATTGACGCTTCGACGAAGCTAATCAGCGAGTATTGACGTGTCAACTATTGCTGGAGTCCGTTCGCGTGTCGGCGGCGATGCCACGGGAGCCCTGCACAGCGCGTTCGGAGCCGCTGCGGGACCCTCTCCCGTTCGGGCAGGCGTACGCGGGCCAGCCGCTGCCGTAGATCCGCCAGGTGCGCCTCCGGGTACGTGCGGGTGCAGCGGCGCTGTCTCCTCCATTGCCTGCGTCAGGGAGAGCGGGCTCGGCACGCCGTCGTCGGCGGAGGCCGGACCGGCGTGGAACGCGGGTCGTCGAGCAGCGGAGAGACGGTGATCCGGCCGTGCTCCTCCTCGCCGGTCGTGTACGCAGAACACCACCATCGCCACCGAAGTGCCCAGCGTCTGGCGCCACCCGGTCGCCGAGACGGCCGAGGGCCACGCGCGACTACGGCAGGCGTACGACCATCGGCTTCTCCTCGGTCTCGGCCTCGGCCTCGGCCTCAACGACGCCGACGCCGACGCCGCGCAGCATGCCAGCGCAGGGGAACGCCGACACGAAAGGGAACGGGATCGGAGCCCACGGAGTCATACCGATCCGAGCAGCAGTCCGTCGAGGATGCCCTTCTCCGCGAGGTAGAAGGCGAGACCGCCGACGGGGGCGAGCACAGTGCACAGCCAGTAGCGGTGCACCCCGGCGCGCGCCAGATAGGCGGTCAGGAGAACGGTGAGCAGTGCGCCGACGACCAGGAAGACGACCGCCTCTCCCCAGTAGTGAAGCGTCAGACCAAGCCAGGCCGCCTCCCCCAGCACCACCATCGCGATGACCGCCCCGGCCACCGCTCGCAGGTCCCCCCGCCCGCGCCGTACCGTCCACCCGGCCCAACCCAGCAGTGGTCCTCCGACCAGCCCGGCCACCGACCATACGGCGGCGCCTCCGAGCCCTCCGGCCCCGAACGTGTTGCCGAGCGTGGACGCCGCGTAGTAGCTGCCGCAGGTGGCGAGCATCATCAACCCCCCGCCCCAGGCGGCGAGTTGCCGGACACGAATCAGCCCGCCGGCCACGGCAGTCCAGATGATCCAGGTGGATATCGAGTTGGTCGCCCGTTCCAACAGGGGTGTCGTCCCGTGCAGAGCGTACGTTGCCCAGCCGAGCACCAGCCCGAAGGCCGCGGTCGCGGTGAGGACGGTGGCGGGGGTGTCGTAACGGGATGCTGTTCCGGTAGCCATGGCCGCACTATACGCACAGTGTATACATGCGATGTATAGCTGTCGGTCCCATCGTCCATGCAGGACGCGGGGCGTTTGGTTCGCTGGGGTTCAGGCGGCTTGGGACAGGAAGAGGCGCGGCCTCTCGGCTCGCGTCGGCCGCACTTTCGATACGGAGCCGCAGCCACCTGAAGTCGAGGGTAAGGGGAGGTGACTGACGCGTCAACTTTCTCATATGGTGGACTCATGACGGAATCACCTCGATGGCTGACCCCGGTCGAGGAACGTGCATGGCGAGGTCTGCTGCGCATGCACGACCTGCTGGTCAGTCGGGCCGGTCGGTCGTTACAGAGCCAGTTCGGGCTGTCCGCGACCGACTACAAGGTGCTGGCCGAGCTGACTCGTTCCACAGACGACCGGTTGCGGGTACTTGAGCTTGCGAAGGTGCTCGGCTGGGAGAAGAGCAGGCTTTCCCACCACATCGCACGCATGACCAAGCGAAATCTTGTCGACCGGGAAGAGTGCGTCGACGACGGCCGTGGAGCATATGTCCGGATCACTCCGGCAGGGAGGGCCGCCTTGGAGACGGCAGCGCCCCAGCATGCCGCAGATGTGCGGCGCCTGTTCCTGGATCACATGAGCCCAGGCCAGACCGCCCTTCTGGCAGAGATCGCCGACTCGATCATCGAGAAGCTCGACCCCCAGCAGTGAAACACGCGCCGGCTGCACTGCCGCCCTCCCGGGGGATGACGCACGCAGGTGTGTGAGCACCGGCGGCGGGCTGGTGCTCACACGCCCGTTCCCCTGACTCCTCCTCCACGGACCACCAGTGCCGCCCCGGCTTCAGCCCGCCCTCCCAACGCACCCGCCGGTACCTGCCACTGGGCTTCATGCGGTAATTGAGCATGACGCCGAAGGTGATACTCCGGAACGGACGTCGACGCGGAGGCGGGAAGCCGGCAAGCGACTCGGACGCAGACGGCTCACCCTGCGTTGAGAGGTCCGGACAAAGGCGTTCGACGCGGCGGTGGGTGACGAGGCGCGTTCCCCGATCACTGGACGGATACCGCGCCTGTACAGCAACAACCGGTACTTGTCGTGGTCGTAGCCGCGGTCCGCGAACAGCATGTCCGGCCGGTGCCGCGGCCCCCCGACGACGGCGGCGACCGGTGGGACCTTGCCGAGCGGGGGCAGCAGCCGGGTGGCGTCGTTGGGGGTTCCCGCCGGTCAGCGAGACCGCGAGCTCGATGCCCCGTCCGTCGACATGAACGTGGTGACTGCTGCCCGGCCGTGCCCGGTCGACAGGGCTGGGACCGCTTCGCAGCCCCGGCGGGAGGCCGTGACGCGGCCAGGCGGCGCCAACGGGTCATCCTCGAACCGAATTCCGGTTTCCGGGGCAGGTCTCCCACCGTGCAACACGAACGGGACCCCGCACGATGTCCGCTGGTCCGGTGCTCGCGGCCGAGCCCCGGACCAGCTTCGGCCCCGGCTTGGGCAGCAACGGCTCAATGACGACCACAGTTCGTCCGACACGATCCACGGCCGCGACCGACACGTCCCCACGACCCGGCCAACATCCCGTAAATGATCTTTGACATGCAGGATGACCTGCTCGCTGGAGGCGGTCACGGTCCGGTCGCGGGCGGGAACCAGCGTGCCGTCCACGATGAGCACGGTGCTCTTGCGGTACCGCCGTCGGGGCTGGAGCCCGAGAGCCGGTCCGAGGTGGTCGACGATCCGGTCGGCCGCCGACTTCGGCACCGAACAGCGGGGCGAGCCGGCGCGGGGTGAGGTTGGTCCGCCGGTACGCGGCACCAGTAGCACCCGGTCCCCCAGCGGCAGCGACCACGCCCGGTCCTCGCGGACCGAGTCGGCCTTCACGCCGCAGGCGCGGTGATCAGCTTGTTGAACCGCCGCGGGCTCAGCCTGGTGAACGGACCTATCAACGAGGGATCCGACGCCGCGATCGCACCGACCACGGCGAGCTCGTCTGACCAGCGTTACGGGACGACCTCTGAGACCGGTTCGCGAACGCGGCGCGCGTGCCCTGCGCAAGTGCCTGCCGCAAGCCAGGGCCCCCGTCGAGACCACCATCCGGACCACCGGCTTCTGCGAGGCAGGGCTGCCACACAGCGTGGGTCTCCTCGACGCTGCGAGAGGAGCGACAGCTGCGATCACACCTGGCGGCGTGGATCGTCGAGGCGCTGCTCCACGACGGTGCAGTCCATGTGCCCTGCCGTTCCAGGATTCGGACGTCGGACACCACGGCCCTCAGTGCGGATGCTTTGTCTGCCCCCATGCTGATTGCGGGCGCCGTACCGCCCGTTCGCCCTCGGCCGGTGATGTCCGGCCTCACCAGTCGCACACCAGCGGCCGAGGGCTTGGCTCACTTCCCGGCGACCGCCGAGGCCCAGTCGAGGTTCACGCCCATGTCGGAGTACATCTTCGTGTACCCGACGTAGCAGTCGAACCGCTCGACCTTGCCGTTGCGCAGGTACCAGAAGTCGGCGGTCGGGGTGTCGACCCTCGCGCCCGTCGGCTTGACGGTGCCGGCCGGCGTCTGCAACGCCCCCTTGAAGGTGCCCTGGATCGACAGTTCGATGCTGATCTCGTCGCCGTTCACCGTGATGCTCTTGAGTTCACGGTGGACGTCGGGGAAGAGGGAGACCATGCGGTTCAGAACATCACCGAGCGCCTTGCCCTGATAGGTGGCGCCGGCGACCTTGTCGTCGAAGACGCCGTCCTTGGTGAAGCTGTTGATGAAAGCCTCGACGTCCAGGCTGTTGCCCTCCGCCACGTGGTACGCGTTCAGGACGACCGCGAGGTTGGCTATCTCATGCCTGGTCAGGTGGCGGTTCGTGAGCGGCAGCGCCGACAGCTGCTGAGGGCTCAGGGCTTCGTGGGCCTGCACGTTGCTGACGGGGTGGCCGCCGACAGCACTGCTCGCGGCCTGTGTCGGCGCGGCGGCGATGGCGAGACCGCCCATGCCCGCGACGGCGGCCGTAGTGATGATCGTCTTCCAGCGGAACGACTTCATGTCTGGTTTCTCCACATCGGATCTTCGGGGTTCCAGGCCCGTCGCAGCGGTTTCCCGCCGTACGCGCTAAAAACAAATCACATGCTTGAAGTTGAGGTCGCCATCCCCTTCCCGTACGAGTGGGGCGCACCGCGGCCCGGCCGGTCGGCGTGAGATGTAGTCACCGTCACCGGGAACACCCGCGAGGGACGGCTGCGCCTGACGCATGGTCAGTGACGACAACGGCGACGCCACCCAGGTCACCTGCCCGCACTCGCTCACATTCCGGCTGGTCCGGCCAATAGGACGCGCCTCGGGAACCATGTCCGCCGCGAGACTCGGCACCCCCTGGTGGCACCGCGCAGCGGACGCCGGCATCGTGCTTCCCGGTCACGTGCCGCTGCACCGCGGCCCGATCGGCGGGCGCCCGCCCCGGAACCCCCTTACCTGACGAGACGGGCGTAGGCCCGCAGCTCCTCCACGAAGAGCCGGGGCTGTTCGAACGCGGCGAAGTGACCGCCCGCGGCGATGTCGTCGTTGAAGTAGACGAGGTTCTCGTACGCCTTCTGGGCCCACACCCTCGGCGTGCGCACCAGCTCGCCGGGGAAGACGCTGACCCCGACCGGCAGGTCCAGGCGCGTCAGGTCGTGGTTGTCCCGGTAGAACTCCCAGTAGAGGCGCGCCGACGACGCACCTGTGTTGGTGAGCCAGTACAGGCTGATGTCGTCGAGCATGCGGTCGTAGCCGAGGAGGGGCTCCGGACGGTGGGCGCTGTCCGTCCAGTCGATGAACTTCTCGAAGATCCAGGCGGCCTGGCCCACGGGGGAATCGGCCAGGGCGTAGCCGAGGGTCTCGGGACGCGTGGCCTGCTCCTGGAAGTAGCCCGAGTACTGCTGGGCGAAGACCTGCTGCTGGGCGATGGCCGCCTTCTCCTCCGGGGTGCCGTCCCCGAGGGCCGTGTTGGTCAGCATGAACTCCGGCAGGTTGAGGTGCACACCGAGCAGGCCGGCCGGACGCTGCTTGCCCATCTGGGTGGTGACGGCGCCTCCCCAGTCCCCTCCCTGGGCGATGTAGCGGCGGTAGCCCAGACGCTGCATCAGGGTGATCCAGGCGGAGGCGATGCGAGCGGGGTCCCACCCCGCCTGCGCGGGACGGTCGGAGAAGCCGTGCCCGGGCATGGAGGGTATGACGACGTGAAAGGCGTCCTGCGCGCTTCCGCCGTACCGCGTCGGGTCGGTGAGTGGGCCGATCGTGTCGAGGAACTCCACGAACGACCCCGGCCAGCCGTGGTTGAGGATCACCGGGAGGGCGTCCGGGTGCCTGGACGGGACGTGCAGGAAGTGGATGCCCAGGCCGTCGATCCGTGTCCGGTACTGGCCCGCCTCGTTCAGCCGGGACTCCAGCGCGCGCCAGTCGTAGCTCGTGCGCCAGTGCTCGACGAGGCCGCGCAGCCGACTGAGCGGGACGCCCTGGGAGACGTCGTCGACGGTCTCGCGTTCCGGCAGCCGGGCCGCCGCCAGCCGCCGCCGCAGGTCCACCAGCGCGCTCTGCGGGACGTGGAGGTCGAAACGGGTGATGTCCGGGCCGGCGGGCGGCAGGGTGAGACCCGCCACCGACGCGGGCTGGACCGCCGAGGCGTTGTGGGGCAGCCCGACCGACACGGCGGAAGCCGCCCCGACGACGGCGGCCGACCGCAGGAAACCACGCCGCGAGTTCGTCTGCGGTGCTTCCTCGGCGAGAGGTGACGCGATGGTGTGTGAGCGTCTGAACACGGTGTTCTCCGTTGCTCCTGGATGCTGGTAAGGGCTCATAGGGGCCGTGGCACCTGTATCTCGACCGGCTCGACGTCCGGCGTCGGAGGCCGGGAGAGGCCAGTGCCGGACGCCGCTTCCTGCTGGCGTCAGCCAGAGACCGCCAGGTGGTTCGCGTGGTGTGCCCTGGAACGGCAGGGGTCGGACACGGACCTGTGGGGATGCGGTGGGCGCCGTCTCATCCACCGTGATGTGCGATGTGCTGCCGCGACCGTGTCCGAGCTGTCTGTGGTGCGATCATAGGACCAAATAGATGACACGTCAATCACTTTGGAGCATTCATCCAGGTGCAGTCACGCCCTCTCCGACAGTTGACGTGTCATGTAAATCCTTCCTAGTGTGCGGCTTGAAGGAAGTGGTCACATGCAGCGTCGCCGCAGTCGCCTCATGGTGCTCACGGCTGCGCAGAGAGGTGAGGGTTCATGTTCGACAACGAGAAGATCATCAGGGACGCCTACCAGGTGGCCGAAGTCCAGGACATCCCCGGGTGGATCGCCAGCTTCACCGAGGACGGCACCTTCACGGACGAGTCGGTCGGCATAACCTACCGCGGCCAGGAGGTCGGCGACCCCGTGGTGAACTACGCCGCGGCCTTCCCCGACATGCACCGCGAGCTGTACGACGTCTACGTGCAGGGCGACATCGTCATCGTGGAGCTGTCCCTGAACGGGACGCACAACGGGCCTCTGAACACGCCGATGGGGGTCATCCCGCCCACCGGCAAGACCATCAAGGTGCCGTGCTGCGACGTGTTCAGGCTGCGTGAGGGCAAGATCGAGTCGTTCAACTGCTACCCGTCCGGCACGGTCCTGTTCGGCCAGCTGGGCGTGCTGACCAACCTGGAGGCCGCCGTCACCCAGTGACCCGTCCGGGGCGGTCCGACGGCCAGGGTCAAGGCCCGTGCCGTCCGCCCCGAAGACCCGGTCGGTACACACTGCCCGTCAACCTGTACGCGCACGGCACGGGCGCGGTCTTCGGTGACGCGCACACCCGTGACCGGCTGGTACGCGACCGGGCCTCGGCGTCGGTGCCGCGGTCGTGTCCCCCGAGTACGGCCACGCACCGAAAGCGGGGTGCGCCGTCGCGCTGGAGCCGGCCTCCTACGAGGAGTTCGTCGAGGAGGAGCCTGGTCGTAGCACCATCTCTCCGCTGCGGGCGAGCCAGGAGGACCTCGCACATCTTCCGCCGGCGCTGATCATCACCGCGGAGGCGGACGTGCTGCGCGACGAGGGCGAGGCGTTCGCAGCGACGCTGTGCCGGGCGGGCCTACACCGACCTGGTCTACTTCAAAGTGACACATGGCATGCGGTGAACACACAGCGCGTGTTCACGAGCCGCGCCGGCGGCGCGGTCCGGCAACGGAGCGGTGGCAGGTACGAGGTCACACCTGCCGCCGCTTCGGCATGTCCGGCCGTGCCGCCACCCCGCCGCACCACGACCCCGCCGCCCCGATGTCCAGCCGCCCGGATAGTTGACCCATCACCCAGTTAGTTGACACGTCACCTTTCGGGGTCTACGGTGATTGAAGGTTGAACGGAACGGTGGCCCCCACCAGACCACCACCCCAGCAAGGAGACCACCATGGGACAGCTCGACGGCAAGACAGCGG
>NZ_BMVN01000088.1:0-18013 GCF_014650735.1 Streptomyces canarius
ATCCCCACGTCCCACAGGACGTGATCATCAACGAACAAGATCCACTTTCGCAACAGACCCTAGCCCCGCAAGACCATCTGACCAGCGCTTTCACACCTCTTGTATGGCTCCTCGGGCGGTGTGAAGGTCAGCGATGCGTGCCCTTTTGGGTGCCCTTTGGACCGACCGGAGGGGGACGACACAATCGGCCTCCGGGAGTAGGGTGACCGGCCATTCCCCGGCAGGCGGTCGGTAAGGAGTAACCACGCCGAGGACCACGGAGCGGCGGGGCAGGACCACCCTCCCAAGCCACCTCCGGACCCGTCATGGCCGGCCAGTTACCGGTTACCGGTTACAGGCCCGGAAGGAACCGCCCCGGAGCGCTCTGAGCAGCGCGAGCCAGCACACTCACCGGTCTGTAACCGGTAACCGCCTGACGGGAGCCCCCGCCCTGCCGGGATGATCGGGCGATGACCGAGCGCCGCCCGCTGGGCACCGGACCCGCCACCGCCGAGCCGTCCCGCACACCAGACGCCGATCCGCCGGCGCCGCGCGCGCAGCTCGCCGCCGAACGCCTCGCGTCCGTCCCGGCCGCCGAGCCGAAACCCGCGCGGCCTGCCGCCGGACGCCGCGCCCTCGGGGCGGGCCCCGCTCCGGCCGGGCAGCATCTGCCGGTAGCCATGGGTGCGGCCGCGCCGGGCCGGTGGCGCCGAGCTGGGCGGCGCCGTCCTTGAGCCGGTGGTGGTCGCGGATCACCGGCGTCGGTGACGACGACCAGGGCGAGGGTCGCCACCGCGTCACGGCTCATCATGGCGTGCCCGGGTGGGTGTCGGGGGTGATCGGCGCGGGGTCGGACAGGGCGCCGAGGCTGGTGGTCCACTCGCGCCCGCCGGCGGCAGGTGCGAGTTATGGCTTGCGGAGGCCGGTTCCGCGGTAGGTGCCGGCAATTCTGCGGGTGGTGACGTTGATGCGGTTCCATGCGTTGGCCGATGCGATGGCCATCACCAAGGCCGCCAGGCTCGAATCGTCGAAGTGCTCGGCGGCTTCGTCCCAGACCTGGTCGGGCACGCCGTCCGGGTTGTCGGCGATGCGGGTGGCCGCTTCTGCCAGTGCGAGGGCGGCGCGTTCCTGGTCGGTGAAGTACGGCGTCTCGCGCGATGCAGCCACGGCCCACTGGCGTTCGTCGGTTTCGCCTGACTCATGGGCCCGGTGCGCGTGCAGGTCCACGCAAGTTCCGCACCCGTTGATCTGGCCGGTCCGCAGTCTGACGAGTTCCAGGATGTGCTGCGGGACGCCGCTGCCCTGCAGGAACTGTTCAAGCGCGGTCATCGCCTGGTAGCCCTCGGGCGCAAGGCGGTACACGTCTGCCATCCGTGCCTGCATTGGGTACCCCTGTTCACGACGGTGGACATGGGCGGTCATGGTTTCCCTCGCGTGTCGCTCGGGGGTGGAGGATTGCGATCGGCTGCCGTGGTCGCTGGTACGCGCGGGCTACCGGGCGGCGGTGTCCGCGGGGCGACCGCCGGGGCTTCAGGCGTTATCGGTGCTCGGCGGGCTCCAGTTGTACAACGGCGCGGCTGTGCGGGTGAGCGGGAGCCGGCCGGTGAGGGCGAGGCCGAGGTCACGGACCAGGACGGCCGGTCGGTTCCGGACGGCGACCGCGCGGGCGACGCGCCGGGAGCGATTGGCGATGTCGGTGGCGCGGGGCTGGCGGGCGGCGGTGTAGGAGGCGAGGTCACGTGCGCGTGCCAGGACTACTGCGTCTTCGACTGCCTGGCAGGCACCCTGGCCAAGGAACGGTGTCATGGCGTGCGCGGCGTCCCCCAGCAGGGCCACCCGGCCGGCGTGGTAGGCCGGAAGGGGTTTGGCAATCTCGTACAGGTCGTTGCGCAGTACCGCGGTGGTGGCGGTGGCGAGCAGCTCGGGTATCGGAGTGCACCATCGGCCGAAGCGGCGCAGGAGTTCCAGGCGCTCGTCGCCGTCAGGCGCGGTCTGTCCGGCGGGGGCGAGTGCGGCGGCGTAAAGGTAGAGACGCCGGTCCGGTAGGGGCGCCACGCCGACGAGGGCACCGCGGCCCCACGTCTCGCCGAACGGCACGGGCTGCGTCGGCGAGGGGACGACGGTGCGCCAGGCGGTGAAGCCGCTGTAGCGCGGTCCGGGGTGGCGGGGGAAGAGAGCGGCGCGGGTCGCGGAATGGATACCGTCGGCTGAGACCACGAGATCCGCCTCGAACTCGCCTGCCCCCGTGCGTATGCGTGCCGGCTGTTCCTCGGAGCCCGCGTCGACGACGCGGGCCGGCGTAGAGGTCCGCAGCACACCGGACGGCAGACGGTCGGCCAGCAGACCGATCAGTGACGGACGGGGGACAACAGCCACCGGATCGTCGAATGCCTGCTCGATCCTGGCCAGGTCGGTCCGCGCCAGCCAGCGGCCCGAGGCGCTGCGCAGACCTCCGCCCCCCTGTCGGGCGGCCATGGTGCGCACCTCGTTGCCGACGCCGAGGACGTCCAGGGCCCGTAGCGCGTTGGGCGCTACGCCGAGGCCCGATCCGACCGCCTCCAGCGCGGCCGCGCGCTCGAAGACCGTCACCTCCCAGCCGTGCTGGTGCAGGGCGAGCGCGGCGGAAAGTCCGCCGATTCCTGCGCCGATCACCGCAGCTGGCCGTCGTGCCGCCATGGCACACCCCCTTCACTACAGATGTAGTGACAGTACTACGTCTGTAGTGCGTATGGTGGATGATCGGACCCATGAGAACGCTGCGCGCCGCGCTGATCGCCGACACCGCCATCGCCCTGCTCGCCGAGAAGGGGGCACGCGGGCTCACCCACCGCGCCGTGGACGACCGGGCCGGCCTGCCGCCTGGCACCACCTCCAACCACGCCCGCACCCGCGCCGCATTGCTGGAGGCCGCGCTCACTCGCCTCGCCGAGCGGGAGACGGCTGGCTTCAGCGCATCCCCATCTGCGCAGTCTCCGCGCGTGGGGCTGCGTGAGACCCTTGTCGAGGGCCTGCACACGGCACTCACCAGCGGCCGCCCCCTCACTCTGGCGCGTCTCGAACTCGCCCTCGAAGCCACTCGCAGACCCGAACTCCGGGTCCGCTACGACGCCCTCGGGCAGGGCTTCATCGGCCTCACGGCGGACCTCCTTGCCGCCGCCGGTGCCGCCGACCCGCTGCACGCCGCACACCGCCTCGTCGCCTGGAGCGACGGAATCCTGTTCAACGCCACAGCAGGCTCCGGTCGGGCCAACCCTCCCGGGCGGGCCGAACTGCGTGAGCAAGCCGACGCACTCCTGAACGCCCTGCTCGGACCCGAGACGTCCTGAAGCGGCGACAGCCGCAGAGCGGTTCCGGTCGGCTTCTCGGACCTCTGCTGCCTCGTCGACGCCCTGGCCGACCGGGTCGTCCAGCTTCCAGTCCAGGAACTGCTTGCCGGGGAAGTACGAGCAGGCCCCCTCGCCCACCAGGGCGAGCTGGGCGGAACGAAAACGCGGGAGACAGTCGCACAGCGCGCTTCCCGGGGGTGTCGCGCGCCCCTGGGTCAGGCGGCGAAGCCGATGTTGGTGACGTACTCGTACTGGCCCCACTCCGAGCCGAGGTCCACGACCGCGTCGCTTACCCAGGCGTCGTCCAGGGCCGCGTCGTCGCCGGCCGCCCACGCGGCGACGATCCGGTCCCAGTGCCGGACGTTGAGCGTGCGGTAGCTCAGCGCCCGCTGCCTCGGCCGGGGGACCTGGGACTGGTTGAGCGGGTGGAACTCCACCCGGGTCCCGCGGCCGGCGCGGTTGAGGCGGGCCAGCAGGCTGCGGGCGACGTTGCGCCGGCGCACCGCGCGGTAGGCGGCCTCGATGCGCGCCAGGTTCTGCCGGGACGGGGAGCGTCGCCCCTCCAGCCAGGCCCTCAGGGTGCGGTCGGTGACCGTCAGGCCCGCCTCGCGGGCAGCGGCGCGGGCGTGGTCGGTGCGGGTGAGGTAGTGCAGGCGGGCCAGCAGGCCGCGCCGGACCGTGACGGGTGTGGCGATGAAGCCGGCAAGCGCGTCAAGCTGCCGGGCGACGGCCTCATGGCCCTTGATGCCGCGCGCGCCGAATGCCCCGAACTCGATGTTGCGTTCCGGCATGAGCCGGATCCCTCCCTCATCTGTCGCGTACTGCGATCCTGTGCGCCGATCTGAGCACCTTTCCCGCCCCGCCCCGCCCGGAGCACCGGGGCGAGACTAGAGACGGGCGCTCACCGGCGTCGGTGACGACGACCAGGGCGAGGGTCGCCACCGCGTCATGGCTCATCATGGCGTGCCGGGTGGGTGTCGGGGGTGACCGGGGCGGGGTCGGACAGGGCGCCGAGGCTGGTGGTCCACTCGCGTCCGCCGGCGGCGGGTGCGAGCCAGGCGACCGGGCGTGTGCCCTCGGGGAGGGGGGCGACGGCGCGCAGGATGCCTCTGCGGCCGGTCGCGGTGTCCAGGACCGCCCGGCCGATCCACGGGTGGCGGTGGTGCAGCAGGGCGTCCGTGCCGCTAGCCACGGCGCGTCTCCTGCTGCGCGAGCGGCTCCCACGAGTACCGCACCTGTACGCCCCGCTCCTGGAGCCAGCGGGTCTCACGGTGGCGCAGGTCGGCTGCCGAGTCGGGGGCGATCACGGCGGGCCAGCGCACGATGACGGTGGCGGCCGTGCCCGCTGCCGCCAGTGTGCGTACCCGTCGCCACCCCGTACGGTGCAGCGGTTCGGGGTCCTCGGTGGTCGGGTCGTGGATCACCTCCGCGACCCGCCAGCCGCGCGTCCACGCGTACGCGCGGCCTTCCTCCTCGGCACGCGCCGCCGGGAGTTCCGGGAGGTAGATGCCGCGCTCCGCGCAGACGTACAGCACGGCGGAGCACGGGTCGGGGCGCACGGCGGGCGTGGTCGTCTCCTCACGGGTGATGTGCTCGGTTGTGGCCATATGCGGACGGTAGGGCGAGTACAACGGTCTGTAGGCACACGGAGTGTGTGCATCGTGGTCCGGGCCCGGAGATTCTCAGATGGACGCTCGTGTCATCGGTCGGCGTATCGCGTACTGGCGGGAGCGCAGGCGCCTTACACAGGCGGAGTTGGGCGCGCTCATGGGCAGGGGCCGGCGCAGTGTCCAGGCGCTGGAGCTGGGGGAGCGTCAGGCTGATCCTCGGCTGAGCGTGCTGGAGGAGTCTGCCCGCGCGCTGCGCATCCCGCTGGAGTGGCTGTTGCGGGAGGGCCCCGAGACGTCGAGCGTCGATCCGGTCGAGTTGGAGGTGATCCGGGCGGTACTCCAGCGGTACGACGTGATCACGGGATGCGCCGAGGGCTCCGGCCGGCTCGATGTCGCCGCGCTGCGCCGCCGTGTCGCTCACGGGTGGGATGCCTTCCAGGCCGGGGCGATCGGCAGCCTCGGGCGCCTGGTCCCCGATCTGATCACCGAGGCGACCCGCGCCGCCCGGCATACCGGCGATGATCAACTCGCCGCCTACCGGGCGCTGTCGATGGCGTTGTGCCTCGCCGAGGCGACCGCGATCAAGATTGGCAGCGGGGACGTGGCGTACCTGGCCGGGCACCGCGCCGTGATCGCCGCCGAACGCTCCGGGGCGCCGGTCATCATGGCGACCGCCGCGCGGCACCACGCTGACGCCATGACCCACCATGGGCAGCCTGCCGCCGCCGCCGAGTTCGCCACCGCAGCCGCCGCCCGCCTCGCCCCCGACCTGCTGCGCGCCGGGCCCGAGGGCCTGAGCACGCTCGGCGCGCTCTACCTCAAGGCGGCGATGGCACAGGCCACCGCCGCCGAGCAGGCCGACAGCCGCCGGGCCGCCGCCGCCACGCGCGCCGTGCCCGGCCTGCTCGACCAGGCCGACGAGTACGCCGAACAACTCGGCGACACGGGCGCCCACAATGCCCTGTGGTCCGCGTTCTGCGCCGCGAACGTCGCGCTGTACCGGCTCGCCGCCCACGTTCAGCTCGCCGAGGGAGCCGAAGGGGTCGACGTGGCCCTGGGCATGTCCAAGGCCGATGTCGCCGGGCTGCCCCGCGAGAGGCGCGCGCACCGCCTGGTCGACCTTGCCCACGCCTACACCCTCGACGGACAGCGTGAGCAGGCCGTGACCGCGCTGCTGGACGCCGAGACCGAAGCCCGTGAGGAAGTGCTGCGCCGACCGCGCACACACCAACTCGTGCAGGATCTCGGCCTGTTGGGTGTCGGACGCGCCGAGAGCCGCTTGCGCGCACTGGCCGGGCGCTGTGGACTGCCCGGGTGACACGCACCCTGTATCTGATCTCCAGCGCCGCCCCGCCCGCCCGCCACGTCGACACCGGTATCCGCGCCGCACAGGCCCGCGGCTGGACCGTCTGCCTCATCCTCACCCCCTCCGCCCACCGATGGGCCACCGAGGACGGTGACGGGGAACTGGAGGCCCTGCACGCGCTCACCAGCCACCCCATCCGGCACCAGTACAAACTCCCGTCACAGGCAGACGTACTGCCCGACCCGGACGCACTGCTGGCCGCGCCGGCCACCCTGAACACCCTGACCAAATGGGCCGACGGACACGCCGACACACTCGCCCTCGGCCTGCTCACCGAAGCACTCGGCCTCGACCTGCCAGTCGTGGCCCTGCCGTACATCAACTCGGCACAAGCCCAACACCCCGCACTCCCCCGCGCCGTGACAACCCTGCGCACCGCAGGCGTCCGCGTCCTGCTCAACGACCACCAGGAGCCAACCGGCTTCACACCACACCGCCCGAAACACGGAAACGTGAACGCCTACCCGTGGGATACGGCACTGGACGCCCTGCACTCCGCCCTCCAGGGGCCCTGAACGGCGCCGTGGATGCCGATCTCCCTGTTTGGCAAGGGTTCCGTCAGCCCGCCGGAGATCGGCGCCCACAGGCGTGCTGAAAGGAGGCCCCCGGGGGGTACTGCCGCACATCGACGGCCGGGCAGGACCCCGATCATCAGATCGAGGCTGGTGCCGGGGGCACGCGACGGGGCTAACGGGTGTTGCGTCGGCACAACCCCGGCCGGTGCCGCACGAGCGGCACCGGCCGGGCGTCCAACTCCTCCCAGAGGTGCCCATCGACGCCGGGGGTGCCGACGCTTGCCTTGCGCAGGGGCAGGCGAGGACCCCACCGTCGTCAGCCTCCGTAAGGACGGGCTGCCCAACTGGTTGGACGCTCCAAGTCACACATGAACCGGGCGAAGCCGCAAGGGCACGCGGCGGTCCTCCCTCTGCTGGCGGGGCGCACTCCCGCGCATCGTCAAAAGAACAGCGCACCCTCGGCAGTCCTGTTGCCACTGAGGAAGGGTCGGCGTCCACAGGCTCCCTCGTTCGATGGAACCGTAGGGTTCCATCGCCGCAGCTTGGAGTTGATGCCGCAGGTTGCTCTGCACCACACCCTCACGACGGAACCGTGGGGTTCCATCGCTGCTACTTGGAGTGGAGGCCGACTTTTCGGCTCTCCTCGCACGGTGGTGGAGCTGGACGGCACGGCGCCGGCCTCTCGGGGCTCGCTGTTCGCGGACGGGTGGGATGACGGCGTGAGGGCCGTGAGCGAGGCCCTGGTGGGCATCGCGGACCGGGAGTGGTCCCGGCGCGGCGGCCGGTCGGCTGGGGCCGCTGAACTGGCCGTAGACATCGCGGACGTGAGGCAGCGTGAGCGGGCGGACTTGGTGCGGCTGGAGAAGTTCGTCCGGGAGAGCGTGCTGCCGCATACCCACCCGCACACCACGGCGCGGCGGCGGATGCTGGAGGCGTTGGGCGAGGCCGGCAGTCTGTGCACGGCGCGGACGGTGAACAGCGACGGGGACGTCATCCTCTGCACTCTCGATGCCGGGCACTACGACCCGGACGACAAGCCGCCCTTCAAGGACGGAAAGCCCGGCGGCTGGCACAAGGCGATGCGTCGATCTGGAACGACTCGGGCGCGGCCTGCATTCCGCACGCGGCCTTCTAAACGACTACAGACATTCACGCTCGGGGAGGCAAGGAAATGTCAGCGATTCAGCTCAAGGAACACCAGGTAGATCAGCGTTCCGCGTTTCGCAGGTGGGTGGGATTCCCTGCAAGGTCATCTGTGCCCCCGCAGGGTGCCCGGGGCACGATCGTGTCAGCGACCGGCTCGGGCAAGACGATCACGGCCGCCGCCTGCGCGCTGGAGAGCTTCGCGGACGGCCGGATCCTCGTGACCGTGCCCACCCTGGACCTGCTCGCGCAGACCGCCCAGGCATGACGCCTGGTCGGTCACCGGGCGCCGATGGTCGCCGTGTGCTCGCTGGAGAACGACCCGGTGCTGAAGGAGCTGGGCATGCGGACCACCACCAACCCGATCCAGCTCGCCCTGTGGGCCGGGTCCGGGCCGGTCGTCGTGTTCGCCACGTACGCCTCCCTGGTGGACCGCGAGGACATCGACGCACCCGAGGGCCAGCGGAAGGTTCGCGGGCCGCTGGAGGCCGCTCTGGCGGGTGGCGAGCGGCTGTACGGGCAGCGCGTGGCGGGCTTCGACCTTGCCATCGTCGATGAGGCCCACGGAACCGCCGGTGATCTTGGCCGGCCGTGGGCGGCGATCCACGACAACGCCCGCATCCCGGCGGACTTCCGGCTCTACCTCACCGCCACCCCGCGCATCCTCGCCGCGGCCCGCCCGCAGAAGGGCACCGGCGGCCAGGAGGCGGAGATCGCGACCATGGCCGATGATCCGGAGGGCACGTACGGCGCGTGGCTCGCCGAGCTCGGGCTCTCGGAGGCGATCGAGCGCGAGATCCTCGCCGGGTTCGAGATCGACGTCCTGGAGATCCGCGACCCCTCCCCCGTCCTTGGGGAGTCGGAGGAGGCGCGGCGCGGCCGGCGTCTGGCGCTCCTGCAGACCGGGCTCCTGGAGCACGCGGCGAAGTGGAACCTGAAGACCGTCATGACGTTCCACCAGAAGGTGGAGGAAGCCGCCGCGTTCGCGGACAAGCTGCCCGAGACCGCCGCCGAGCTGTACGTCAACGACGCCACGGACGACGACCTGGCCGCCGCCGACAAGCTGCCGAAGTCCTCCATCGACGCGGAGTTCTACGAGCTGGAGGCCGGCCGCCACGTACCCCCGGACCGGGTGTGGTCGGCGTGGCTGTGCGGCGAACACCTCGTCACCGAGCGGCGCGAGGTCATCAGGCAGTTCGCCAACGGCATCGACGCAGCCGGGCGCCGGGTCCACCGCGCGTTCCTCGCCAGCGTGCGCGTGCTCGGGGAGGGCGTGGACATCACCGGCGAGCGGGGAGTCGAAGCCGTGTGCTTCGCGGACACCCGCGGCTCACAGGTGGAAATCGTGCAGAACATCGGCCGCGCGCTCCGGCTCAACAAGGACGGCAGCACGAAGATCGCGCGGATCATCGTGCCGGTGTTCCTGGAGCCCGGTGAGGACCCGACCGACATGGTCGCCTCCGCGAGCTTCAAGCCGCTCGTGGCGGTGCTCCAGGGCCTGCGCAGCCACGATGAGCGCCTGGTCGAGCAACTCGCCTCCCGCGCCCTCACCAGCGGCAAGCGCAAGGTCCACCTCCAGCGCGATGAGGACGGGCGGATCGTCGCGGCCGGCGGCGAGGGCGACGGCGACGACCAGGAGCAGGACGACACCGACGCCGCGGCCGAGTCCGCCCTGCTGCACTTCTCCAGCCCACGCGACGCCGCGACCATCGCCGCGTTCCTGCGCACCCGGGTCTACCGGCCGGAATCGCTGGTGTGGCTGGAGGGCTACCAGGCCCTACTCCGCTGGCGTAAGGAGAACGGGATCACTGGCCTGAACGCCGTCCCGTACGACACCGAGGTCGAGGTCGGCGTCACCAAGGACTTCCCGCTGGGGCGGTGGGTGCATCAGCAGCGCAAGACGTTGCGCGCCGGCGAACTCGATCCGCACCGCAAAGAGCTGCTGGACGCGCCGGAGGCCGGGATGGTGTGGGAGCCCGGCGACGAGGCATGGGAGAACAAGCTCGCCGCACTCCGGTCCTACCGGCGGGCCACCGGACACCTCGCCCCGCGTCAGGACGCGGTGTGGGGCGAGGGCGAGGCGATGGTGCCGGTCGGGCAACACATGGCCAACCTCCGCCGCAAGGGCGCGAAGGACGGCCTGGGCAAGGACCCCAAGCGGGCGGAGCAGCGCGCGAAGCAGCTGGCCGACATCGACCCGGACTGGAACTGCCCCTGGCCACTGGACTGGCAACGCCACTACCGCGTCCTCGCAGACCTCGTCGACGCCGACGGCCACCTGCCCGACATCGCGCCCGGCGTACTCATGGACGGCGACGACATCGGACGATGGCTCCAACAACAGCGCAAGCCAGGCACCTGGACACAGCTGTCGACCGAACAGCAAGAGCGGCTTTCCACACTGAGCATCAAGCCGCTTGAGACGCCGTCGCCCGCCCCTGCGACTGGGCGGGCCGCGCAGGGCCGGAGCAAGGCACAGCAGGCCTTCCAACGAGGCCTGACGGCCCTCGCACAGTGGGTGGAACGGGAAGGCCCGGACCGGCCCGTCCCTCGCGGCCACGCTGAGGAGATCGTGATCCACGGCGAGATGGAACCGGTGATCGTCAAGCTGGGCGTATGGATCTCCAACACCAAAACCCGGCGCGACAAACTCACCCAGGCACAACTGGACGCGCTGCGAGAGCTGGGCATGCAGTGGGCGTAACGCTCCCGCTGACACGTCGTTGAAGCGGTCGGACACCCCAGAGCGCAGAGAGACCCCGGGCCACAGATGCTCGGGGTCTCGTGCTGTCAGGTTCGAGCTGCGGCTCTGAGCTTTCGCCTGCTCAACTCACGGTTTCCTGAGTGACCTGCACATTGCGCGCCTCTGCCCAGTTCTGCACGCGCTGGCTGTAGCCCTGATTCCAGTAGCGGATGCGGATGGTGCCGTCGGAGGTCGTCTGCAGGGTTTCGGGATACCCGAAGTGCTGGATCAGCCCTGTGGTGAGGGCAGATGTGGCAGCCACGAGGGGTGCCCCATCTTCAGCGAGGTCGTCGAGGTCGAACGCGCCCGTGGCGACGGGCGGCTTGATGATCTGATGGCCCAGCGAGCCTCCGAAGCTACGGTTTTGCACGAGGATTGCCGGGGTCTCTTCGGTGACGGGCCACAGGGTCGCGCGAACTGCCGCGTTGCCACCAGAAGCCGCGCGGTCACGGGCGTGGCGGGCGAGGAAGCGCAGGCCGGAACAAGACGCCGACGACCAGGTCCTCATCACCGATCCGGCTGATCGGCGTGCTCGGGGCGCCCGTCTGTTCTGAGCGGCGATGGTCGATGAACGCGGCGAAGGCGCCGGCGCCGCTCTGGTGCAGTTCGCACGCCAGGTAGGTGGCCGTGGCCGCGTTGGAGTTTCCGTGGGCGATGAGACGGCGACTGCCGACCGAAGTGTTCTGGAAGGTGATGCCTCGCTGGATCACGTGGGGGTCCTTGGCGCGGACTTCCTGCTCGAACTCGTTGAGTGTCTTTTTGTTGAGGACGAAGTCGCCGGCCAGGTCGGGCACGAGCGTGACCGCTACGAAGGTCTGGTCGGACACGTCCAGTCGATCAATCAACTGGCCTTCCAGCTTCGCCAGGTCCTCGAACCGGTTCTGGAAGCCGGCGAAGCGCTCCCGGTACGCCGCTGCAACCTGTGGTTCCGCCAGGTACGTGGTTGTGGTGCCGTACCGGCGGGGGTAGCGCAGACCCTTGTCGACCTTGACGGCGTGTGGCGCCATGGGGCTGCGTGGCACGGCGATGAGGAGGAACCCGTGGCCGGGCCGCTGAGGGTTGTCCACCGGAATCACGTCGATGACCGGCGTCGGGTGGACCAGCTCTGAGACGATCTGCCGGATCCGGTCCTGTTCGGCATTGTCCAGGGCCACCTCGGGGGCTGCGGTGGCCCACGCCTGGTTATCTTCCGCGATCCCGAGGACCAGGACCCCGCCGCTCGTGTTCGCGAGTGCCGCCACGTCACCCGCGAGGTCGCGCTTGGACTTTTCGGAGCGGCCGTACAGCTCCGCCTTGAAGTCCAGGTCGTGGGATTCGGTCACGGTGTTCGTGACGAGCGTGGTGACCTGAGCATGTGAAACAGCGTCCAGCCGGGCTCCGAAGATGCCTTCAAGCCGACGCGAGCGAAGTGCGACCATGCCGTCCGATCCTGCCGGATTTCGACACAGGTGTCACAGGAATTGATGTCGAGACGAACGACGCGAACGACTCCAGGCCGGACGACAGCAGGATCGACAACGTCTCTCTTCACATGGAGGCGCTCAAGGCACGCATGTACCCCGCGCAGTACGACGTCCTGGCCAAGGCCGTGCACGAGACAGCGCACCTGATAGCCGAGGGCCATCAGGCCGGCCCCGTCGGTGACGCCTCACAGTTCACCGATGAGGTGCAGCGGGAGTACGCCACGGTCCTGGCAATCCTCCTGACCGGCCGCATGGACCACCGGCTCGTGGAGATGCCCGGCCCCGACGGCAGCCCCGGCTTCGCCATCGTGGAAGCCTCCGCCGCCGACGACCCGGCGAAACTGCAGGAGCTGCGCGAGGACCATCGCCGCTTCGTCTCCGAGCAGCAGGCCCTCTACAACGAGTTGGACGGCATCGCCCGCGCTAGCGGCCTGAGCGCCGACTGACCACGCCCCGCACAGCTCGACCCCGCCCGGCCGGTGCGCTGGCACCGTCCCCGCTGCCGGTGCCCTCTACGCCGGTCCGGTCGACGTCAGAGGTCCATGCGCAGGCGCTGCGGGGGCCGGTGGCGGCTCAGGAGCCGGGAAACTGCAGGAACGCCGCCTGCACGCGCAGCAGATGCGTCTCCGGACTGGCCTCCTCGTAGAGATCCAGAACCTTCTGGTACCGGCCCGCTTCGTAGTGACGGCGTGCCTGCTCTTCCTTGTCATCCAGGCCGCAGGCGATCGCCAGTTCGGCTCCTTCGCGCAGGGCCTCCCGCTTGGTGGCATAGGCCCACGCGTCCAGCCGTCCGCTGCCGGAGTAGCCGCGGTGTGCCAGCGTCCACACCGCCGGTGCCCGGGTCGTCTCCGTCGTGCCGTCCGGCCGGTGGAGACGCGTCGGCTTCGCGGAGGAAGGCGCCCGCGTCCGGCCAGGCCGGCGGGACGTGGACCTCGCGCAGGGTGTCGACCAGGTCCGGGAAGCGTCCCTGGCGGCGGGCCTGCGCGAGCCGGGAGGACAGCCGCCGGTATATCGACGGGGTGTGCGGCAGCGCGCCCTCGGAGACCAGCCGGTACATGATGTGTTCTCCACCGTTTCCCTGTCTCACGAGACAGGGATGAGCCTTGCGTGAAGACCGGTGGCATGTCCCGAATAGTCGCTGCGAAGTCGGCGAGGCTTGGTCCCACCTGAGACAGCCAGCAGGCTGGTGTCCTCCCAAAGCGGCTGCGCTGCCCATCCGGCCGATCGAGGCGACCCCTTCACTCCTGATCGCTGCCGAATTCAGGAGCCTTCGATCGGCCCGGCCCGATCCCATCCAGGCGCCCGCACGTCGATCGTGAGACCTCCCGGCCTGACCTCCTCACCGCAAGTCCGGCACGTCGACGTCAGATCGAGGTCGTGCTCGGCGTCGTGCCCGGAGCCGGGCCCGCCGCGATGCAGGAAGGCGACCGGCGGAGTGTCCACCGCCCAGCGATCGCCCCAGGCCAGCAGCGCGCGCATCACCGGTGCGAGATCGCGGCCGGCCTCCGTGAGGTGGTATTCGAAGCGCAATGGGCGCTCCCTGTAGGCGCGGCGCTCGACCACGCCCGCCTCTTCCAGTGCGCGCAGTCTGGCGGCGAGGCGGTCGCGGGGGGCGCCGGTGTTGCGGACGATCTGGTCGAAGCGCTGGTTGCCGTAGAAGATCTCGCGGATCGCCAGGAGGGCCCAGCGTTCGCCGACGAGTTGCAGCGCGGCGGCCACGGAGCACGGCCGACCGGGCACTTCGGGGTGCGGAACCAAGTTCTCGCCCTGTTTCGCGTTCGAGGTCACGTCCCCACCATCTCCCGAGTTCGTTGTGTTTTCAAACTTACGCGGCTAGCCTCCGGTTCCATGATAGTTGGAATTTCAAACCCACAATGGGCGTCCCGAGCCGTGTTCGCGACGGTCGCGGCCGCGGTCTTCATGTCGAACCTCGACCTCTTCATCGTCAACGTGGCCCTCCCGGCGATCGGCCGCTCGTACGGCGGCAGCGGCCTCGGCTCCCTCTCCTGGGTCCTCAACGGCTACGCGATCGTCTTCGCGGCGCTCCTCGTAGTCGCCGGCCGCGTCGCCGACCGCTCCGGCCACAAGCCGGTCTTCCTGACCGGATTGGCGGTGTTCACCCTCGCCTCGGTCGGCTGCGCACTCGCTCCCAACGTCGGGACGCTGGTCGCCGCACGGCTCGTACAGGCCGCCGGCGCCGCGCTGTTGATGCCGACGTCGCTCGCGCTGCTGCTCGACACGACGGCGCCCGAGAAGCGCGCCGGGGCGGTGCGGGCCTGGGCGTCGATCGGCGGGATCGCCGCCGGACTCGGACCGGTGGCCGGCGGGCTGCTGGTCGAGGCCGGATGGCGCTGGGTGTTCATCGTCAACGTGCCAGTGGGAATCGCGACGATCGCGCTCGGTGTCAAGGTGCTGCCGTCGCCCGGACGCACCAGGGCGGAGAAGAGTCCGCTGCCCGACCTGTTCGGCGCCGCCCTTCTCAGCGGATCGATCGCAACGCTCGCGCTCAGCCTGGTCAAGGCTCCTGACTGGGGTTGGGCGAGCGCCGGCACCCTCGGCGGCCTGGCTGCCGCGGTGCTGCTCGGCGTCTGGTTCGTCCTGCGCTCGGCCCGCCACCCCGTGCCGATCATCGAGCTGCCGCTGCTCCGGGTTCCGGCGTTCGCGTCCGCCGCAGCCGCCCTGACGCTGTTCACCGTCGCGTTCGCCGGAATGCTGCTCGGCTCGGTGCTGTGGTGCCAGGGCGTGTGGGGCTACTCGGCTCTGCTCACCGGCCTCGCCATCGCGCCGGGACCGTTGCTGGTGCCACCGGTCGCGTTGCGGATCGGTCCCGCCGTCGCCAGATTCGGTGCGGGCCGCATCGCGCTGGCGGGAACCGTCCTGTTCGCGGCCGGCATCCTGTGGTGGGTCGCGACGCTCGACACCGGCTCGGCCTACGCGGCCTCGCTCCTGCCCGGCATGATGCTGACCGGCCTCGGCGTCGGCATGACGCTCCCGGTCCTGACCGGGGTGTCGGCGGCCGCCCTGCCGCCGGCCCGCTTCGCCACCGGCTCGGCCATCACCTCGATGGGCCGCCAGATCGGCGCGGTCCTCGGCGTCGCGATCCTGGTGGGCATCCTCGGCACCCCGGCCCCCGGACACGCCGTCGCCGCGTTCCAGCGCGGCTGGTACGCGGTCGCCGCGGCGTCCCTGCTCGCCGCGTGCGCGACGGTCCCGCTCGTCCGCAAGCCGCGACCGGCCGCCGCCAAGGCCGCCGACGTCGAAGAGGCCGCGAAGGCCGGCGCCGCCTGAGGAGCGAGTCCCGTCCGTCGATGGACGGGACTCGCACTCGCCCGAAGGGCCGCTAAAGGGCCGCGCTCTCAAGAGCGCGGCACCCGTGAACCCGAATCAGTTCGCACGCGGAGCGGCCATGCCCCTGCCGTGCCAAGAAGTGAGAGCGGTGAGACACCCTCAAACCATACAAAGAACACCTGGCGCAGCGTGACCTTCATCGGCGCGTACCCGTTCACGATCTCCCGCGTCCGGTCCACCACGGACGGCCACCGCACCCGCTCACGCGCCATACCGGTACCGGTTTGGTGGGTGCACACCTTCGGTCCCACCTTCGGTCCCCCGCTGGAAGCAACCGTCCAGCCGACGGTTCAGCCACCGCTTGGTGCAACCTTCTCCGATGCGAGCGCGGCCTCCAGCCGATCCAGGCGTTCGTAGAGGGCGCGGACTAGGCGGGCGCGGTTCTGGACGCAGTGCACGGTGCCCTCGATCGTCGTGGACAGCCGGCCTTCTGCCTCGCGCAGGACGACGTCGGCGAGCGCCTTGGGGCCGCTGTCCTTGGGCAGTTGGTCGGCGCGGCGTCGGACGTCGGCGGCGACCGCGCGGGCGTGGCCGGTCAGTTGGAGGGCGATCTGCTCCAAGTCGCGGGCGGTGAGGGTGTCCTCGCCGGTCCACGCGAGGACGGCTTTGACGAGGCACTCGTACGGTTCGCGATCGAGCGGGAGCCCGGCTTCGATCAGGCCGTCGGGGTCGTACAGGACCGTGTGACTGCTGGTGTGCATGGCGGGCCTCGCTGCCGGGAGCGTCGTGTGCGGGTGGCCGGCGGTCACCGCTGGGGGTCCTCGCCGCCGTCGGCTCCGTCGGCCTGGTCCTCGTTGTGCTGGCCGAGAAACCGGGCGAAGCCGCGGTCCGCGCGGGCGAGCAGGGCCGGGGAGGGGACGCCGTAGGCGGGCGACTGAAGGCCGCGGCCCTCCGGGGCCGGGGCGGTGCTGTCGGTGTGTACGCGCATGAGGCCCCGCCTCTCCGGCTGGTGGTCCGTCGGTACCGTCGACGCTACGCACCTGTGGTCCGCGCTCTCAACGAAGTTGCGGAGAATTGCGGAGGTTCACTCCAGGGCGTCCATCGCGGCCGCGATGAGCGCGCGGGCCGCGTCCCCGTAGACGGCCATCTCCGCGAGGCCGGCGAACGCCTTCAGGTAGTCGGCGAGCTCGCGCGGCTGCGTCACCTTGATCTCCGCCGTCAGTGTCTCCACCACGGCCATCGTGTCGTCGTGGATTGCGCAGCGCCGAGATCCGTATGCCCTTCGGCTCCAGCAACTGCTTCGCCTCGCCGTGGCCTCGCCGGGTCAGCACCCACACCTGCCGCTGGTCCTCCCGTACCAACTCGATCCTCACCAGGTGGTGGTCCTGAAGATCCAGGAGGTTGTCCCGCGTGAGCTTGTCGTGCCGGTTGTCCGGACGGGTCAGCTTCCACAACTGATCGGGCGTAGCCCGCTGGAAGATCCCCAGCGCTTGCAGCAGCTCCCTCCGCCTGGGCTCTGTCGAGTTCTTCCTGTGAGTAGGACGCCTTTGGACATGAGGGTTGTCGGACCTGCGGCGACCCTCTGTCCGGTTGGTCTGACCCGCGGAAACTCCCGGCTCTTGGCAGCGGGGCGCGGAGGGGGTGATGGAGGGGTCCGCGGAGGAGGCCTGTCCGGTCCGGTCAAGAGGCTGCTCGGGCTCGTCTGCGGTGCTCACCACAGGGTGCTCCCAGAAGGTGGGGCGGGCCCATCACGCCGTTCACCTTCTACAGGTGCGGCTCTCGGCTCTCGTGTGACGCCGGCCCTTGAAGAACCTCTCCGCCGTGACCGCATCGTGATCAACCTGAAGGGGGAGAACTCTCCCCCGTCGGCGCCGGACTCTGTCCACAGGGCCGCGATCCGATCACCGGTTGTCGAAGCCGCTGCGATCAGCGGGGCGGCCCGTACGTTGAGGAGCCGACATGCCCGACACCACGCCGCTCACCCCGATGACCCCGCCCGCGGCCATCAGCGCCTTCAGCTACCTCCGGGCCGTCCAGGCCGACGACACCGGTGCCGCCCGCGAGTTCGCCGGCGCCGAACCGCGGATGCCCGAGCTGCTCGTCGACGTCGCCGAACGCATCGTCGTCCCGGTCACCGCGCTGCCCGGCCCGGAGGCCGGCGAGCCGTGCGCGGACACCTTCGCCCTGGAGGCCCTCGGACGCGCCTTCGTATGCGGATCTGGGCGCAGGCCGGGCCGGACACGGCCGAGGGCATCGCCCGCGCCGTCATCGACTTCGCGCAGCAGTTCCTCACCGAGGACCACGAGGAGGACTGCTGCAGCGAGGGTAAGGCGGGTGATGTGTTGACGGAGGCCGCGGTGCCGAGGTGGCGCATCAGGTGTCGACCTACGAGGCCTACCCTGCTTGACCGCCAGCCATCGTCGCCTCACCCCCGGAACGCCCTCGTCTCACCGCTGCGCCCCCTGAGCGGCAGCGTCTCTGGCGTGGGCGCCGTGCCGGTATCGGCTCCGTCCCTGGCTGGGCCACATGGACTTGAGTGCTCGCTCGGGCCGCAGAGTCCAGGACGGGGTAGCGGCGAGG
>NZ_BMVN01000089.1:0-16303 GCF_014650735.1 Streptomyces canarius
CACAAACGGATCAACGAGGCCCTCGCTTCATGGCCTCCGAAGGTTTCGGACTTACTCATCTAGCCCCGCCGGACCAGCAGTTCCTCCGATCCGGACGTGCCGTCGTGCCGAAGTCCCGGGTGCTGAGACCGAGCGGACCGCGGCTACCGGAGTTCGAGAACGACACAGTAGGTCGGGCCGTCGTACTCCATGGCGCGCAAGACCCATGGAGTCCCCTTGAGGATCCGCTCCAGTTCCGCTTCGGAGAAGAACGTGTAGTCGAACCACTCCGTGACGGTCCGGCGGTACCGGACGCGCATCCGTGTCTGCCCCGGGAGCCGTCCCGTCCTGCGGTTCGACCGCTGGTGATCCGCGTTGTGGTAACGGCGGTGCTCCGGATATCCGGTGATGTGCGGGTCCAGGCTGGACCCGATGAGGCGAGCCCCTGCGCCGGCCATGGACGCCAGCCGGGTCAGTGACCGGGCAGCCTGTTGCTCGTCGACGAGTATGCCCAGGTTGCTCCCCAGCAGCAGGATCGAGTCGAAGGGCCCCTCGTCCGGCGCGAGTTCCTCGACCGCCGTCCTGAGGGCGCGGACCCCGCGGTCTCGTGCCACCGCGACCGCGCCGGGCGAACAGTCGATCCCTATGACCTCGTGACCGGCTTCGGCCAGCGGTATCGCGTGCCGTCCGGCGCCGCACCCGACGTCGAGGACCCTGCCGATCACGTGCTCGCATCCCCACCGCTCCGCGGCCGACCACTCGTCCGGCCCGGCGAACCACCGAACGGCGTCCCACACCTGGACGTAGCCGTCGTCGCGCTCCAGGACTTCATGCACTGTTCCAGGTCGCACGCCGCCCTCCCAGCACGCTGCCAGCACCTGCCCGAAGGCGTCACCGACCTCGGGTCCGCTCGCGGGATCGTTCCAGCCCATTCCCGTTCACCCCATTCCAGGTGCTCAGTCGCCCACCGATGCCGGTATCACGAGCGCGTCAGCGATCTTCGCGATGATTTGCTCGTGCGCGCCGAAGAGGTAGTAGTGGTCTCCCGGAAGAACCGCGGTCTCCACGGGCGCACGGGTGTGCAGGCCCCAGCCCGCTGCATCCGCGGCCCGCACATGCGGATCCGCGTCGCCCACGAGCACGGTGATGGGGCAGGCGAGCCGCTGGCCGGGCCGATGGCCGTAGGAGGAGAACATGCGCAGATCGTTCTGGATCGCCGGCATGACCAGGGCCCGGGCCTCGGGGTCGTCGAGGAGGTCGGAGGAGAATCCGATGCGGCGCAACTCTGCCACCACCTCGCGGTCGCCGGCGAGGTCGCGGTCGCGGGCCTGGTGGCGATCGGGGGGCAGGCAACCCGAGGCGAACAGGTGGCACACCCCCTGTGTGCGCTGAGCGGTCAGCATCCGGGCGGCCTCGTACCCGATCAGGGCACCCATGCTGTGCCCGAACAGCAGGCAGGGGCGGTCCAGGAGCCATTGCAGCGCCGACGCCACCCGGCGGGCAGCCTGGAGGAGGTCCGTGACGGGGGGTTCCTCCAGCCGGTCTTCCCGGCCGGGTAGCTGCACCGCCCAGAGTTCTGTGCCCGGTGGCACGTGAGCCGCCCAGGGGTAGAAGGTGTTCGCGCCCCCGCCGGCGGGCGGAATGCAGACGATTCTGGCCTGGACATTCGGGCGCGCGGCCAGCAGCCGTAGATTCTGCTGCCAGGGAGCCATGACTGTCATCTTCTCGCTCCGGGAGGGACGTCGAACGGTGGTGTGCTGGTCACACGTGTCTCGCTCTCACTGGAAGATCAGCTCATTCGTCTCCCCGCACCGGTCCGCCGCCCGGCGTCCGGAGCGGAACCCAGGTCCGCGGTCACCGGCAGACGCAGGTAGCCGCGAAGCACTGACCCCAGGTTGTGCACCGGCGGGCCGGCGAGGCGGAGCCCTGGCAGCCGGGAGACGAGTTTGCTGAAGATGAGGGCGCTCTCCTGCTGGGCCATGGCCGCGCCGAGGCAGAAGTACGCACCACCGCCGAAGCTGAGCGGAGGCGGGCCGGACCGGCCGATCAGGAAGGAGTCCGGGGCGGTGTGGACAGCGGGATCGCGGTTGGCGGAACCGAGCACGACGGCGAGTTCCGTGCCGGCGGGCAGTTTCGTGCCCCCGAGTTCCACGTCGGCCACGGTGACGCGACGGGTCACCTGCATGGGAGCGTCGTGGCGGAGCATCTCACTCATGGCGGTGCCCATGAGACCGGGATCGGCGCGCAGCCGGGCGACGCTGTCGGGTGAGGTCAGCAGGGCAGCCAGGCCGTTGCCGATGAAGTTGCTGGTGTTCATCGTTCCCGCGACGAAGATGGACGCGAACATCGACACGAGTTCGTCCCTGGACAGGGTCGTCGGGTCGGTGTCGTGGACGTGCACCAGGTGGGAAGCGAGGTCTTCGCCGGGATGCCGGCGGCGAGCCTCGATGACCCGCTCGACGTACGTCCGCAAGGTCCGGAAGCTGTCGTCCGCCTCGGCGAGGCGCTGTTCCGGCAGCCGGGGTTCCAGCAGCTTGGCCAGGGCCAGCGAATGGGGCTGGAAGCTCGCCACCTCCTCTTCGGGCAGACCGAGGAGCCGGGCGATACTGATGCTGGGCAGCCGGTAGGACAACATGCTCTGTACGTCCGCCGCGCCGTGCCGTTCGATCTCTGCGACGAGGTCGTCCACCAGGGCGTCCACGGTGGCTGACACCGAGGCGACGTGCGAGGCGATCTGGCGGCGGGTGAAGAACCGGCTGACCACGCCGCGGCGCCGAGGATGTCCGGCCAGGTCGCCGAACTGCATCGTCTGCATGAGACACCGGACCGCCGGGTGCCTCTGCCACGTAGGGATGCGGCGCTTCACCCACGCCTCGTCGGGACGTCCGAAGCCACGGCCGGACAGTGCCCGGACGCAGTCCTCGTACCGAAGGACGAGAACGGCTTGGTGCCGCTCGTCGTAAACCGGCGGACGCTCCCGCAGGCGTTGGTAGAGAGGATAGGGATCACGGCGTCCCTCTTCTGCTTCGAGGAGTTCCAGCAGTGCCCGGCCGTCAGACATGTTCGAGGTCCTCTCCCCGCCCACCGCGGGTGTCGCTCTCTTCGGCCAGCAGGGCGGCCAGTGCGGCCACTGTCGGCGCGGAGTACAGCTGACGCAGGCTCAGCTGCACGCGGAAGCTCTCGTTCAGTGCTTTGACCAGCAGTGACGCCAGCAGGCTGTTGCCCTCAAGCTCGAAGAAGTTGTCGGACCGCCGACTGACGGGCCGGCCGAGAACGACCTCCCACTGGCGGGCGACAGCCTCTTCCAAGCCTTTCCCGGGGGGCTCGTCGGAGACGGAAGGGACTGCCACCGGGCCCGACGCCCAGCCGGCCAGGGCACTGCGGTCGACCTTGCCGTTCGCGGTGAGCGGTAGTTCGTCGACGACGAAGAACTGGGCGGGGACTTCGTGGAGGGGCAGGTGGGCAGTCAGGTACGAGCGCACGTCCTCAAGATCGACCGGACCGTCCCCCGGCGTCAGGAAGCTGACGAGCCGTCGGGCACCGGGCGGCCCTGCTGCCACCGTCGTGGCCTGGCCGATCCGCGGGTGGCGGTTCAGCGTGGCGTCCACCTCTCCCAGCTCGACACGGAAGCCGTTGATCTTCACCTGAGAGTCCGTCCGGCCGAGTATGTCCAGCACACCTCCTGGCCGGTAGCGCACCACGTCACCCGTTCTGAACCAGCGTTGTCCGTCGTACCGGACGAACCGTTCCGCCGTCCGCAGCGGATCACCGCGGTAGCCCTCGGCCACGCAGACGCCCCCGACCCACAGTTCGCCGGCCAGCCAGTCGGGGCAGTCCCGGCCGAGGGCGTCCACCACCCGGTGGCGTTGATTGGCGAGGGGGAATCCGTACGGTATCGAGAGCCAGTCCGCCTCCACGCGTTCGACCTCGAAGACGTTGGACCAGATGGCCGTCTCCGTCGGCCCTCCCAGGGCTACCACCCGGCAGCGGCCGGCGCTGGAGACTTCGAGCCGCCCGGGCAGGTCGAGGGGGATCCAGTCCCCGGACAGCAGGGCGAGCCGCAGGCTCGCGGGCGCGTGTCGAGACCCGGCCACGCGCAGGAGCGCGTCCAACGAGGACGGGACGGAGTTCCAGATGGTGACCTGATGGCGGTGCAGCAGTTCCCACCATGCGTCGACGTCCCGGCGCTGTTCCTCGTCGACGGACACCAGGGCTCCGCCCGCGGAGAGGAGACCGAAGACGTCGAAGACGGAGAGGTCGAAGTCCAGTGCGGTCAACGTCAGCGCCCGATCGCCCTGCCCCACACCGAAACGCTCGTTGACGGAATCGATCGTGTTGACGGCGGCCCGGTGCGAAACCTCGACCCCCTTCGGGCTCCCGGTCGAACCCGAGGTGAAGATCAGGTAGGCGAGGGAGTCCGGCGTCCGGCCGACCGGCCGGCTCAGTGGACCGGTGTCGAGTGCCTCGGACGCCGTCACCACGCGAACACGGCCTTGCCAGTGCGGCAGTTCAGCGCCACCCTCGCCGGTCAGCGCGAAACGGGCACCCGCGCGTTCCAGGATCTGCCGCTGCCGCTCGGGCGGAGTGTCGACTCCCACGGCCACGTACGCCCCGCCCGCGGCCAGCACACCCAGGACGCAGGCGATGTCATCGCCGCCCTTGGGCATGACGACCGCGACGACCTCGGAGGGGGCGACGCCGAGCCGGGTGAGCGAGTGGGCGACCCGCAGGGCGTCATCCGCCAGTTCCCCGTACGACACCGTCTCGCCGCTGCTGCGGTGCAGTGCCGTCCACTCGGGATGTTTGGACGCAGTTTCAAAGAAACGTTGATGCAGAAGGGTCCCGGAGTGCCTCGTCGCCGCGGGGACGACTGCCGCTCGCGCGGCTCGCTGGTGCTCGGGCAGTGGGATCTCCACCGCCCGGCACCACACGGCTTCCTCGGCTGCGAGATCACCCACCAGCCGGACGTAGGCGGCGAACGCGTCCTCGACGACGCCGGCCTGGAACAGGCCGTCGACCGCGTCCCATACGAGGTCGACCCGGTCCTCGTGGTAGAAGACCTGGTGGTCGAGCCAGACCTGAGGCGTCTGGGTGATCATGTAACCGAGATCACCGAAACGCGTGCGGAAGTGGGGCGAGACCATACTGCGCCCGAAGGCGTCGAACACGTTGTAGGAGAAGACGATCGGTGCCGGATTCCCGTAGGCCGAGTCCCGCTGGGCCAGGTCGCGCAGGACCTCGACGCCGTAGTACTCGGTGTGGGCCGAGTTGGCCCGGAAACCGTTCTGGACGACGGTGACGCGATCGGCGAAGGACGATTCGGTGGACAGGTCGACAGGGAGCAGGATGATGTTGGAGAAGTCGCCCACCATCTCAGGGACCGCCGGATGCGTCACGCGCCTGCCGAAATGGGGCAGGTTCAGCAGGAAACGGGACTCAGCGCTCCACCGGCCGAGCACCTCGGCATAGGCCGTGGCCAGAGCCATGGCGGGAGTCACGCCGTGCGCTTGGGCGTGGCTGACGAAGCGCTGCCAGTCCTCGGTCGCCATGGAATGGGTCCGTCTGCGAAAGCGCGGGCGGTGCATACGCTCCGGTTCCGCGGCGAGCGGGAGCGCTGGCGCTCCGGGGAGGTCCGGCAGGAGATCCCTCCAGTACGTCTTGTCCGCTTCCCGCGCATCGGTCGTTCGAGCGCGTCGGTCCGCCAAGTACTGCGGAAACTCGTACCCGACGGGCGCAAGCTCCTGTTCCGGGTCGCCATAGAGACGACTGAGATCGTCCAGGATCACCTGGACGCTGCGGCCGTCCGCCACCAGGAGGTCGAACTCACAGTGGATCCTGGCGCGTTCGTCGTCTATGAGGGTGAGCTGGATGTCGAAGACCTCACCGTGCTCGACGTCGAGACGGCGGTGTGACAGAGCCTCACGCAAACGCGTCAGAGCCGCCTGCACCTCCGGGGCGGGGTCGCCCCGCAGGTCATGGACCATCAGCTCGGCCCAGGGGGACTCCGCCATGATCTGCTGCCGGCCGTCGGCCAGGAACCGCGCGCGCAGCATGCCGTGCCTTCTCAGCAAGGCGCGCACCGCTTCTTGGAGTCGGCCGGGTTCGACGCCGGCGGCATCGAACTCGAAATACACGTGGGACCCGATCCCGCCCAGGGGCTGATCGTCCGCGCGGCCGATCCAGTAGGCCTGCTGCGTCGGCGTCAGGTCGAAAGGGGCGTGTGGGTCGACCGGCGCCGAGCGCGCGGCAGGGAGGCGTTGCGAGGTTGTTCTCCGGGCCTCGTCGATGGCCCTGGCCATGCTCGCCAGCCGCGGATACCTGGTGAGCGTGTCGATGGACAGGACGTCCGATCCGAAGACCTGCTCCACACGGTGCAGCAGACTCATGGCCGCGAGCGACGTTCCCCCGAGTCCGAAGAAATCGTCGCTGGGGCGGACGTGAGTACTCTGGAGCGTTTCACACCACATCAGGGCGAGAGTGGCCTCGGTGGCGGTCATCGTCGGTTTGTCGTGGTCGGTGGGCTGGTCATTCAGATCTCGCATGGGCAGACGCTCCTTGAACCGCTTGGGCTTCACACGAGGCGAGAAGAGCGCGACGGTCGACCTTGCCGTGGGAGGTCAACGGGAAGGCGCCGCGAAGATGGACCTGCGCCGGAACCATGTAGGAGGGCAGCACCTCGGTCAGGTGCCCACGCAGGTCTGCGGAGGAGACGGTGTGGTCGTCCGGGATCACGAAAGCCAGGAGGGACTTGTATCCACCGACGTCCCGGACAGTCACGTAGCATCGTTTGACGGACGGATGAGCGTCAAGGTGGTGGCTTATCTCCGCCAACTCGACACGGAATCCGTTGACCTTGACTTGGTCGTCCTCCCGTCCGATGAAGACCACGTCGCCGCTGGGCAGGAGATAACCCCGGTCACCCGTGCGGTAGAGCCGTTCTTCCCGGCCGGCGACATCGCGGTGGACGAAATGCTCGCTGGTGAGATCGGCCGGCCCCAGGTAGCCGGCCGCCAGGCCGTCCCCTGCCAGGCACAGCTCCCCGGCCTCACCCGGACCGCACAGTCGGCGCGCATCGTCGGCGACGACGTAGAGGCGGGTGTTCTGAAGGGGGCGGCCGATCGGAAACGGTATGTCGTCGCGGGGCAGCTCGTCGACCGGATAACAGGTCGCGACACACGTGGACTCGGTGGGCCCGTAGAAGTTGGATACGCGTCCTGGACCGTACGCGCGCAGCGCTTTGACCATGTGCCGGCGTGACTGGGCCTCCCCGCCGACAGCGATGGTCGTCACGGAGTCGAGGATCTCCGGTGCCTCGTCCACGATCAGGTTGAACAAGGCCGTGGGAAGCTGGACGAGGTTGACCCGCCCGGCCTGTATGACCTCCCGCAAGCGGGAAAGGCTGACGGGCTCGGCGGGGTACATCACCAAGGTCCCGCCTCCGAGGAGCGCACCCCAGATCTCGGAGGCGGCCATGTCGAAGGTGAGGGAACCCAGTTGGAGGATGCGGCTGTGCTCGTTCATCGGCCCGAGAGCAGTGATGTACGGCAGCCGATTGAGGCCTCGGTGAAGAATCGGCACGCCCTTGGGGCGACCGGTGGAACCTGAGGTGTAGTAGACGCAAGCGATGCTTTCGGCGGTCGTGGTACAAGGCGGATCGATATCACAGGCCGTCGGCGTTCCCGCGTCCAGTGCCAGGAGGGGGTTCTCCGCCGCAGATCCGACGCGTCGGGCGATCTCCCCGGACCGGTCGCCGATCAGCACATGGCAGCCGGCATCGGTGACGACGTGTCGAAGGCGTTCGTCCGGCCACTCGTGGTCCAACGGAAGAAACGTTCCTCCAGATTTGAGGACGCCCAAGAGGACCACCAGCATCTCCGGCGAGCGCGGCATGCAGACACCGACGGTCACGCCTCGTCCGACGCCTACGTCCGCCAGCCGGCCGGCAAGTCCGTTCGCCAGCCGGTTCAGATCTCGATAGCTGATCTCGCGGGTACCCTGAATGACCGCTGCCGCGTCAGGCCGGCGCCGGGCCCGTCGTTCGAAGAGCTTCTGCATGCTGCTGTCACGCGGATAGGGCGTCGTCGTTCGGTTGAACTCGCTGTGGATGGCCAGTGCGGTAGGAGAAAAGGTCACAGACTCCATGCGTGTACCTCGGTCATCGACACGGAACTACAGCCGGTGGAGAACGGACAGGGAACAGGCGAGAGCAGGCTCGAACTCAGGGATCGTGGCGGCCTGTTACATGACGGGGAAACGACGTTGGGACGGGTATGAGGCCGCGACCCGCATGTGGCGGATCGTCATGCGCTGCGAACAGTGGCGCGTCTTCCATCAGTGGCACGTCTTCTGTGTGCGGATCGGGACCGCGGACACGTGACGCCTGGGACCGACGGCCGGATGCGCTGCGGAGAGGACACACGCGTTGTGGTGGTCGTGCTGTGCGAAGCGGTTGAAATATGAGCACGGCGCCCGCCGGTGACACCAGTTCAGTGCGTGATCTCTTGGATGTCAAGACGCCGGATGGCGATCGCCCTCGCGGTCCGCTCGCGGCGGCGTGCGAACGGCAGCCCGCCGGGACGGACCTGCCGACCAGTTCCCGGATCGCGGCCCACACCCCTGCCAGCGCCTCTTACCAGCTCAGGGCACGAACTCCGCAGTCCCGGGACGGTTGCTCGCGACCCACGGGCAGCCACCTGGGCTCGACACCACGACCGGCATCCGGGACGGCCGTCCTGGACCGCGGGTCCAGGACGCCCCGGTCCGGGGCGAACGAGAAACATATGGGCAGCCTCCACGGTGATCACCGCACACAAACGTGTGTTGCTGTGGCACCCATCCCCCCCAGAGCGCAGGGATCGGGGGAGTGCGGTGCAGGTTTGCGGGTATGACACCTGTGGTGCGGTTCGCGGGCAAGGCGCGCTACGGCTCACGGCGCCGGAGCGCAGAGTCTGCGGCGCCGTGATGATCTCGCTGCGGGGGTGAGGGGATCTCTCTGACGAACAGGAGGCGGTGCGGGAGCCGTTGTCGCCGGTCGCGGTGTTGGGCCGACGCCCCCGGGTCGACGGAAGCTGACGGACGGAATCCAGTGGCGGGTACCCCCTGGTGCCCCGTGAAGAGATCTGCCGTCGGAGTCACGGGCCGGGGCAGACGGTCCACGGACCCGTCCGTCGCCGGCAACGGACGGCACCTGGCTGTGCCGCTCACCGGACCGCAGGCTCGGGCGGATGCGGCAGGGCTGATCACGGGGGAGGTCAACTCGACTCCACGATCTGCCGGGCCCATCGGCACGCCGCGGCGCCGGCCGCGTCGGCGCAACCGGGAAGGAACCGCCGGGCGGAACCCGCACGGAGCCCGACGACCACGGTCCTGGCCGGCCACACTGACCGCAGGCCAGATGCATCTCGGTGGTGAAGCCTCCCCGGCATCACCAGGACGGCGCCGAACTGACGGCTGTCCTGCGTACCCCTCCCGCCCCGACCGGGCCTCCTGTGAGAGGGAGGAATCCGGTGCACGGTCCCGGAGCCCGCCGACCAGGCCGTCGGCCGCAAACGGCGCGGGAAAGCCGGTGGGCGACCTCCGGCGTTCGGTCTTGCGAACGCAAGGCCCGGCACGCGGTCGCATGCGGGACCAGCCGGCCCAAGCGCGACCGGGAGGTCGCCGGTTCGGCGAACTCACCGTCCGCTTCGAAGCCACCGCCCTGATGGCCGCGACCGGCGAATGGTCACGGCCCGCCCGGACCGTCCGCTCCACGTGGCAGGCTGAGCCTGACCGGGGTGAAGGCGGCCTGGAAGAAGTCCGCAGTGACCCCTCCGCAACAAGCACGAGGTCAATCCGACGGAGCGGTTCTCCCGTCCCGTCAGACCCCACCGAGGGCAGCCGCTTGTTACTCTCTCCGATCATGCGAGCCCTCTTTCCAGGATCCTTCGACCCGGTCACTCAAGGGCACCAGGACGTACTCCGGCGCGCTGCCCTCCTGTTCGACGAGGTCGTCGTGTGCGTGATGTCCAACTCGAACAAGACCGGCCGCTTCCCCATCGCAGAACGGCTGGATCGGCTCCGCACGGTGGCAACGGACTTGAGCAACGTCACGGTCGACTCCCACACCGGCGGCCTGCTGGTCGACTACTGCCGCCGAGCCGGAATCGACGTGGTCATCCGCGGAGTCCGCGGCGTTCGCGACCTGGACCACGAGATGCCGATGGCCCGCATGAACCACGAGCTGGCCGGAGTCGAAACGTTCTTCATCGCCGCCGACCCCGCTCTGACCCACATCTCCTCCACCCTCGTCACCGAGATGAGGGCAAGCCGCCCGTAGCGGCAGCGGGCTGCGGCGAGGCCGGGACATGCCAGGTGGTTGCGGGGACCCCCCGCCCTTACGGTCCGGCCTGCACTCGGGCACGCGACGAAGGGAAACGGACACATCGCGGCCGACCGGCGGGCGGGTGGCATCCCGACGGTGGTCTACCGGCCCACGCCCGGCCGGCCACCGGGCCTGGAGGTGCTCGATCTGCCCGGGCTCGCGGCCCGCGCCGTCGAGCGCGAGACGCCCCTCACCCAGCCCGCCCGTCCGGCGTTCCGCCTGGTCCTCGCGGTGCGCGGCGGGCAGGTGGACTGCTCGGTCGACTTCACGACGTATCGCATGGGCGCGGGCGACTGGCTGTGAGTGTGGCCGGGCCAGGTGCTCCACTTCCCGGACGGCCCCGGCCACGCCGATGCCACCGTGCTCGTCTTCCCGACGGCTTCCCCCGCACCGCGACCGACGCTCTGATCCGGGACGGCGAGCACATCGCGTACCGCCTGCTCACGCCCGAACCGTCTCGTCAGGCGACCTTGCTGCGGCTCCTGGACACCCTGGTCGAGGAGCACGCCTGCCTTGCCGACCTGGCGCTGGAGGCGTACGTCGAGACGCTGCGCGGCCTGCTGTCCGTGATCCTCATCCGGCTGGTGCACCTGGCCGACCCACGGCAGCGGACGCGCTCGGGCGGCCGCGAGCCGTTCCACCGGTTCCGTCAGGCCGTCGAGGAAGGTTTCGCCCGGACCACCGGGTGGAGGACTACGCCGCGCAACTCGGCTACAGCCCGCGGACCCCTCACCCGCGCGACCCAGGCGGCACTGGGCTGCGGCGCCAAGCGGTACATCGACGACCGGGTGCTGCTGGAGGCGAAACGGCTTCTCATCCACACCGTGCTGTCGCCGGCCGCCATCAGCGAACGCATCGGGTTCGCCTACCCGACCGTCTTCAGCGCCTTCTTCCGGCAGCACACCGGGATGACACCGACCGCGTTCCGGTCGGTGACGAAGCACTGAGATACACCGCGGACATGGTCCCGCACACTCCCGCCCAGACAGGCGCCGACAAGGTTGCCGAACGTGCCGTCGGCCACCCTGGCAGCCCCGATGTCCTGCTCCTGGCCGCGTACCTGCTCACCCGCCCGCGCCCGCCGCGTGGTACGCATCGGGCTGATCGCGTCGGCGACGTCCCACCCGAGAGCCCCGGCCGTACGGGCACTATGACGCGGCGTCGTGCCGGGTCCGGTGGGCGGGGGAGTGGCCGGGGCGGGCGGCTTCGGGTGGGGGACGGGACTGTAAAACGTTCGGTGTAACTCCCGATCATGGAAGATGCATCGATGGCCAGTGAGAACGTGTCCGAGTCCGAGACCGCCGAGCCCACGAAGGCTGTGTCGGTGAAGGCCTTGGACGATCAGTTGATCGACGAGCTGGTGGGTCGCGCTCAGGCCGAGGGCCTGCAGCTGACCGGCGAGGGCGGACTGCTGCAGCAGCTGACCAAGCGGCTGCTGGAGTCTGCCTTGGAAGGCGAGATCACCGACTATCTCGGCTATGACAAGCACGACCCGGTGGGCAAGAACGGCGGCAACTCCCGCAACGGCACACGTTCCAAGACGGCGCTGACCGACGTCGGCCCGGTGGAGATAACCGTGCCCCGCGACCGCGACGGCTCCTTCGAGCCGAAGATCGTCAAGAAGCGGCAGAAGCGCCTGACCGGGGTCGACGAGATGGTCATCTCGCTGGCCGCGAAGGGCCCGACCACCGGCGAGGTGCAGGCCCACCTGGCCGAGGTCTATGGCGCCGAGGTCTCCCGCCAGACCATCTCCACGATTACCGACAAGGTGCTGGAGGGCATGGGCGAGTGGCAGAGCCGCCCGCTCGACACCGTCTATCCGGTCGTCTTCATCGACGCCACTCACGTGAAGATCCGCGATGGTGCAGTGGCCAACCGGCCGATCTATGTGGCTCTGGCCGTCACCACCGAGGGCCGGCGGGAGATCCTGGGACTGTGGGCCGGCGACGGCGGCGAGGGTGCCAAGCACTGGCTGCACATCCTCACCGAGATCAAGAACCGTGGCGTCAGCGACGTCCTCATGCTCGTCTGCGACGGGCTCAAGGGCCTGCCCGACGCGGTGGAGACCGTCTGGCCCAGGACGATCGTGCAGACCTGCGTTGTCCACCTGCTGCGGAACTCCTTCCGCTATGCCGCCCGACAGGACTGGGACAAGATCGCCCGTCTCCTCAAGCCCGTCTATACCGCCCCCATCGAAGAGGCCGCCCTGGACCGGTTTGCCGAGTTCGCCGACGCGTGGGGACAGAAGTATCCGGCGATCGTGAAGCTGTGGGAGAACGCCTGGGAGGAGTTCACGCCCTTCCTGCGGTTCGACACCGAGATCCGCCGCATCGTCTGCACCACCAACGCGATCGAATCCGTGAACGCGCGCATCCGCCGGGCGGTCAAGGCCCGCGGGCACTTCCCGAACGAGCAGGCCGCCCTGAAGTGCGTCTACATGGCGATCATGTCCCTCGATCCCACGGGTAAGGGCCAGGCCCGCTGGACCATGCGCTGGAAGACCGCCCTGAACGCCTTCGACATCACCTTCGACGGCCGCCTGTCGGCGGCCCGTCAGTAACCCCAACTACCCCAGTTACACCGCTCGTTTGACAGACCCGACTCCGAATGCGTGATGTCGTCATGGTGGCTGGCGTCGGAGGCCGGTGCCGGTGAGGCAGCCGTTGAGGACGTCGTAGCGGTACTGGAGCTGGCGTAGGCCGCGGCGGACGGCAGTGATCAAGTCATCGGGGTCGGCGAAGGCACGGTTGGCCACGGTGGTACGTCGCAGGACGGACCAGACGCCCGACCGGATTGAGGTCTGGTGCGTAGGCGACACGGACGATCTACACCCGTCACGAGACACCCGCCCACATCACAGCGCGCGACTGCTCGGAAGCAGCTGATCGGGCGAAGGACGAACACCTCGAATCCACAGGCAATGACAATGGCTCGCCAGGCGATGTCCGACCGCTCGTGTTCTGGCGGTGGGGGTCAAGCGGTAGGTCTCGGCTGATCAGCGGCTGGGAGGAGCTGGACTATGCCAACCCAGGGGTACTCACCGGTCTTGTGGCATGCACGGACTTCCCATCGTCCTGCGGCCACGGCAACCGAGGCTTCGGCCGGTTGTCCTCTGCCGTCGGGGTAGGGCACGCCGAGGTCCTTGCCGGCCTCGGCGGAGTCCATGAGAACCGCAGGGCCGTCGGTCTCCCAGACCCCGCACTCCTCCCACGGCGTCGCCGGGTCGCTCAGGACGGCCTCGGCGGCGGCGAGCAACTCGGTGTCGCAGTTGGCGGCGAGTTACCGAACGAAGATCCTCTGCTCGGGCAGGTAGCAGGTGGTGGCGGGCTCGTCGCCCAGCACCAGCGCGGACGCAGTGCGGGTGTCGCCCAGGCCGATCACTTCGGCGTACTCCTCGACGGCGCAGGCACGGTCGTAGTCGTCCGGCCGGTCGGTACCGCCGATGATCAGACCGTCCTCGGTGCAGCCGCCCCACTGGTGCAGCGCGGACACGGGAACGACGATCAGCGGTCCGCCCAGGGACTGCACCCAGGTCAGACCGAGTCTGTGGCGGATGGCGTTGGCCCGGTTACTCATGCGCGTAGTCTGCCCTTGCCCACTGACAGGCCGTCCTCGTCCTGCAAGCAGACGTTCTGACGCAGGCATCCGGGCATTTTCAGAACTCGGCGACGCCATCCTCCGGTAGGGTCAGCCGTTCCCGGCACTGAGCAACCCCCTTGCCCGGCTGCCTGTGCGCAGCGAGGACCGCACCGGGTATGAGCGTACGAAGTTCAAGCACTGGGTCGATGCCGACAAGGATGGCTGCAACACCCGCGCGGAGGTCTTCAAGACCGAAGCGGTCGTAGCCCCGGAGCAGGGCGCGAGTTGCCGGCTGAGCGGGGGAGCCTGGTTCTCGCCGTATGACGACCGCTTCATCCAGGAGCCGAGCGGTCTGGACATCGACCACCTGGTCCCGCTCGCCGAGGCCTGGGACTCCGGCGCCTCCGACTGGAGCGCGAAGGAGCGGGAGGCCTACGCCAACGACCTCGGTGACGACCGCCCTGATCGCGGTGTCAGCCGCGTCGAACCGGTCCAAGGCCGACCAGGACCCGTCCACGTGGCTGCCGCCGGCCGTCGGCTACCGCTGCCGGTACGTCACCGACTGGGTGGCCGACAAGACCCGTTGGGGAGCATCGACACCGACGAGTAGGCCGCGCTCGACGAGGTGCTCGACAACTGTCGGAACGTGCACGTCACCGGTGACATAGGCCCGTTGATGGTCGCGGCTGCGGAGGGGCTGCTGAGCGGGTGCTCCCCGCGCTTGCGTAGATGGTGTCGTCACTGGCTTCGGCCCAGAGGTGTCTGGCCAGCAGAGCGGCCGGTCACTCAACAGCCCAGGTGATCCATGGTCCGTCAGCGAGCTGTTTGCTTACGTTCATACACTGTCACCCTGCGTCCGCGGATCTGTTCGTCAGCCACCGGGGTGAAGTACTGGCGCAGTATTGCGGTCTTCATTCTGTCGCGGTCGGCTGTCACCGGGCTGGCCACTTCAGATGCGTCCGTCACCAGGAGGACTCGGTGCTGAGCGAGGATTGCGGCGCGTATGCGATGCGGGGCCGCCTCAGTGCCTTTCAACGTGCCCGATGCTTCCGGTGTTTCCGCGAGGGCTATGTCCCTCAATCCTGCGAAGGCTTTGGGGCAGACGGACTTGGTGTCGCGGCGGGCTGAGGGGATGAAGAGCACCGCATCACCGGTCTGCTTCAAGTGCCGTACGTCCGACGCCACAGCCAGTACGTCGTCGACCCGGCTAGCCGGGGACCGCTTGGCCAGTGACTGCGGCAGCAGGGCCAGCATTGCCAGCGCGAGCACTGTGGGAAGGACCCATTTCGATGCTGCCGGTAAGCGGGGTTTGACTGCCTGTACCGCGGAGCCGACGGCCGTACCGATCAGCAGTGCCAGCCCCAGCATGCTGTAGAGGATGTAGCGGTCCAGGAAGATCGGTTGAATGAGGGACAGTGCGATGAGGCCCAGTTGTGGCCCGGCCAGCAGCGGCAACCCCACGGTCGCCGATGACAAGCGACCGGCCCGCGGCCGGTCCAGCAGTGCGCCGCCACCGCCGATCGCCAGCAGTACCGCCGGGCCGATCAGCATGTGCCACGACAGCGGTGGGATCCAGGACAGCTGCGCGGACTGGCTCCGGCTGAACACGATCAACGGCAGCACACCGGCGCTGGCGCACCCGGCTGCCACCGCCCAGCGGGCGAGGACTCCCCGCTCGGCACGAGCCCACAGCAAGGTGGCCATGTGTGCCGCGAGGATCATGAGGGAGAGCCAGTTCAACAAACCCATGAGAAACACGGCCGCGCCGTAGGCAGCCCAGTGGCGCGTCCTGACCGGCCGTTGGAGGGCGGTTACGAGGAGGAGCGTCGAAACCCCGGCTCCAGCCGCCACCAGCGCGTATGACCGGCCTTCTTGGAGATAGAACTGCACGGCCGGCAGCAGCGACAAGGCCATTCCGCCAGCGAGGCCCGCCCGGGCGCCCGCCAGTCGGCGGCCGATGACGGCTACACAGGCCGCCGCCACCGCCGTGGCCAGCACCGACGGCAGACGGAGGGTCGTGGTGCTGGGGCCGAAGCACTCGAACAGCAGATGCATCAGCAGGTAGTAGAACCCGTGGACCACGTCGACGTTCGCCAGCATGTGCCAGATCTGCACTGTCGAGCGTTGGGTCACCTGCCAAGTCGCGGCCTCGTCCCGCCACACACTGTCCTGCCGGGACAACCCCCACAGACCGAAGGCGAACGTCCACAGCATCGGCAGTAGCCACACGAGACCGGCGCGGTGCAAGCGGGTCGGCGCTGGAGGCGGACTTTGGAACAGAGGAAAGCGGAACGCCGTCTCTAACCTCGCGCTTTCATGAAACGGGCTGTCCGACGGATGGTCAGGTAAGAGAAAAGTGCCTCTGACCAGCAAGAATGAGGATTG
>NZ_BMVN01000090.1:0-15763 GCF_014650735.1 Streptomyces canarius
ACGCCCGGCTGCGCGAGGCACCCGTCGCCGTCGCCCTGCACCGCTACGTCGAGAACATCATCGTCGTCAACCGCACCTGGCCGGTCGACCTGACCCGCATGCTCGCCGACGACGCCGTGCGCCCGCGCCGGGACGCGGCCGTCGAGGAGGTCGACGCCTTCCTCGCCCGCGCCACCGACGAGGGCGTGCTGCGCCCCGGGCTCCCGCAGGGGTGGGCCGGCGCACTGCTGCCCCAGCTCATGCACCTGGTGTCCCGGCAGCTGCCCGACCTGAACCCCGGACAGGCCGCCGATCTCGTCGTCGACACCCTGCTCAACGGCCTCGGGGCCTCCTGACACACCGACGGGCCCCCGGTGACACATGTGTCCATGTGTCGCCGGGGGCCCGTCGGCCTTCGTCGCGGCGGTGAGATCGTCCGCCGCCGCTCATCTCATTCCACGACCTGCCCGGCCGCGTCCTGGCCGGAGGCCTCCTGTGTCTCCTCGTCACGGGGGCGCCGGGGCACCGCCGACGAGGGCGGGGCCACGGTTCCGGGGAGGCGGACGCGACGGAGTCGGGACGGTTCGTCGGCGGAGTCGGTGCGCTCCAAGGCTTCTCCCATCGATGCGTTCGACCTGCCGTACCCCCGGCGCACGCGGCGCCGACGGGGCGGACGGGGTGGGTGTTCCAAGGAAACCAGCGAGGGCGCGCACACATTCCGGGCCGGACCGTCCACACCGGCCGGCTCCAGGTGTCCACTTTGCGTCACGGCACAACCGCGCCAGAGCGCGGTGACATGTGCGCAGGCCGGCCGTCGAATGATTCCGGCATCCCGTACCCCGTCCGACGAAGGGACCCCTCGTGCCGCCTCTGCCTCGGCGCAGGCGCGGGTGGACGACGTTGTGCACCGTGTTCGCGGTGCTGGCGGCGTCACCCGTCCCGGCCTTCCCGGCCACCGAACCATCCGCCCCACCGCCCGCCGCCTCCACCACCCCGGCGGCGGTCCCGCCCGGCGCACCCCGGGTGACGCTGGTGACCGGCGACACGGTCACCGTCGTACGGGCCCCCGACGGCACACTGAGCCACCTGGTACAAGACCCTGAAGGCCACTACACCGGTTTCGAGACCCACCGCAGCGGACGCAACACCTACGTCTATCCCCGCGACGCGCTGCCGTACGTCGCCGCCGGCTCGCTGGACCGTGAACTGTTCGACGTCACCCGGCTGTTGGCCGACGGCTACGACGACGCGCACCGCGACCGGCTGCCCCTGATCGTCACTTACACGGACGCGGGCCGGCACTCCGGCCGCCGGACGCCGCCGCGGGGCGCCCGCACGACGCGCGCGCTGGAGAGCATCGGGGGTGCGGCGCTGGCCGTGGACCGTTCGGCGGCGTTCTGGACGTCGGTCACCGGCGGCGCCTCCGCACGGGACACGCACCAGCGGCCCCGGCTGCGGGGCGGCATCGCCAAGATCTGGCTGGACGGCAAGGTGAAGGCCGATCTCGCCGAGAGCACCGCGCAGGTGGGGGCACCGCGGGTGTGGGCCTCCGGCGACACCGGTGAGGGCGTGGACGTCGCGGTCCTCGACACCGGTGTGGACGCCGGACACCCCGACCTCGCCGGCAGGATCGCCGCCACCGCGGGCTTCGTGCCCGGTGAGTCCGTGACCGACGGGAACGGCCACGGCACGCACGTGGCCTCCACCATCGCCGGAACGGGCGCCGCGTCCGACGGCCGGGAGAAGGGTGTCGCGCCGGGCGCGCGGCTGCACATCGGCAAGGTGCTCTCCGACGACGGCACGGGCCAGGACTCCTGGGTGCTGGCCGGCATGGAGTGGGCGGCCCGCGACCAGCACGCGAAGGTCATCAGCATGAGCCTGGGCGGCCCGTCCACCGACGGCTCCGACCCGCTGAGCATGGCCGTCGACCGGCTCAGCGAGGAGACCGGGGCGCTGTTCACGGTGGCCGCGGGCAACTCCGGCCCCGACGGCTACACCGTGGGTGCCCCCGGAGTGGCCGATGCCGCCCTGACCGTGGGCGCCGTCGACGGCTCCGACACGCTCGCGGACTTCTCCAGCCGGGGCCCGCGTCCCGGCGACCGGGGCGTCAAGCCGGACCTCACCGCCCCCGGCGTCAACATCCTCGCCGCGCGCTCCCAGTACGCGCCGGAAGGCTCGGGCCCCTACCAGACCCTGAGCGGCACCTCGATGGCCACGCCGCACGTCGCCGGCGCCGCGGCCCTGCTGGCCGCCGAGCACCCCGGCCTCAGCGGCCGTCAGCTCAAGGACGCCCTCGTCAGCACGACCACGGCGACACCTCGGTACACCCCCTTCGAGGCCGGCGTCGGCCGCCTGGACATCGCCGCCACCGCAACGGCGACCGTGTTCGCCTCCGGCGGCGCCGACTTCGGCTTCCACGCCTGGCCGACCCCGGCCGGCACGACCGCCGAGCGAACGGTGACGTACACCAACACCGCCGACAGCCCCACCGCCCTGCGACTGACGACCGACGGCCCGTTCACCCTCTCCGCCGGCCGCCTGTCCGTCCCGGCGCACGGCACCGCCTCGGTCACCGTGACCGCGCACTACGACCAGGTCCCCGTCGACCGGGCGTCGGCCGCCTTCCTGACGGCGACCGACGACTCGGGCACCGTCCGCGCCCGTACGTCCCTGAGCGCGGCCAAGGAGGGCGAGCGGCACCGGCTCACGCTGAAGGCGAAGGACCGCGCCGGCCGGCCGGCCGCCGGCACGGTCATCCTCACGGCGAAGAAGTTCTGGCTGCCCCTGGCGCTCGACGACTCCGGGACCGTGGACCTGCGGCTGCCGCCGGGTTCCTACACCGCGTGGCTGGACACGCCCCTGGAGGGTGCCCACGGCCCGCACTCGATCGGACAGGGCCTGCTGGCCGTCACCGACATCGACCTGGGACGGGACCGTACGGCGGTGTTCGACGGCACCAAGGCCCGCCAGGTCCGGACCGTGGCACCGGACCCGAGCACGCCCGACGGCTCCCGCGTGGACCTCTACCGCGGCTTCGCCGCCGACGACTGGTCCTCGTCCTCCCGCTGGACCGACGCCTCCTACGACAGCGTCTGGGCCCTGCCCACCGGACGCGAGGTGGCGCAGGGGGAGTTCGTGTTCGGTACGCGGTGGCGGCTGCGGCAGCCGACTCTGACGGTGGCCTCCGGCGACGGAGCCTTCGACGATCTGCGCGTCGCGCCGGGAGCGACCCCGCTGCCCGAAGGCCGGCACCGCCTCGACGCGGTCTTCGCCGGCGACGGCGCCCCCGCCGCGTACAGCTCCCTCGACGTCCGCGGGAAGGCCGCCGTGGTACGCCGCGACGACACCGTGCCCGTGCCCGAGCAGGCCGCCGCGGCGACCGCCGCGGGCGCCCGGCTGCTGCTGGTCGTCAACGACGGTGACGGCCGCCTGCAAGCGTGGGAGGACTCCCCCTGGCTGCCGGCGGATCCACCGCCGCTGACCGTCGCCACGCTCACCCGTGACGAGGGCGAACGGCTCATCACCCGGACGTCCGGCCCCGCCCGTACCCGGCTCTCCGTCACCTCGCACCCCGTCACCGAGTACGTCTACGACCTCGTCCACGACTACCGGGGCGCCGTCCCCGCCGACCTCGTCCACCGGGCCGACCGGCGCGAACTCGCCCGCGTCGACGTCTCGTTCCGCAACTACCGTGCCGGGCGAGCGCTGGAGAACCGCGACGACGTCACACCGGCGGGCGGCAGCGCCCTGAACCCCTCCGACGCCCCGGCCCTGGGCGACCGCACGGACTGGGTCACGGCGGGCGAGCCCTGGTCGGACCGGGCCCAGATCCCGGGCGAGCAGCAGCAGTACGCCCCGGCCGTCACCTACCGCGCCGGATCCGCCGACCGGGTCGGCTGGTTCGGGCCGGTCCAGCGGCCACGGCTCCTCGACGGGAACGCTCCGGTCCGCCTGGACGACAAGCTGTACGTGTCCGTCCCCGGCTGGGGCGACTCGGGCACCGGTCATCTGGGCGGTACGTACGGCAACTTCGACGTCGACAACCAGGTGCGGCTCTACCAGGGCGACGAACTCGTCCGTGAGATGGGCCGCTACCAGCTCACCATGACCGTGTCCGGTCTGAGCCCCGCACCGCTCCCCTACCGTCTGGTCTCGGAGAACTCCCGTGACGCCTGGGCCGCCCCCTACTCCACCGCCACCCGGACCGAGTGGGGGTTCACCTCGCGGGCGGGAGCGGCGGGCGAGCAGGCTCAACTGCCGCTGATCCAGCTCGACTACGGCATCGCCACCGACGCCTCCGGACGGGCCGGGCGGCACGCCGGCCTGACGGTGACCGCCTCGCACCTGCCGGGGTCCACCGGCACCGCCGCGATCGGACGGGTCGGCCTGGAGATCTCGTACGACGACGGGGTCACCTGGCACCACGCGGCGCTACGGCACTCGGGCACGGGGTGGCGGACACGGCTCGACGCGCCCCGCGCCGCCCGGTTCGTCAGCCTGCGCGTGGACGCGCGTGACGCCCGCGGCAACAGCGTGCGGCAGAGCATCGTGCGGGCCTTCGGGCTCGCGTAGCGGATGCCGGGGCGGCCGAACCGGCCGCCCCGGCGCTCTGTCCCGCGCGCATAGGTGTGACGACTCCACGTCTCCTTCGACACACACATAGCATCCCCCCGACAGGACATTACGGGTAATGTCTCTTTTGTCGTATCGCTAGACGGTTTTCGCTCTCATGTGTCACGTCAAGGAGATCTCATGCGGTCACTCACCAAGGGTCTGCTCGCCGGAGCAGCCGGCACCGTCGCGCTGAACGTCGTCTCGTACGGGGACATGCTGCTGCGCGGCAGGGGGTCCAGCAACATGCCGGCGACGATCGCGGGGAAGCTCGCCGGCGGAGTCGGGGTGCGGCTGGGGGAAGACGAGAAGAAGGATCACCGTGAGGAGGCGCTCGGCGCGCTGCTCGGCTATGTCACCGGCCTCGGGGTCGGAGCGGCGTACGGGTTGGCGCGGCGCGACGGGAACTTCCCGGTCTGGGCGGCCGGGCCGCTGCTCGCTGCCGCGGCCATGGCCGGCAGTGACCTCCCGGCCACCGCCATGAAGGTGACCGATCCCACCACCTGGAGCCTCACGTCGTGGGTGTCGGACATCATCCCGCACATGGCGTACGGCTTCACGGCGGCGTCGGTGCACCGGGCGCTGCGCTGACCGTGCGAGCCTCGCCGCATCGCTCGGCGCCGTCCCGTCGGGCCGCTCCCGCACCGTCTCCCGGAGCGCCTGGCGGGCCGTCAGCCCGCGCGGACCCCTTCGAGGAAGCGGCCGGCCAGGTCGACACGTTCGGCAAGGGTGGTCTGCGTCTGCCCGAAGTCCACGAACAGTTCGTGCACCCCTGCCTCCGCCGCGGCCCGCGCGTAGTCGATGTACTGGTCCAGCGTGCCCGCCCCGGGCATCTCTTCCGGGCCGGTCCTCGTGTCGGTCAGCTCGGGGTTGACGCGCAGCGCGATGTGCAGGGCGGACGGGTCCCGGTCCGCCTCCACCGCCTCCTTGACGACGATGTCCCACATGCCCATGAGGTGCGGGAGCGGCATCGCGACGGGCAGCCAGCCGTCGAGCCTGCGCCCGATCCGCCGCAGCCCCACGGGGGTGAACGCCGCGAGCAGCACGGGGGGCCTGGGGCGCTGGCGCGGCTTGAGCCCCACCACGGTCTCCGGGATGGTGAACAGCGGCCCCTCGTGGGCGAAGACGTCCTCGGCCCAGTACCCCTCCAGGACGTCCAGCGTCTCGTCGAGCCGCGCGCCCCGGCCCTTCCACGGTACGGAGACCGCGGTGTACTCGTCGGGCATCCAGCCCAGGCCGAGCCCCACGGTGAGCCGTCCCTGGCTGAGGACGTCGAGGGTGGTCAGCGACCGGGCCAGCATGATCGGCGGGTGCCACAGGCCGTTGAGCGTGCTCGTGCCCAGGCGGACGCGGCTCGTGTGCGACGCGGCGAAGGTGAGCGCCACCAGGGGGTCCATGTGGTTCTCGTAGACGCGCGGCATCGCGCCGTCACGGCTCGGGTACGGGGCGCTCGGAACGCGGGGGGCGAGGACCCGGTCGCCCGTCCACAGGGAGTCGTACCCCATCTCCTCCGCGGTGCGGCAGACACGGAGAACGCCTTCCGGCGTGGCGTCGGGACCGAAGGTGGGAAGGGCCAGGCCTAGTCGCATGTGAGTCTCCTCATGGGGTCGTGCGCTCGGGACGCGCGCCCGTCAGCGCGACCCCCAGCAGGTCTTCCAGGGTGGCGACCGTCCGCGCGGGCTCCACCGCGTGGACGGTGGTGAAGCCGAGTTCGGCCGCGGGAGGCAGGTACTGCTCGGTGTCGTCGACGAAGACGCACTCCTCGGCCGGCAGGTCGAGCCGCTCCAGCACGAGCCGGAAGATCTCCCGCTCGGGCTTGCGCGTCCCGTGGAGTTCGGACAGCACCACGGCGTCGTAGAGTTCGTCCACCTCGTAGCCGTCGTACAGGTTCCACGGGGTCAGGCCGACGGAGTTCGAGAGGATGCCGACCTTCACCCCGGCCCGGCGCGCGGCGGCGGCTGCGGCGATCACCGAGGTCTCGGGACGCAGGTCGGCGAAGATCCGGCCCATCAGGTTGTCCGGTGCGATGCCGAGCAGCCGTCCGGCCGCTTCGTTCCACTGCGTCTGGGTGAGCGTGCCGCGCTCCAGTTCCTCGGTGAGCCGGATCCCCTCGGGATTGAGGTAGAGGCCGGTGAGCAGCGTCCCCTCGGCCAGTCCCGCGCGCCGTTCGAAGGCGAGCGCGGCGGGCAGCAGAGGTGTCGTCAGCACACCACCGAAGTCGAGGACGATGCCCTTGCGGTGCTGGGTCATACCCACACCTTAGAAGGCCGCCGTGTCGGGGCCTCCACCAGGTCGCCATGTTTCTCGTCGGTCAGGTACATGTGTGGAGGTCGCGGCCCGGCGTCCGGGACGCCCGGCGCGTGTTCACCGGTCATGTGTGCCGGTCGTCGCCACGGTGCGAGGACGACACGGCCGGCGCGTACCCGCACGGCCCGTGAACCCTTCCGGGGGGCCGCTGCGTTGTCCTGGTGAAGGGGTTCTCCGCCGCCACGGCGACGGCGGCGGAGACCCCGGTCCACCGGCGGACCGGTCACGACGGTCGCGGCCGGCGGCCCGTGCGGTCAGGAACACCCGCCCTTCCTGACCGCCCGGGACGGTTCAGCCCTTCAGCCGGTGCGGGTGTGCGGGGTACACACCCAGGATGCGCACCTCGGAGGAGAAGAAGCGCAGCTCGTGCAGGGCGAGGGCGACGCGCTCGTCGTCGGGGTGGCCCTCGATCTCGACGTAGAAGCGGCTGGCGTTGAGCCCCGCGCCCATCTGGTAGCTCTCGATCTTGGTGAGGTTCACGCCACTGGTGGCGAACCCGCCGAGTGTCTTGTACAGCGCACTGGGGATGTTGCGCACGCTGAAGAACAGGCTCGTCATCGTCGGCTCCCCGGTGTCGGGGGCGGGGGCGGCGTCCCGGGACAGCACGACGAACCGCGTGGTGTTGTCCGGGTCGTCCTCGACACCCGCGCGCAGCACCTCCAGGCCGTGCAGCCCGGCCGCGGCGGGCGGGGCGAGCGCGGCGTGCCGCGGGTCGCCCAGCTCGGCCACCTCGCGCGCCGCTCCGGCCGTGTCGTCGCTGACGAGGGTGCGCCACCCGCCCTCCCGCAGCAGCTTGCGGCACTGCCCCAGGGCGTGGACGTGGCTGCGTACGCACTCCACCTGGTCCAGGGTCGCGCCGGGCACCCCCATCAGGTCGAAGCGGATGGCGAGGAAGTACTCGGCGACGATGAACAGACCCGACTCGGGCAGCAGGTGGTGCACGTCCGCGACGCGTCCTGCCGCGGAGTTGTCCACCGGGATCACGGCGACGTCGGCCGTGCCGAGTGTCACCGCCTCCAGGGCCTGCTCGAAGCTCGTGCAGGGCAGTTCAGCGCTTCCGGGGTACAGCGCGCGTGCGGCCGTCGCGGAGTTGGAGCCAGGTTCACCCTGATATGTGACGGTTGTCACAGATTTGCACCTTTCCAGGAGGTCCCGTCGTCGGGCGGCAGAAGCTGCGTCGCGTACCGCACCTGCTGAAGTATCGGTGCACAGGCTTCCATGAGGTGCACCAGGGGGTGCTCACCGGCGTACCCGTACGACGCCAGTGCGTGGTCGAGCGCCGACGCGACCACCTGGTGGACGGCGTTCCCGGCCCGCTGCACGCGCGCGGCGAGCCGCTCCTCGGCGGACGGCGGCAGGCCCAGCCGCGCGGAGGGCGCGCCGTGCAGGGCCGCCGCCAGGCTCAGCCGCTCGTCGTGAAGCACGGCGGCCAGTTCGGCGGCCACGGCGGCGGAGGGCACCGGTCCCCGGGCCGCGCCGGGCGCCGTGTCCGCGTCGGCCAGTGCGTCGGTGATGTGCCGGGCCGCTCCCAGGGCCTGGGCCGCGACCGCCGTCCACAGGAACGGCGCGTCCCCGGCGCGCAGCGGGGTGGCCGCCGAGTGCGTGGCGAACCCCGTGGGCACGTGCACGCCCTCCAGCCGGAACACGGGGCCGGGCCCGACGGCGTCGCCCGTGACGGCGCGGACCGCGCTCCGCAGCACCTTGGAGGGCACCGCGAACAGGTCCGGGCCGCCGGGTGTCGCCCTGCCCGGCCGGGACGGCCGCTCGCCGCCGGTGAGCGGCAGCGCCAGCCAGGGTCCGGTTCCGTCGTGCGCCGGCAGGTGCCACAGTCCGGACAGGGTGAAGCCGCCGGCGACGGCCTGCCGCACCACCGGCCTGTCCCGGCCGTCCGCGCCGGGTACGGCGGTGGTCAGCGGCGCGGCCCAGTTCCAGGCGGTGGTGAACGCCTGCCAGGCGGCGGACGGGTCGCCATGGGCGTGGTCCTCGTAGAACGCGAACACCTGCGCGAGGCCGGTGTCGGGTCCGAGCACCCGCAGATGGTCACCGTGCGTGGAGGTCGTCATGGCTCACGCCGCCTGTACGGCATCGCCGGCCGCGGTCGTCGTCAGGACCACGTTGTGCAGCTCCTCGCCCCGTGCGTAGCGGTGCAGTTGCCGGCGCAGGAAGTCCTCGGTCATCGTCGGGAACGCGTCGGTGAAGGCCGCCACGTGCGGGGTGATCAGGACGCCGGGCAGGTGCCACAGCGGATGGCCGGGCGGCAGCGGTTCCGGATCGGTGACGTCGAGTCCGGCCCGGAGCCGGCCCGCCCGCACCTCCCGGACCAGCGCGCCGGTGTCCACCAGCTCTCCCCGGGCGACGTTCACCAGCAGGGCACCGTCCTTCAGGAGGGCCAGCGCCTGCGCACCGAACATGCCGCGCGTCTGCTCGGTCAGCGGCGCGCACAGCACCACCGCGTCCGCCGTGGGCAGCAGCCCGTGCAGCTCCGCCGCCCCGTGCACGCGTCCGGCCGGTGTGGTGCGCGCCGTGCGGGCCACGAGGACCGTCTCGCACCGGAACGCGTCGAGCCGGGCGGCGACGGCCGCGCCGACGGCGCCGTGGCCGACGACCAGGACGCGCTTGCCGACCAGCGAGGTGCGGAACTCGGGCTGCCACGCCCCCTCGGCCTGGCGGGCGCCGAACACGTCGAGCCCCCGGGACAGGGCCAGCAGCAGGGTGACCGCCAGCTCGGCGGTGGCCTCGCGGTGCACGCCGCGCCCGGTGCTCAGCCGGGTTCCGGGCGGCATCGCGTCCAGCAGCGGCAGCATGTGGTCGTAGCCGGAGCTGAGCAGCTGGAGCACCTCCAGGTTGCGCATCCGCGGCAGGACGGGGCGCAGCACCCGGTCGGCGCCGGGGGCCGGTGGGCCGGCGAGGAAGCGGACCTCGGCGGGGTCACCCGGCAACGGGCCGGACCCGTCCCAGTACGCGTAGGTGAACTCGTCCGGCAGTCCGGGTATCCGGCTTCGGTGGTACGGGAGCCAGACGGTCGTGCCGTCCTTCATCGTGCATCAGCTTCTTCCCGCTCAGGTGCGGCGTGGGGCCGGCACCGACGTGCGGCCGTTCGTGAAGCGGTGGGGTGTTCGCGCCGGACCGCGTCCCCGCGGAGCCTGTCCACGCGGCGGACGATGTCCGGACCGCCTCGGTCGGCATGGAGTCGTTTCCTCACTCGTGAGGACGTGTGTGTCAGGGGCGGAGGTTCACGTGAGGCTCGTCACTCGGATGTGTGTCCGGCTCCGCGCGTCGACATACGTGTCGACGCACGGCCGTGCCCGGCAGGGGCGGTACCGGCGACGTGCCCGTCGGCGCGCCGGGCCGCGGCGGGGCAGCGGCGCCGCCCGGGCACGACTGCCTGCCCGGCGGCGGACCGGCCCGCTCACCGCGGGTGGGACGAGGCCCCCGGGACCAGCTCGCGGTAGCGCCCGCGGTGGAAGACCAGCGGTTCACGAGCGGGATCCGCGCCGAGCGCCACGACCCGGCCGACGACCAGGGTGTGGTCACCGGCGTCGTACTCGTTCCACAGCTCGCACGAGATGAACGCGCACACGCCGTCCAGCCGCGGTGCGCCGCCCGGGCCCGGCGACCAGCCGACCCCGTGGAACCTGTCCTGCCCGGAGCGGGCGAACGCGGCGCTGACGACCGCCTGGCCGGCGGCCAGGACGTTGACCCCGAAGGTGCCCGCCGTACGGATGAGGGGCCAGGTCCGCGAGGTCCGGGCCGGGGAGAAGGAGACGAGCAGGGGATCGAGGGAGAGGGACACGAAGGACTGGCAGGTGAAGCCGAGCGGGCCGGCCGGCCCGCCGGCCGTGATGACGGTGACGCCCGTCGCGAAGTGCCCGAGCACCTCGCGCACGCCGCCTCCGGTGGCCTCCGACGCGGTGAGGTCGAACATGTGCCTTCTCTTCTTTCTCGCCCGCCGGGCGACGGCCATGAGCCCGCCCGGGGGCGTGGGAGCGGATACGGCGGGCCGTGCCTCAGACCATCGGGCTGACCGGCCGCCCGTCGCCCACCAGCGCACGGCCGTACATCTCATTGGCGAGCCCGGGGTTGAGCGTGGGATGCCGGGACGCGGTCTCCAGATCACGCCAGTGCCGCTGAATGGTCTTGGTGAGCGAGAAGCTGCCCGCCCCGCTGACGGTCAGCAGGGCCTGCATCGCCTGGCGCAGGCACGTGGAGGCGTGTCCCGCGTCCATCCGCACCCGCGCCCGTTCGACCAGCGTGGGGGTGCTCCCGGAGGCCGCCGCCGTGCCGATGAACTCCGCCGAGCGCCGCAGGTGCAGGTGGGCGGAGTCGATGAGGGTGGCCGCCTCGGCGAGCGCCGCCTGCACGCTCGGCGAGTCGGCGAGCCGGGGGTGCAGGGACATGGCCATCGGCTTGCCGCCCTCGACGGTCTCCAGGGTGAGCTGGAGGGCCGCCCTCCCGATGCCCAGCAGCGGTCCCATGGAGACGATCGTCATGGATCCCGGGGGAATCCGGTACAACGACTCCTCGGGCAGTCCCTGGCCCTGGACGACGTCGGAGAAGGGCCGGAGCCGGTGGTACGGGACGAAGACCTTGTCGGCGACCAGGGTGTCACTGCCCGTGCCGCGCATGCCCGCCATGTCCCAGGTCTTCTCGATGGCGAGGGCGGAGGTGGGCACGAGCGCCAGTCCCCGTTCGGTCCCGGCGCCCGACTCCCCCGGCAGCGGGACGCCGAGCAGGGCCCAGTCGGCCTGGTGGCAGCCGGACGCCCAGGCCCAGGAGCCGGAGACGAGCAGCCCGCCCTCGACGGGCGCGGAGACGACTCCCGTACTGCCGAACACCCCGCACATGGGGGCGTCGGGGCCGTCGCCCCACAGGTCCTGGCGCCCCTGCTCCCCGAAGGAGGCGGCGATCTGCTGTGCCACGTACGAGACCATCACCACCCAGGCGCTCGACGGACAGGCCAGCGCCACTTCGGCCGACACTTCCAGGCTGTCGGAGGGCGCCAGTTCCTCACCGCCCCAGCGCTTCGGCACGCCGAGGCGGAACAGGCCCGCCTCCCGCAGCGCCCGCTCGGCCTCGGGCGTCAGCCGGCTGTCGCGCTCGGCCGCGTCCGCGGTGCGGCGCAGCACGGGGGCGATCTCTTGGGCCGCCGTCATGAGCCGGCGGGTGGGTTCGGTGAGCGGGGCGCGCTCGCCGCTGATCGATGCGGTCATCACCACTCCAGGAACAGCAGGATTCGGACCCAAGGGTCCGTTTGCTTGGTCCAGCATAACCGGACTCTGGGGTCCGATTGCCTCGCGGTCCTTGCCCCGAGCCACGGCAGGCACAATGAACGGGTGAATCCGGTGCAGACAACTCCGCAGCAGAACCGGCTGGACGCCCCCCGCAGACGGGCCGACGCCCGGCGCAACCACGAGCGGGTCTTCGCCGCGGCACTGGAGGTCTTCGAGGAGTTCGGGCTCCAGGGCACCGTGCCGCAGGTCGCCGAGCGTGCCGACGTGGGGAAGGCCACGGTGTACCGCAGCTACCCGACGAAGGAAGACCTGGTGGAAGCGGTCGTGGGGCATCGGCTGGCGGAACTGGAGCGGATCACCGCACCCGCTCTGGCCGAGGCCGAGCCGACGCGGACCTTCGACGCCTACGTGCTGTTGCTCTTCGAGAACCTCGCCCGGGACCGTCTGCTGTCAGAGGCGCTCGCGGAGGGGCGGTCGACGGCGTACACCGGTCCCCTGCTCGACCGGCTGGCCGCTCTGATGGAGGAGGCCAGGACCGCCGGCCGGATCCGTCCGGACGCCAACCCGCTGGACCTGCGCGTGGTGCTGTGCGGCATGTGCCTGCAACTGGTCAATCTCGCGGAGCGGGATCCGGCGCTGTGGCGCAGGTACGGCCAACTGACCCTCCAGGCGCTGCGGCCCTGACCCCGCCGCGGTCTCAACGGTCGAGCCCCGCCGGCGCCGTGCCCGGCCGCCGCCTGCGTGCCGGGGCGGGGCGGTACGGCGTCCGGCCCGCGGCCCGGGGTGCGTCACGGTCCGCGGCCGGGGTCACGTCGCGGCGGGTGACGACCGGGGCCAGGTCGGGGTGCGCGGCAGCCGCGCGGAAGATCTCCGCCCAGGACGTCACGGCCGGCCGGCGGCGCAGCAGCGCCCGGCGCTCCCGCTCGGTCATCGCACCCCATACGCCGTACTCCTCGCGGTGGTCGAGGGCGTACGCCAGGCAGTCGAGCCGGACCGGGCAGGCGGCGCAGACGGCCTTGGCCTCGTTCTGCGCGGCACCTTCGGCGAACATCCGGTCCGGCTGCGCCCGGCACAGCCCTTGGTCGACCCAGTCCATGCCCGCCTCGCTCCCCTGCGGCGTCCCGGCCGGGCCGCCTGCTGCGTCCGTACACACGTATCGGAAGACACATCCGACACTAGCTCACATGTTCCGCGGTCGGCGTACCGGACCGGGCCAGGCCGGGCCGTACGCGCCGCCCGGACCTCGCTGTCCGGGGCGACGATACGTGTCTCGAAGGGCAAGGTACAGCTCATACGAGGTGCGGTCCGCCCGACCGGAGCCGTCGGTCACGGTGCAAGCCGTGCAGCAAGAACATTTTCGGCCATACCAGGTGACGAACTTCCTGAGGTGCATCTAGTCTTTCGACTCAAGGCGGCTCGCAGGGCGGCGGGCCTCCCGTGCAACACAACCACTGCTCAGGAGGCCGCACGGAGCGGTGCACGCGCCGTCCCGGCGCCCCGAAGGGGGCTGCGGGAAGAAACGCCGCACCGTGGAGGAGCGACGAGGACGTACTCTCGCCTCTGCGCGTGGCGCGATCCGCGCACGGGCGCGGCAGCGTTCGGCCGGGCCGGTTCAGCGGGGAAGGGAGTGGGGGACGGTGGAGTCGATCGACAGGACGATGGTCGGCCGCGAACGCGAGCTGGAGGTACTGTCCGACTTCGTGACGGCCCCGGGGGGCCAGGCTCTCGTCCTGCGCGGTGACACCGGTGTGGGCAAGAGCGCCCTGCTGGACCACGTCGCCGACCTCGCGGCGGACGAGAAGCACCGAGTGATCCGGGCCGCCGGGGTCGAGGCCGAGTCGGAACTGCCCTTCGCCGGCCTGCACCAGTTCCTGTACCCGCTGCTCTCCTACATCGACCGGCTCGACGACACCCACCGAGGGGTCTTCGACGTCGTCTTCGGCAGGAGCGGGGGCCCGCCCCCCTCGGTCATGACCCTCGGCATCGCCGTCCTCGACCTGTTCTCGCTCGCGGCGTCGCAGCAGCCCCTCCTGCTGGTGCTCGACGACGGCCAGTGGCTGGACGCCTCCAGCACCGAGGTGTGCGGGTTCGCCGGCCGACGGCTCACCGGCAGCTCGGTGAAGCTCGCCGTCGGCCTGCGCTCGGACGTGCCCTCGGGCTTCGACACGGCCGCGCTGCCGCACCTGCCGGTGACCACCCTGTCCGAGAAGGCCTCCGAGCAGCTCCTGGACCTGCACCACCCCGGCCTGGACCCCCGGATCCGCCGTCTCGTCCTGGACGAGGCGCTGGGCAACCCGCTGGCGCTGCTGGAACTGCCGCCCCATGTGCTGCGCAGTGGCCGGGCGGCGGGCAACCAGGAGGACCTGGTCGGGTACACCGGTGTCCCGCTGCCCCTGCGCCTGCGGCACGTCTACGGCGCCCGTATCGAGGCCCTCGGTGACGCCGTGCGCGCGGAACTGCTGCGCGGCGCCCTGGACGGCGTCGCGGCGGGCACGGCGGCAGGCCGTGCCCGCGGCACGCGCTACCGCATGCGCGACGCCGAAGAGGCGTTGGCGGCGGGCCTGCTGGGCATCGACCCGGTCAGCGGCGACTTCGTCTTCCGGCACCCCCTGGTGCGCTCGACGGTCGTCCATACGGCGACCCCCAACGAGCGGCGCGCGGCCCACGCGGTGCTCGCGCAGGTGCACCGCGACGACGTGGAACGGCGTGCCATGCACCTGGCGGCCTCGACGGTCGACCCGGACGAGGAGGTCGCGGCCACGCTGGAGGCGGCGGCCGACTCCGCCACCCGGCGCGGCGGCTCACAGGCCGCCGTGACCTGGCTGACCAGGGCCGCGGAACTGAGTGAGGGCCGCGAGGAACGGTCCCGGCGGCTGGGCAGCGCGGCGTTCATCGCCGGTCACGCCGGCCTGCTGGACCGGGCCCAGCAGCTGGTCCGCTCCGACACCACGTCCGGTGGGAACGACTCCCCGGCCTCGGTGGTCGCGTCGGCCTATGGCGCGCTGTACGACGACGGTGACGTCCGCACCTCGCATCGCCAGGTCACGGCGGCGATCGAGAGCATCCGTGACAGCGGTGTGACAGAGCCGAACGAGGTGCTCACCCGGCTCGTGAACCTGCTGCTCGCGATCGACCAGTACGCGAGCGACCAGACGTCGTGGGAACGGACGCACGAGCTGCTCGGCTCCCTGGGCGACCTGGTGTCACCCCTCTCCCGCGTCTACGAGGACGCGTGGGGGGACGTGGTCCGGCGCGGGGCCGGTGTGGCGGAGCGGGTGGAACGCGCCTTCGCCGACCTCCACGCACTCGAACCGTGGGACATCACCCGCCTGGGCGCCGCCGCCTACCACGTGGACACCCTCAGCCAGTACCGGCCGCACCTCCAGCGCACCGTCGACCGCGAGGTGGAGACGGGGGCCGTGTCGGTCAGCATGACCATGCTGCACCAGATCATGCTCGACCAGATGGCGGTCGGCGAGTGGGACGAGGCCGAGCGGACCGGACAGCGCGACCTGGAGCTGACCACGTCTCATCGGAATGCGCTGTTCGCCCATCACACGCGCGCGTACCTGGGTCTGCTGGCGGCGATGCGCGGCCAGGGCGAGCGCGCACGCGAACTCCAGGCCGCCGTCGAC
>NZ_BMVN01000091.1:0-15652 GCF_014650735.1 Streptomyces canarius
GTCGCACCAGACGAGGCCTGAAGCCCCGAGACCCGGGGCCTCAAGACGCCGGCTGAGCCTTGACCATCCGGCCGGGCCGTTCAGCGAGATGGCGGACAACGCCGAAGATGCCTCGGCGGTCGGGTCGACGGCGTCAAAGCCGCCGGCCGGCCTGAACGAACTTCATTGTGCATGCGCTGCAACACCAAGTTCGCCGACGAGCGCTGGCAGGAGATCAGGCAATCCTCGTGGCCCGGCGAGTGGGACCGGCTGTGCGGGCCGTGTGCCCAGCAGGCTGCCGACCGCCACGAGGCTGAGCGGCATCGCGCGCCGCCAGGCGGAGGAAGCCCAGCGCGCGGCCGCCGAAGCGCCGGTCGCGAAGCCACGCAGCCGGTTTGGCATCGGACGTCGCCGATGGCTGTGGCCACCACGGACGTGCCCGCAACGGGCCCGGCAACCCAGGCCGGGCCAGACGTCGTCTCCGGCCCCTCGTTATCGGTGGTGACTGCAACGCTAATCAGATGAACGGCGATGAGCAGCTGCTGAACGGCCAGGTCTACGGCGCGGAGCACGACGACCCCAACCCCGGCCCGCTCCCGAACCGGACCTTCGCCGAACTGGTCGGCGGGCCACTGGACGGCCTGCTGCTGTACATCCACGAGTGGCGGACCGAAGAAGTCGACGACGGCGTGGCCCTGTCCACCGAACTCGGGCGGTGGCCCGGCGGCCGCGCCCTGTACGACCCGCACCCCGGCGAACCCCGCACGCCCGGCCCTGGCGTCAGCTGCCGCTTCCACTACTCCGGCGACACGCCCTGACCCTGTGGCCGGCCTAGCCAGGGCTGCCGAAGGATACGACGTCGCTGGGGGAGAGGTCGGGGCGAGGGCGGTGCCATCGTGCTGGGTGGCGCCACCGGCCGGTGCTGTCGCGGGCGACGTCGACGCCGACTTCCACGACCAGCTCGGGCCGGACCAGGGTGGCGTCCAGGGCTTCCCGGCTGCCCCATCCGGCGGAGAAGGTCCAGCCCGTCCACGGGTGTGTGCCTCTGGACGGGGCCAGAAGTGCGGCAACGCTGCGGGCGGCTGCCTGGGGGAGCGTCGTTGTGCGGCCGGTGTACTGCAGACGGCCGTCGGTGTCGTAGCGGCCCAGCAGCAGTGTCCTGGGTGTCCTCAGCGATCCGGTGACCGCGCCGACGATCGCCTCCTGGGTCTCGCGCACTTTGTACTTGCGCCACCCGCGTACCGACGGTGCGTAGATGCTGTCGAGCTGCTTGTACACGATTCCCTCCACGCCGACGGCTGTCCAGGTCAGCCACTCACGGACCGTGTCCGCCTCGGTGGTCGACGGGCACAGCGCCCAGGGCGCCGTCAGCCCACGATCCAGGAACAGCTCCTCCAGGGCGGCACGTCGGCGCCGGTAGGCCCACCGGGTGGTGTCCGTCCCTGCCAGGCGCAGCAGGTCGAAGGCGACGTAGTGAGCCGGCCACTCACCGGCGAGCCGGGCCGCTCCGGCCCCACGGGCTTGTAAGCGGCCCTGGAGCCGCTCGAATGCCAGCCGTCCGGACTCCCACACGACCAACTCGCCGTCCAGCGCGGTGGCGTCCGGCAGTTGCGCGCACCCGGCCCGCACTTCTGGGAAGGCCGGCAGCAGGTTGGTGCCGCGGCGTGAGCGCAGCATGATGTGGCCGGCCTCCACGGACACCGCGGCTCGCCATCCGTCCCACTTCACCTCTGCCGCCCAGCCCGCCGGCAGAGCCGGGTCCGGCACGGGGGCGGCGAGCATCGGCTCGGGCAGCGTCCATGTCATGTCCGATGCCTTCCACCCCGGCCGGCCGCCGTTCGGGTGCCTGCCCTCCGGCCCGGCGGGCGCGGCACGCCCAGCGGTGCGAGCGTGAAGACAACAGGCGCGACCCCGGCACCTGCGCATGCCGGGGCTGGAAGGGACGGAGCACGATCATGGCTCGGGCGATCTGGAAAGGCGTGATCACCTTCGGCCTGGTCACTTCTCTGAACTAGTGGCCCGTCTCGCATCGTTGGCCGGGTAATCGAGGCGAGATGGACCGCTGGAGTCGGATGTCGAGTTCCAGGAGTGGACGCACCGGAGCACACAGAATGGGGAGCGGCGGGCAGGGCTGAGCCCATGGTGAGGAAGCTCAGATCCAGCGCTGAGTGATCCGGAATGTTCTGGTGCCTCGAGCGGTTGCAGCCGGTTGCTACCAGGCTGTTGCCCGAGACGGGGGAGTGCGCGTGAAGATCGGTGACATACAGGTTCTGCCGGTGTGGGACGGGGTGGGGGTCGAGGTCGCGGCGGACATCCTGTCCCGTCCCGGCGTGGAGGATCCGTGGACCTGCCACACCGAGCATCTTGAAGCGGACGGCACCTTGCGTCTCCCGCTCGGCGGCTTTTGCGTCCGCACCGGCGAGCGGACCGTACTCGTTGACACCGGTGTGGGCGCGTTCGACGATGGCCGGTACACGGGAGGGGACCTGCTCTCCTCTCTGGCCGACTACGGAATCACCCCAGCGGACGTGACGGACGTCGTTCTCACCCACCTGCATTTCGACCACATTGGCTGGGTGACGCACAACGGCGCGGCCGTGTTCCCCCGGGCGACCTACCGTGCGCACCGGGCCGACTGGGAGTACTTCGTCACCGGCGACAACGCGCAGCCGAGCGCCGTCGACAAGCTCACTCCGCTGGGTACGCGGCTGGAGCTGTTCGACGCGGACTTCACGCTGGCGCCCGGTGTCGATGCGCGCCATGTGCCGGGCCACACCCCCGGCTCCACGGTGTACGTGGTCTCATCCGGTGGCCGTAGGGCCGTCCTGTTGGGGGACGTGGTGCATTCCGTCGTCCAGTTCAGCGAACGGGATTGGGAGGTGATCTGGGACGTCGACCCTGCCGCCGCCTCGGCGGTGCGCAACCGGATCGCGGACCAAGCGGCGGACAGAGACGACCTGCTGGTAGCCGCGCACTTCCCTGGCATGCGCTTCGGGCGCGTCGTCGTGGGGGATGGTGACCGCCGCTTTGTGGCCGTCTAGTGGCTCGTCACGCAGCCTTGGCCGGGTAATCGACCTGCTGCTCGTTGGCCATGAACGCATCGGGCGAGGACGGCAACTGCTGAAATGCTCTGCTTCCCTTGCGGATCACGCCCAGCAACTGCTCTGCGGGCAGCGGGTCACGCTGCCGACTGGTCAGCAACTCGCTGGCCCGGGCCCCGTTGGACACCCAAAGGGCCAGAAGAGCACGGTCGCGGTTGTAACGCAGCGCGGCTAACAACTCGTTGAAGCAGTCGTCGGGCAGCCGCCGCGGTAGACGCTGAGGCAGCGACGGCCGGTACCTGCCCCCTGTCGACTGCCGGGCAGTCCGGCCAGCTGCCGACGGCAACCGGCGGCGTTCCCGCGCTGGAGGAAACGGGGGTGCCGACGGCCGACCGCCGGCGCCAGTGGGGCCGGACGGGCTTCGGGGCGATCTGCATCCAGCGGGCGAAGTCCCGTGCGTCCACCCGCGTCGCCCGGTCCCACGCCACACCCCAGCCGGCCAGGAACCGCCACCAGCGCAGCAGGTCCATCCCGTACGAGCGAACCGTCGACGGCGGCCGCCCGCACGCCTGGAGCGCGGCGAAGAACGCCTCCACCGGTTCCACCGCGGCCCCGTCCGCGTCCAGCAGCACATACGGCCGGCCTGGATCCGCCGTCTCCACCAACCGACCCGAATCCGGCAGCACGAAGCCCACCAGGTCCCGGGCGGCACTATCCGCCTCGAACATGCCGGGGAAGCTAGCAGAAACCCCGTCTGACCTGCGAATACGTCGGATTTAGTTCAGTCAACGGGACCGTCCCCGTCGGCCTGTACACCGCGACCGAGGACCACGCCGTCCATTTCCACCAGTTGCAGCGGGGCACCTCGGACCGGGTCTGCAACAAGCGGGTGAACGAACGCACCGGCGACGAGGTGGACACCAGTGACATCGTCAAGGGCTACGAGCTGGACGAGGGCCAGTACGTCGTGGTCGAGCCCGACGAACTTGACGAGATCGCGCCGGGCCGCTCGCAGACCATCGACATCACCGACTTCGTCGACCTGGACCGGATCGAGCCGGTCTACTTCGACCGCACCTACTACATCGCCCCCCGCGGCACCGAGTACACCAAGGTCTACGAGCTGCTGCGCGCCGCCCTGGCTCAGGCGAGCAAGGTGGGGATCGCCACCTTCGTCATGCGCAACAAGCAGTACCTGACCGCGCTGCGCGCGGAGGACAAGGTGCTGGTGTTGCAGACGCTGCACTGGGCGGATGAGGTCCGTGACCCGGGCCAGGAGCTGCCCGAGCTCCCCTCCGGCCGGGCCGGGCGGGGCAAGCAGCTGGACATGGCGCGGCAACTGGTCGACGCGCTCAGCTCCGACTGGGATCCCTCCCGCTACCGTGACACCTACCAGGAGAAGGTGCGCAGGCTGGTCAGGGCCAAGGCCGAGGGCCAGTTGATCGAGGCGGCCGAGGAGCCGCCGGAGGCGACCAACGTGATCGACCTGATGAAGGTCCTCGAAGGCAGCCTGAAGGCCGCCCGCTCCGGCCGCGGCAAGGAGCCGGCCGGCGAGCGCGAGGAGAAGGCCGCACCACGCAAGGCAGCCGCCCGGTCGTCGGCAGGCGGGCCGGTGAAGACGCCGGCGCGGAAGGCTCCGCCGAAGAAGGCCGGAGCGGTGCGGGCCCGCGACCGCGGTGCCGGCGGCAAGAGAGAGTTGCAGAAGCTGAGCAAGGCGGAGCTGTACCAGCGGGCGACCGAACAGGACGTTTCCGGCCGGTCGAAGATGAGCCGGGAAGAGCTCATCGACGCCCTCGCCCGCAGCGGCCGCCGCCGCAAGAAGACCGCCGCCTGACTGCTGCCGGCCGCGCATACACGGTGCCGCACGGTCCGGCGATGCTACGAGCCGAGCTCCTGGCGCACGTCCAGGTAGCAGCGCAGCCGGACACCGGGCTCCCCTGGAGCCCGGGTCGTGGTGTCCGCGGTCGCGGTCGCCCACCGCCCGGCGAGCAGCTCCTGGATCGCGAATGCCGTCTCGTCATCGGCGGCCGCGACCTCGACGACGGCCAGGCCCGGCTCCGCCACATGCACTTCGCTGATCGGCTTCATACCAGGCATCACGCGCCGGACACCGCCCGCAGTTCTCCCTTCCTGGAGTGTTCACCCGGCTGGAGTAGGACCAGCTCAGGGTGAGGCGACGACGCAGGCGGTGCCAGCCGCGCCCGGGAGATCCGAGAACCTGGAGGCGGGTGGGAATGTTCGCCGGGCAGGTGTGGTTGAAGGGGGCGTGATGGTGAAGGGAACAGTGTCCCCGGGCCTCATCTATCGCATGCGAGGACGATCGTTCGGCTGAAGCCTCGCATTGCCTTTCGCCGCGTAGGCGACCGCCCTTCACGATCACACCCCTTTGAGGGTTCGCCCCGGCCGGCATGCTGGCCGGGGCGTTCTCGTTTCAGTCGGTGCCGCAGGCTGTGTCGGGTCGGCAGTGGACACACGGCGGCACCCCGTTCCGGAGAGCGTCGAGGGCCTGCTCGCGCGTGGCGGGCCGGCAGCGGCCGCTCTTCTTCGCAGCCCAGCAGCCACCGACGTGGACGGCGTCGACGTTGGCCCGGTTCAGGCCGTGCTGGATCAGCCAGTCCGCAGGGGCCGGCCGCCTCTGCTCGCCCCGGCGCCGCTCCGCCTCCCGCCGCTCCTCCTCGGCGATCCAGCGGTCGATCAGCCCCAACTGCCGCACGGCCTGCTGCTCGACGACGCGCCGGGCGAAGCGCAACGCGTCCAGACGCGAGAGCGGCTGCTCACCACCCACCTGCTCCTCCCGGCCTGCCGTGTTTCCGTTTGCCCTCAAATTCGAACAAGAGATCTAATTGGATTATGCATCGCGTCGACCACCTCACCGACACCCAGGAGCGCATCCTGCGCTGCATCCGCCAGCACATCGCCGACCACGGCCAAGCGCCGACGATGCAGCAGATCGGCGCGGACGTCGGCATGCGCAGCCGGGCCTCCGTGCACTACCAGCTGGGCGAGCTGGAGGCGAAACGCGCGATCGTCCGCGAGCCGGGGCGGTCCCGAGGGATCCGCCTCGCATGACCGGCGGCGGCCGCTACCACCTGCTGCTCGAACTCGGCGGTCGGCCGGTGCAGCACGGCTGGTGGCACCGGGAGGAGGTGGCGCGGGACAAGTTCCGCCGCTGTGTCAGCGACTACAGCAGCACGCCCGGCGCTCGCGTCAGCCTATTTGACGACGAGACGGGACAGGTGCTGGCCACCTGGCCCGACGACCGGTAGAAGGCTGCGCCGGCTACTCGGCCTGCGGAGCGTCTTGAGCGTGCCGGGCGGCCTTCTTCACGGCCTGCTCCAGCTCATACCGGTTGCTCTCGGTGGCTTCGGCGTGCGCGGTGACGGCGGCCTGCACCTTCCCGGACGCCTCGCGCCAGCGGCGCCACTGGGCGTCGTACGCCTCACCGGCCAGGCCGGCGAGCTCGCAGCGGTAGCCGGCGGCCGACGGCAGTCAGATGCTGGGGCTCTGGTTGACCTTGGACCGGTTCGAGGCAGCCGGCACCGCGATGAGGGCCCAGTCGTCGCCAATCAAGCTGGAACGATCCGCCGAGGAGGAACGCGCCAAGCTCGTCACCGACTGGGTGGCCGACAAGATGCGTTGGGGTCTTGAGCATCGCGTTCTGCGGATCGATGCCGTCGGCGAGCAGGTTCCGAGCATTTCTTGGCTACCCGCAGGGTCTCAGGTTTGTCGGGACTATGGCGAGAGCGGCGCTAAACGTGCCGAGGGTCACGTCCGGTACCTGACTTACAGCCGAATCACCCCAGTTCATGAGCTTGACCAGGGCATGGCACCCCTCATAGACATTGGTCGGCGCGACATCCGACCACCGCCGCCCTGCTCAAGAGGGAAACACACATGGGCCCGGCGGCCAGAAGGGGACACATACCTTGTCTGGTTTATCGAGAAGAAAACGCATCCTGTTCGCTGTCGCCACGGCAACCGTCATGCTCCTCGGAGGAGGCAGCATCGCCGCCGCCGACAGCAACGGCGCAACGCCCAAGTGGGAGTATTCGCCAGCCTCCCGTCCTGCGGCAGGCCTAGAAACGCTGACTAGGGCCAACGACCACCGACCCGAGTCGGGGAACAACCTCAAGGCTGCACCGGGCACCAAGGATGCGAACGGGGTGTGGCAGGTCAACCGCACGACTCCCACCCTGTCCAACACCGTCACCGACGGCGACGGCGACACCGCAAACCTGACCTTCGAGGTCTACACCACCGACGCCAACGGCAACCCAAAGGACCAGGTCAAGCTCACCGACCCCGACACGGGTAAGCCCGCCGACTACGGCGTCGTGGTGTCCAACTATGTCACCTCCGGCGGCACCGCGAAGGTCACCCTGCACTACGGCGACCTGAAGACGAACACCACCTACGCCTTCCGCACCTCCGCCTACGACGGCAGCCTGTACGAGACGGACTGGTCGGCGTGGGCGAAGTTCAAAACCCGCGGCCGTGCCGTGGACATCAAACTCCCGGAGCCGAACAAGAGCGCACCGGCGGTGGACCTGGACAAGTACCAGGAGCCGCAGGTCGGAACCCGTAACCGGCCCGAGGTCACCCCCACCGCGAAGGCCGCAGGCAAGGGCAGCGAAACCTGCACCGACCACGGCCAGAAGATCACCTGTATCAAGGTCGGGAAGCCGTCCGACTTGAGCGCCAGGCAGAAGCAGGACATCGCGAACAAGCTCCGTGCGGGCAGCGGCGATCTGGTCCCGTGGTGCAACGACACAGGCGTTTCGGTGGGCAAGGACTACCTCAAGCGGGACAGCGCCTGCCTGAAGTGGGCCACGCCCATCGTGTTCACGTACAAGGTCAAGGCACCGGATGGGAACATCTACAACCCGGCGGACGCGCACTTCGCCTCGGCCATCGAAATCAAGCTCGACCCAGTGTCCCGGAAGTTCACCCAGCGGTTCGCGCTGGTGCCGATGGACCCGTTCATCGTGGAGCACGGCACCATCGGCATGCCGGGACCATTCACCATGACCCCGACGTTCAAGTGCTCCCCGGAGTGCACCACCGCCGCCCCTGTGTGGGATGGCTCCAATACGTGGCAACCGAAGGGTGACATCCACGCCGCGTACGCCACCTTCAACCACGAGTGGACCGGCGGCGCAGCCACCAAGATCACCAGCCTCCAGCTGGACTGGACCATCGCTGGGACCGTCAATGACGGCGCGGGGGAGATCGAGAACGACCCGCAGTGGCTGGGCAACTCCATCCCGGACTTCGATATCCGCTGCGACGTCGTCGCCTCCGCCACCAGCCCCGGCTGTGTGTTCGCGGCCTACAAGCCGACCTGGGTGATGAACTTCGCCAAGACGCCGGCCGCCGTCGCGCACGCCTGGCTGATCCAGTCAAAGCTGCCCAACCACCCCGGCTCCAAGGCAGCGGGCAAGCCGATCAAGTACTTGCCTGCGTCCGTGCGGGATTCGGATCTGAACCGGAAGGTCATCTGCCCGGATGGCTGGGCCAAGACCTACGGCAACCCCGACACCACCCCGATCGACACGAGCGACACCGCCAGCTGCGATGAGTTCGCCTACGCCGCCTCCTATAACTCGGCCGGTATGCCCGCCTCCCTGGGCGGCATGAACGAAGTCGAAACCGGCAACGACTGCGTGCAGACCTACGCCTCCCGCATCGCGACGGGCGACTGGAGGCTGTACGACGACATCCGTACCGCTGCTCCGACGTGGAAGGAGGTCTGTGGACGCTCGTCTATGTCGAATTACCAGAACACTCAGTCGATGCAGCCGTTTTCCGGAACGTTCTCCTCGGCATCGAAGTACCGTCTGCTGGACGAGGACGAGTACTGGGTGGCCTTCCCCGAGTTCGCGCACTGCGACGCGTCCCAGGTGACTGTATCGTGCACCGTTCCGAAGCAGTGACCGGTTCGTAGGACACTATCCAGACTGGGGCGGGGCGGCCGCGGCCGCCCCGCCCCAGTCGCACCCCTGAGAACCAGGAGAAGACATTGAGCGACGGCATCACGTGGCTGGCCGACGCCTGGCGCGGGGAAGCCCCCACCCTGTTCGTCACCTTCGCACGCGGCATCAGCCCACGCGACCTCGTTGTCCGGCTCGGCGCCCGGCCCGCAGAAGTGCTCGACCCGATCACCTTCGCCGAGGCCGAACGGCTCACGTTCAACGACCGCGAATCAGCCCGCGTGGCCCGCTTCGGTGAATGCGCGGGCTGGTCATATGCGGTGGAGCAGGGCTGGCCCTCCAAGGCTTGGTGGGCTCGCCCCGACGTCTCCGCAGGCGGGGTCGAAGTCTTGCACCTGACCCCGAAGCCGGACGATCCACCCAGGGAGTGCTGGTACTACCGCGACGGCCAAACGGTCGGACGCTTCGACATCGGCGACACTCCAGACGAGGGCATGGCGTTCCTGCTCCCGGCATTCGAAGAAGCCGGACTCCTCGATGATGACGTAAGTGAGGAGTTCGACTCGTTGCGTGCGACCCTTGCCGCCTTGCAGCAGCACTTCGGGCTGTCACTGCCACGCCAGGAAGTTCTGACCGGCAGGCTGCCCGCAGCGGTTACGGCGGCCGTTCCGCCCGAAAACCTAGGAGACTGATACTCCAGTTACAGTTCGCTATCCCTGCTGGTCCTCGATACCTTCTTGAGTCTATTGGGGCACGCAGCCCCAACTCAGGGCTTGATCAAGTTCCCCGAGCGTCGGCGTTGTCGGTGATGCCCAGGAGTGGGAGGGCTCGTTCGGGCTGGTCGTGTGCGGCAGTAGCCGCACAGCGGGCACTCCCTGCGGGCCGTGGTGCCGGTCCGGTCCGGGTGCTGCGGTTTGGCCGCCGTTAGAGTTGCGGTGCCGGGGGGCGCCCGGCGCGGCTCTAGTTCAGGTGTCAGGAGTACGACATGGCGAGGATCAGCGCGGCCCACGTGATGATGCGGGTGCTGGAGGACTGGGGTGTGGGGACGGTCTTCGGGCTGCCGGGCGGTTCGCTGGACTCGACGATGGCCGCGGTCCACGACTTCCGGGAGCGGATCCACTACGTCGGGGTGCGGCACGAGGAGGTGGGAGCTCTCGCGGCGGTCGCTCAGTCGAAGCTGACCGGTCGGATCGGCGTGACGATCGGCTCCGCGGGGCCGGGTGCGGTCCATCTGCTCAACGGGCTCTACGACGCGCGTGCTGACAACGTCCCGGTGCTGGCGCTGGTGGGTCAGGTGCCGACCTCGCTGATGAACACGGACTACTTCCAGGAGATGCCGGAGAACCCGGTCTTCGACGACGTCGCCGTCTACAACCGCACGGTGACCTCGCCCGAGCTGCTGCCCCAGGTCGTGGACACGGCCATCCGCACCGCCTATGCCAAGCGCGGAGTCGCGGTCGTGGTCATCCCCAAGGATCTGGGCTGGGCCGAGATCGAGGACGACTACGTGTCCTCGGCCGGCGCCTGGACCCAGCCCGAGTGGCGGCTGGAGGCGCGCTCCGAGGACGTGGCCAGGGCGCTGGAGCTGATCACTACGGCGGAGCGGCCGATCCTCTACTTCGGCCGCGGCGCGCACGGGGCGGCCGACTTGCTGAGGGAGCTCTCGGAGCGCCTGGGGGCGCCGCTGGTTTCGACGTACCTGGGCAAGACGATCCTCGACGATGCCGAGCCCTCCTACATGATCAGCACGGGCCGCGTGTCGGCCAAGCCCGCGGTGGACGTCGGGCTGACGGCCGATCTCATCGTCTTCATCGGCACGAACTACGAGTTCGGGGCCCACCTGTTCAGCCCGGACGCCCGGTTCATCGACGTCAACCTCGAGCCGACGGTCATCGGCGCGCGTCATGCCGTGGAGCTCGGCATCCGGGCCGACGCCGTCGTCTTCCTCGAGCAACTGCTGGATGCCGTACGTGCCGCCGAGCCGCCGTCCCACGCCGGCGGCCCCTCCGCTGCCGCCGGGGCGCGGGGTCGCTGGCTGGCCGCGGCGCGGGAGGACAAGCGGCAGTGGGACGCGTGGGTCGCCGAACGCGCGCGGGACGAGGACCTGCCCCTGCGGCTGGAGGCTGTCTACGCCGAGATCAACCAGGTCACGGAACCGGACGCCGTGTTCGGGGTCGATGTCGGCAACGTCAACATCTCGACCGCGCGGTTCCTGCACCTGGGGCCCGGCCACCAGATGGTGACCTCCCCGTTCTACGCCACGATGGGCTTCGGGCTGCCCGCCGGCATCGCGGCCGCCCTGTCCTACCCGGGCCGCCAGGTGTGGACCCTGTCGGGAGACGGCGGCATGGCGATGGTGATACCGGACCTCGTCACCCAGGCCGAGCAGCGTCTGCCCGTCATCAACGTGGTGTTCACCAACAGATCGCTGGGCTTCATCGAGGCCGAGCAGGACGACACGCCGCAGCCCCATTCCGGCATCGCTCTGTCCGACGTCGACTTCGCCAAGGTCGCCGAGGGCTTCGGTGTCCGCGGCCACACCGTCGTGACCCGCGAGGAGTTGCGCGAGGTCCTGAGCAAGGTGGCCCACACCGAGGAGCCGGTCCTCATCGACGTCAAGGTCACCGACGACCGGCAGCTCCCCGCCGAGCAGTTCCCCCTCCGCGCCTCGGACCGCGCGGACTTTGCGGACTTCCGCCGCCGCTACCGCGCCGAGGCCCTCGAGCCCTTCGCGGACATCGCTGCCCGACACGGGGTCGCCTTGGGGTGAGTACGAGGCCGGCACCTTCCGGGTCCGGCCTCTGGAGCCTCGACGTTCCCGCCGGGCAGACGGGCTCGGTGGCGTCACCGGCTCGTGTGCCGTGGCGTCAGGGGTCCCGGCCCCTGGCGTCCGGGCACGGCACCCGGGGGCCGGCGCCGGTGGCTGCGGTCGTTGCCCCACGAGGTGGCGTCGACTCGGCGGCCACGGTTGTCGCGCAGGACGGCGGATTCGTCGTCCCAGACGGCGCGCCGGCGGTCCTGGCAGGAGGCGGACAGGAGGCCGGCACGCGCTGTGAGGGCATCCTTCGGTACATGCGGCGGCCGGCCGGCATCAGAACAAGATCGGCCGACCCTGTGGCCAGGGATTGATCAAGTTCCGTGAGCGTCGGGGTGGTTGGTAATTCCCAGGAGTGGGAGGGCTCGCTCGGGCTGGTCGCGGATTGCCCGGGTGGTCTTGGCGATGTTGTCGGCTCCGAGGGTCTTGAGCAGGCCGATGGCGAGGTTGCGGAGGGTGGCCATGGCGCGGGGTGCGGTGCCGGTGTGGACGGTCGAGGCATCCTCGGCGAAGGTCACGTCTCTGACGTGGTGCAGGGACTCCACTGTCCAGTGGCCTCGGATCGCGGCGGCGAGTTCGGCCGGGGTGGTCTGGTGGGCGTCGAGGCTGGTGACGGCGTAGACCGTCTCGCGGCTCGCGCGCCGGCCGGTTGGCCGGCGGCGTCGGTGGACGCGGACGGCGAGGCGGGCGTGAGGGAAGGCGATCCCGCCAAGTCCGTCGGCGATGCCGCACATCTTGAGGGAGCGGGACTCGTGGCGGCCGTGACCGGTGGACGAGGCGGTGTTCTGGATGGGGATGTCCCGCCAGGGCAGGGCGGCGAGCTGGCGGTGTGCGGTCGCCTGATTGGCCTTGATCACCGCGATGTAGTGGGCGTTCTTCGTCTCGACCAGCCAGGTGACGTTCGCCTTCACCGAGTGCAGGGCGTCGAAGGTGACGAGTGCTCCGGTCAGGTCGAGAGGTTCGAGCAGGGGCCGAAAGTGCGCGGTCTCATTCGTCTTCGTTCCGACTTCCGCCTGGGCGAGGGTCACCGCTTGAAGGTGGGTGACCGCGGAGAGCAGATGCCTGCGACCGGCGGACAGACGGGCCGAGCCCTTCAGAGCCTTGCCGTCGACGGCGATCACCTGCCGTTGGTCCGGAGCTGTTCGCGCGGTGTTCCGGTCGGCGAGGTAAGCGCCGACCGCCCGGTCCAGGCAGTCACCGTCGACGGCTGCCAGCACGCGGCCGATCGTGGTCCGCGAGGGAGACCGGCGCCACTTGAGGGGATGTGGGCGGACACCGACGGCCGCCAGTACGGCGTCCGAGGCCCGCTGGGCCCACTCACCGATTTCGTCGACGCTCCTCGCGCCGGAGACGCCCGCGCAGGCGCAGACGAGAAGGATCGCGGTCAGCGAGTACCAGCGGCCCCGCCGCCACGCGGGTCGGGCACCGACTCCAGGAAAGGCCGCAGGTCAGCGACTTGGTCGGCCTCCAGGGAACCCAACTTCCCCAGCACCGGCGGGATAGGCGAAGATACAGCGGCAGGCACGGGCCACCTCGTGATCGTTGAGCGTAGACACCCCAATGATCACCAGGCTCGTGCCTGCTCTGCTATGTGCCCCAACCGGTCACCACACGACCAACTTCCCGACCCCGGAACTTGATCAAGCCCTGGTCGGTGGCCCGTGGTATGAAGCTCACGGCCAAGCCGCCCTTCCGCTTCGAGGGCCTCTCCCAGTGCATAGGTGATGTCGATGCTGCGCTCCACGCCTGCGTCAGGTGGCGCCAGTACAGCTGAAGTCGGCCGTGGCAGCACGGGAAACCGGCTTCCGGGATGCGCGAGGTAGAGCGCGTCTGTGAGCGTGGTCTTGCCGACGCCGTTCGCACCGATCAGCACACTGAATCTGCCGGGAAGGGTGCAACTCATTGGAGTCTCAGCGCTCGCCCGCAGGCCGCTCACCGCAACTCGGCTCAGATGCATGGCAGATCCCCCGATCAGCTCGGTCATTCTGTAAACATCATCGCTCAGCGATACGCACCCGCACACCCCTTCTGATCGTTGGGGACATCGCATTTCCCTGGGGTGCGCGGGGTGACCGTGTGGGTCTCCCGGTGCTCGCTCAGAACAGTGCTAGGCCCTCGCTGCTGGTGTCCGCGATGACTGGCCGGGACTGGGCAGGGAGGCCGTCCAAGCGGTCAGGGCCGGCTGCGGCGGCCACGGCAGGCGCCGTCTCGGCCAACCAGATGCGAAACCGCTCGGCGGCTTCGCGGTAGGGGACTTGCGCCAGGACATGGTGCTCGCCGGAGGGGCAGAGGTCGACGGCGACAGTGAGCAGGCAGGAACGGGGAGCGTTCTGACTGCCCCTCCAGAATACGCGCAGGACACCGCAGGGCTTGCGCCCGCGGGAGGCGGGGTGGCTCGGGCGCAGCGTTCGGCAGGCTATGTAGGCGGTCCATGCGGCGAGGTGCGGCAGGGGCAGAGTGGTGCGTGCGCGGCAGCCGGGGCAGCGATGCCAGTGGCGAAGCCAGTCGTCGGTGTCGGTGTGGAATAGGCGTGTGTAGCGGTTCGTCACGCGGATGTCGTTGCTGTACAGGTGGTCGGGACGTTCTAGTGTGTTGCAGGACTGGCAGACGGGGGCGCGGACGTAGCCGTGTTCGTGGCAGTGGTCGAGGACGGCGGCGGGCGCAGTGTGGCAGACGGCGCACGCCCACCCGGCCACCCTGCGAGAGGTACCGGACTTCCTGCTGAGCACCGAGTACAGCTGGCCCTCCAGCTCTTTGTTGTACGGGCGCAGTGAGGCGGAGGAGCCCTCGGGGGGCGTCGTCTGCCCGCCGTCGCCGGCTCGGGCCTGCTGGGGGTGGTGGGCCGGCTTGATGGCGGCTGCGCTTGCCTGGCGGGTCCGCGCGGCTTGGCCCCACTGCGTTTCGGTGTGCTCGGCCGCATCCAGCAGCCTGACCACAGCGCGCGGCAGCCACCAAGTCCGCTGCGTCCCGTCGCTGGTCTGCTCCACGAGTATCTGTCGCCAGTCGATCCCCGCCAGATGGTGCGGCCGGCCGTTTTCACGTCGTGCTGCCCGCTCGGGGCCGTGCAGCTCCTGCAGTTCCCGCGCGATGCGCCGGCGCCAACGCAGCGGCGTTTCCTCGTTGCACTCCTGCCTCGGCGCCTCACGGAACGGACCGATGCGGACCAGGTCCTTCCGGTCCATCCCGACCGCGTTCAGTTTCGCGGCTGCCCTGCGCACCTCAGCCTCCGGAACAGTCCACTGACCGCCGCTCGCGCGCACCGTCGCCACCGCATGGCCGCCGAGCAGGACGTACCCCACCCGGGCACGGGCAGGAGAGCAGGTGAACGCCCCAGCCGCCGTCGGCACAGCGCTGTCGGCCGTCAAATCGACCCACAGAGCGTCCGCGGTAGCCAGGGTGATCAGGCCGTCTGTGTGACCGGTTATGACACGCTCTGACATACCGACAGGCTAACGGCCTGCAACACGGCAACGGTTCTCCAGGCGCCTCGTTCAGCCGGGCTGCCACCCACGCCGCACCCCGCCGGCCCGCAACTCCTTAGCTTGACTCTGTCGGGGATCTTGGAGTTTCCCGGTGCGACAGCATGGTCGACGGGCATGCTCGTGTAGTTCCGCCGACCGATACAGCTGTCGAGGTGCTCGTTGTCCCTTCGTCCCCGTTCCGGTGAGCAGGTCCCGTCTCTGACTGCGCAGGTTGCGCGGGCGAGCAACCCGGGCGGCACGACGGCGATATGGGTGCGTGACCGCCTCGATGGGCTGTGGTGCGACGAGGACTTCGCCGACTGGTACCCGCGGGACGGGCGTCCGGGTCTCTCACCCGCTCAACTGGCCACCGTCTGTGTGCTGCAGTTCCTGCTCGGCCTGTCGGACAGGCAGGCCGCCGAGGCG
>NZ_BMVN01000092.1:0-15516 GCF_014650735.1 Streptomyces canarius
GCCGCCCTGGGCCTCGATGGCCGCCACCGCCTCGTCCGCCTTGGCCTTGTTGCCGGCGTAGTGCACCGCGAGGGCGAAGCCGTCCTCGGCCAGGCGGTCGACCACGGCCCGGCCGATGCCTCCGGTACCGCCCGTGACCAGCGCGACGCGGGTGTTCGTTTCCGTCATGGTGACCAGTCCTTCATGTGGTGCGGCAACGTGTCCGATCCAGCGGATGCATCGCCGATCTCGTCCTTGCGTTATCGACGATAACAGCAGGACGGAATGATGGCAACACATTTCCGTGAGCATCGATAACAGCGCCTCGGCGCCAGCGACAGCGCCGCCGCGTGGCCGACCGCTTGACTGCGGGCATGCGGCCTGCCCTGACATACGGTGGAGTAGCCCCGCAGGCATGGGCTCAAGTTCATGTCAGATGACTGACATGACCAGTGACATGTTCTCCCGTGCGCAAGCCTCTGCGCATCCCGCGCGCTGGACCTGGTCGGCCGGAAACGCGCGGAGGATCCGAAGAGCGGGAGAACAGCAGGACTGCCGGTCCGGGCCTCAGGCCGGCGGGTGGAAGATGCCCTTGAGATCGGCGTCGAACAGCCGGTCCTTGGCGATGAAGGACTCGATGCCCGCCTCTTCCAGTTCCTCCGTGGACCAGAACGACTGCTCGGTGGAGGTCAGCACGATCCGGGGCGGGGTGTCCTCTTCGCGCACCATGCGCGCGACGGCCACGCCGTCATGGTCGGGAAGATGCAGGTCCAGCAGCAGTCCGTCCGGTCGGTGCTCGCGCACCGCCGCCAGAGCCGACGCGCCGTCCTCCGACTCCGCGACGACGTGCAGACCGCGCGCCGCCAGCAGCAGCCTGGCGATGCGGCGGAATCCTGGGTCGTCGTCCACGACCACGATGTTGACGGACATGCTCACCAGAATGCCTCGTGCTCCGAGTGCTGAACCATAGGGGCAGCCCCACGTTACCGCTCGGTGCGGGGCGGGGATTCCCACACGGCCGCGACGCACCCGACCGGGAGACCCTTGGGGATCTCCCCACCATCGCGGACCGATCCTGTGGGGGCGGCTCCATCGCGGCGCCGGGAAACGGCGGCCATCCTGGTACGCGGGACGTACCCCCTTCCCTCCCCCACGGTCCTCGGCCGGCCCGGGACCCGAAACGGCGGATGCGAGCATGCTGCGAATTCCGAGAGTGTCCTGGCTGTGGGTGGTCTGTGCCCTGGTGGTCCTCTGGCTGACGGTCGTCTGCTTCTTCATCTACGAACAAAGCAGCGCCGCCCCGGCCGACCGGGGGGCGAGGAGCGTCGGCGCGCTGGAGACCGCCGCGACGGCGGCCGTCCGTGCCCGGGACACCGCCGCCTTCCAGCGGCTGTTCGAGCCCGGCAGCGTCGGCCCCCGGTATGCGAGCCAGTACCTCACCCGGCTCTTCGCCCGTCCGATCACCGGCCTGCGTCTGACGTCGGAGCCCTACCAGGACCTCCGGTACCTGGTCCTGCGGGGTGAGCGGGGGCACCGTACGGTCTGCTCGGCCTGGACGATCCAGCGGTACGACGCCCGGAGCGTCCTGAGCGCCGTACCGCCGTTGGCCGATGTGTGCGGTGCGACGGCGTCGGCGGGCGATGTCCATGGAGTCGCCGCGTAGGAAGCCGGCGAGCACCGCCCGTGCGGTACGTGTGCCGCCGCCGGGTACGGTGATCTCCGCGACGCCGTGCCGACGCGGGTCCCTTGGGTGGACTGCGGGCCGGCTCGTGGATCGCGCCGCCCCTTCCCACTGTGGTCGCCGGGCCGGGGACCACGACCGGCTGACGCAGCTGGTGCGCGCCTACAGCGCCTCGATGGACGTCTCGCCGGGCCTGGCGGCCGACGCGGACATCGTGCGCCTCGCCGCGGTGCGGGACGGCCGGGTGGTCGGTACGACCGTCGCCGTCATGGCGCACGAGGTGGCCGGCGGCTTCCTCGCCGCCGATGCCTTCTTCTCCGGACCGGCCTGAGCCCTCCCCCACGGACAAGTAAGTGCTCACGGTGCGCGGCGAGACGAACAGCCGTGCGCCGATCTGCTGGTTGCTCAGGGCCGCTGACAGCGGCACGCGTCGGCGACGGCGTCCGAGAACACGGTGACACGGCAGCGGCGCCCCGTCGGCCGAAGGGACACCCGGGTGCCGCCGCCCGACCCGGCGGACGACGAACGCGGCGCCGCGGCCGGCCTGGGCCCCCCGCGGACCGGGGGGTCGCGCCCGCGCCCGCTCCGTAGGCGTTCCGATCATGCGGGTACGGCGGTCAGCGCTCGCTGTCGAGCGTCGCCATCACGACCAGTGGCCGCCGAAGCAGACCGCGCGAGAGGACGCCGTACGCCGTCAGGTCGATGCCCAGTTCCCGCGGCGTCGGGATGATCGACTCCTGCGGGCCGCGCGAGAGCAGCGAGTACTCGATCCGGAGGTCCCTGATCGGGGCCACGGGGCACCGGCGCGGACACCCGGCCCGGACCCGCCAGCCGGGGTGCGGCGGCCTCCCGGGGTACGGATCCACCCGGTCCGTCCACACCGGAACACACACCATTCCCCGCACACCTTCGAGGACGCACGGCCGGCGGCCTGCTTCGCCCGGCCCTCCCTCGCCGCCTCCTTCTTGCGAAGACGACGTCTCATGCAGTCAGGAGAGTCAACCCGTTCCAGTCAACCTCTGCTGCCTCCCGCCCTGAGGTAGGAGCGCTGCCGCAGCTTGGGCTGCGAGCCATGCTGTCGCCCGGGGACAGGGCCAGCCCAGTTCTCTGACGGTGCTCCACGAGGAGACACCGAAGTAGAACCACATGATGTCGCGTGCCTGTTCGCGGGTCACCTCGGCACGTACTTCACCGAGATCGAAGAGCCGGTCGGCGATGACGTCCAGCAGGCCGCGGTAGTGCCCCATCTTGTAGTCAGCGGCTTTGGCCACGTCGGCGTCGGAGTTGCGGGCGTCCATCAGCACCGTGAGCGTCTTGGCGTGCCGCTCGATCACCTTGCCCGTGCCCACCGCCGTCAGCCGGAGGATCTCACGCCCGTCGTCGGTCGCCAGTACCTGCTGCCTGGTGAGATCCACCTGCTCGTCGTCGGCGCTGTCCTTGGCCAGGGCCAGGATCAGCGCGGGCTTGCCGCCGATGCTGGAGTACACCGTGTTCAGCGCGACGTCGGCCTCCGCGGCGATGGTGGCGAGGCTCACCCGGCCGTATCCCCGCTCGGCGAAGAGATCGCGGGCCGTCGTGAGGATCGCCCTGCGGGTCTGCTCCGCCTTCTGTGCTCGGAGCCGGGAGGTGTACGCGCGCTGACCCATGGAGCGATCCTACCCACCCCCACATTCACATTGTGTTTCATCTATTGAATGTATGCTCCTTACGATGAATTCGGCAGCAGGCGTCGCACGAGTGACGCCGTCGGCGGCCGAACCCCCGTAAAGGAAGCAGAAGGTCATGAGAAGCAGACTGGTCGCACTCGCGTGCGCCGTCACGGCCGCGGCGACGACCGCGGTCACCGCCCTCACCCAGGTCTCCGCCTCGGCGGCGACACGACCGGAGGCCGGCCCTCGTATCGCCGCGCACTTCGACCTGTCGCACGGCCAGACGCCGGAGAACATCGCGCTGGAGCCCGACGGCACAGCCGTCGTCACCTTCGCCGCCGGCCGCCAGGTGGCCGCCGTCAGTCCGCGGGGCGACACCCGGATCCTGGCCACGCTGCCCGCGCCCGCCGATGGCGGCGTGCACACCCCGAAGCTCGGCTTCGCCCTGACCGCGGGCATCGTCCGGGCCCACGACGGGACGCTGTACTTCCTCTACGCCAGCGGCACCCCCGACCTGACCGGCCTGTGGCGGCTGCGCCCGGGAGGCGCCCCGCACCGCATCGCGGCACTCCCCGCCGACGGGCTGCCCAACGGGCTGGCGCTGGACGAACACCACGACCGGCTCTACATGGCCGACTCCGCCCTGGGGAAGATCTACACCGTGCCCACCACGGGCGGGACCCCCACCACCTGGTCCGCCGCTCCCGAACTCGCCTCGACCGGCTTCCTCGGCGTCAACGGGCTGAAGGTCCACCGGGGCGCGCTGTGGGCGACCAACCTCGACCGGGGCACCGTGGTGCGCATCCCGTTCGGCCCGGGGGGCCGGCCCGGACCCGTCCAGATCAGGGCCACGGGGCTGACCGGCATCGACGACTTCGCCTTCACCGGCCGAGGCGACGACATCCTGGCCGCGCTCGACGGCCCCAACAAGGTCGTGCGCATCCACCCGGACGGCACCTGGACGACCGTGCTCACCAGCGCCGACGGACTCCAGAACCCGACCTCGGTCGCGGTGCGCCGAAACGTCGCGTACATACCCAGCGCCGCCTACGCCACCGCCGCCGACCCCAACCTCATGCTCGCTCCCGCAGCGAGCCCGTAGGACGGCGCCGGGCACCACATTCGACAAGAGGCCAATGGCCTGTTATTTTCGAAGCCATAAGATTCCAGTGGCCTCTTAACGAAGTGCCGGCCACACAGGCGAAGGTGGGTTCAGGTGATGAGCGAAAGCACCGCACACGCGGCGCGTACTCCGCTGGGCGGGTCCGGCATCTCGGTGCGGCCCGTCGGACTCGGGCTCATGGGGATGTCGCAGTTCTACGGCGCGACGGACCCGGACGCCTCGATCGCCACCATCCGTGACGCGATCGAGGCGGGTGTCGAGCTGTTCGACACCTCGGACTACTACGGGGCGGGCAGCGCCACCCCGGGCCGGCCGGTGGCCGGCTTCGGCCACAACGAGGAACTGCTGGGACGCGCGCTCCAGGGGCGCCGGGACCGGGCGGTCGTGGCGACGAAGTTCTCCGCGCGCCCGACCCCCGAGGGCCGCAGCTTCTTCGACGGCCGCCCCGAGTACGTGAAGGCCGCCTGCGAGGCGAGCCTGAAGCGGCTCGGCACGGACCGGATCGACCTGTACTACTACCACCGGCTCGACCCGGCCGTCCCCGTCGAGGACACCGTGGGCGCCATGGCCGAACTGGTCGCCGAGGGCAAGGTCCGGGCGATCGGCCTGAGCGAGGTCGGCCCCGAGATCCTGCGGCGGGCCCACGCCGTCCACCCCGTCGCCGCGCTCCAGAGCGAGTACTCGCTGTGGGAGCGCGGCGTCGAGGCCGAAGTACTGCCGCAGTGCCGCCGACTGGGCATCACCCTGGTGCCCTACAGCCCGCTGGGCCGCGGCATGCTCACCGGCTCCTTCGGCCGGGGCACCGAGTTCGACCGTGACGACTTCCGCTCCACGCTGCCCAAGTTCCAGGGCGACAACTTCGACCACAACCGGCGGTTGGTCGGCGAGTTGGAGGAGTTCGCCGCGAGCACGGGCAACACCGCCGGTCAGATCGCCCTCGCCTGGCTGCTGGCGCAACACCACGACATCGTCCCGATCCCGGGCTCCAAACGTCCGGCCTACGTCCGAGCGAACCTCGCCGCCACCTCGGTCCGGCTCAGCGTCGACGACGTGGCCCGTCTCGGCGCCCTGTTCGACCCCGCACGGGTCAAGGGGGGCCGGTACGGAGCCCTCAACACGCTTCCGGACGACACCGCGAAGTGACACCCGGCGCGGAACACCACACACAGGGGGCCCGCCGTACCGGCCGCCCCCTCGTACGAGGAGCACACCCCATGAACCACGACGACCAGTTCGCCGGCAGGACCGCGCTCGTGACCGGCGCCGGAAGCGGCATAGGTTCCGACATCGCCCGCCTGCTCGCCGCACGCGGGGCCGACGTCACCCTGGTCAGCCGCCAGGAGGCGCCGCTCAGGGAGCTCGCCGACGAGATCACCGGGGCGGGCGGCAAGGCCCTCGTCGTCGCCGGTGACGTCAGCGACCCGCACACCGCCGAGCACGCCGTCGCCGAGACCGTCCGCCACTTCGGCGCACTGCACCTGGCCGTGAACAACGCCGGCACCTCCGGCGTCCACCACGACGTTCCCGACCTGCCCGAGGAGGAGTGGGACAAGACCATCTCGGTCAACCTCTCCGGCGTCTTCTACGGGCTGAAGCACCAGCTCCCGGCGATCAAGGCGGCCGGCGGCGGCGCTGTCGTCAACATCTCCAGCGTCTTCGCCGACCGCGGTCTGTCGCACCGCGCCGCCTACAGCGCGAGCAAGCACGGCGTCCGCGGCCTGACCCGCGCCGCCGCGGCCGACTGGGCCCAGCACGGCATCCGGATCAACGAACTCCAGCCCGGCGTCATCCCGGTGCCCCGTCAGCAGGGCAACCCCGAAGAGGTCGCGAAGATCGCCGAGAGGATCCCGGCCCGCCGGCTCGGCACCGGCGAGGAAGTGGCGAAGGCCGTCGCCTTCCTGCTCTCCGACGAGGCGTCCTACGTCACCGGCGCCCACCTCGCGGTCGACGGCGGCTTCCTCATCTGAGCCTCTTCGGCTCCCCCGGTACGGCGGCTTCCTCATCCGAGCCTCTCCGGCTCCCCCGGTACGGCGGCTTCCTCATCCGAGCCTCTCCGGCTCCCCCGGTACGGCGGCTTCCTCATCCGAGCCTCTCCGGCTCCCCCGGTACGGCGGCTTCCTCATCCGAGCCTCTTCGGCTCCCCCAGTACCGAGTCTCCGGGCTCGTCCGCACCACCCATCCGAGACACACTCCCCGCGACACACAGAATCCGAGGCACCCTCATGAGCAAGACCTGGCTGGTCACCGGCAGTTCCCGCGGCCTGGGCCGTTCCATCGCCGAGGCCGTCCTCGCGGCCGGCGGCAACCTGGTCGCCACCGCCCGGCGCACCGAATCGCTGAACGACCTCGCCGACAAGTACGGCGACAGGGTCCGCCTCGTCACGCTGGACGTGACCGACGCCGAAGCCTCCCGCCGGGCCGTCCAGGCCGCCGTCGACGCCTTCGGCCGCCTGGACGTCGTCGTCAACAACGCCGGTTACGCCGACATGGCCGCCATCGAGGACATGACCGACGAGGCCTTCCGCAACCAGGTGGACGCCAACTTCTACGGCGTCGTGAACGTCACCCGGGCCGCCCTCCCCGTCCTGCGCGAGCAGGGCTCCGGCCACATCATCCAGATCTCCTCCGTCGGTGGCCGCGTGGGTGGCCCCGGCCTGGGCGCCTACCAGGCGGCCAAGTGGGCCGTCGGCGGCTTCTCCGAGGTCCTCGCCAAGGAAGTCGCCCCGCTCGGCATCAAGGTGACCGTCGCCGAGCCGGGCGCCATGCGCACCCACTGGGCCGGCTCCTCCATGGCCACCCCGCCGGTCAGCGACCCCTACAAGCCGGTCGTCGAGCCTGCCATCGCCCGCCAGCGGGCCTCGGACGGCAAGCAGAGCGGCGACCCCGCCCGCGTCGCACAGATCCTGCTGGACATCGTGGAGACCGAGGAGCCGCCGCTGCACCTGCTGCTCGGCAAGGACGCCGTCGAGGTCGGCCGGTTCGCGGCCGAGACCCTCGCCGCCTCGGACGCCAAGTGGCGTCATGTGAGCGAGTCCGTGTGATCCGCGGTGACGGACCTGGCGCCCAGGTCCGCCCCCTGCCGGTGCCGCCCCTCCGGACGGCACCGGCAGGCCATAGGGTGACCAGGAGCGGCGCCAGGGGTGGGCCGCGAAAGTTCCCGAGGAAGCGACGATGACAGACGACCGGCCGACCGGCTTCCAGCGCGCCCGCAGTGCCGAGCAGCGCGAGATCCGCAAGCAGACCATCCTCGAAGCCGCGACACAGCTCCTGACGGAGATGCCGGTCAGCGACATCAGCCTGCGGGAGCTCAGTCGGCGGGTCGGACTGTCGAAGACCAACGTCGTGCGCTACTTCGAGACCAGGGAAGCGGTCTTCTTCGAGCTCCTCAACCGCGACCTCGCGCGGTGGATCGAGGAGTTGTCCACCGACCTGGCGTCCGCCGGCGCCGCCGGACCGGCATCGCCCCGGGCGGTGACGGACACCCTGGCCCGGTCCCTGGCCCGCCGGACCCTCCTGTGCGAACTGCTCAGCTCGCTGGGCTCCGAACTCGAACGGAACATCTCCGCCGAGTCGGCGCGTGACTTCAAACGGGCCCACGCCCGGTTGCTGGCCGCCCTGGCGGAGCTGCTGCGCCGGCACATCCCCGCGCTGAGCCCCACGGCCGCCCGCGAGCTGGTCTCCCTGACCGTCGTCTGCACGGCCGGGCTGTGGCCCTTCGCGCATCCCTCACCGGCCGTCGCCGAGGCGCAGCAAGACCCGGAACTCGCCCCCACGAAGGTCGACTTCGCCGAGCGACTGGGCCGTACCCTGCACATCGCCGCCATCGGCCTGCTCGACCTGGAAGGGCGGGCCGGCTGACCCAGGGGCACGCCGGACCGCACCTGGTACTGCCGAACGGCGGCTGCTGCGGCAGCGCGGTCCCGGCTGGGCCGCTTCCAGGCCGAAGCGCCGCCGTGTCCGCGGCGGCCGTTCAGCGTGGCGGCGGGGGGAACCCGGGCAGGCGCAGGGTGAAGGTGGAGCCGGTGCCCGGAGTGCTGTGGGCCTCCACCGTGCCGCCGTGTGCCTCGATCAGCTTGCGCACGATCGACAGGCCGAGCCCGCTGCCACCGGTCTGGCGCGAGCGGGACTTCTCGGCCCGCCAGAACCGGTCGAAGACGTGCGGCAGGTCCTCGGGCGCGATCCCCGAGCCCGTGTCGGAGACCTCGATGCGGACGCCCGCCGTGGTGGCCCCCGCCGTCCTCCCGGCCCTTGCGGGGACGGGCGGGTCACCGGCCGCCCTCAGCAGCACGGTGCCGCCGGGCGGTGTGTGGCGGATGGCGTTCGACACGAGGTTGCCGACCGCCTGCCGCAGCCGTACCGGGTCGGCCGGCACCGTCAGTTCCGGGTCGGCCGCCACGACGAGCCGCACCCCCGCGGCCTCGGCCCGCGGACCGTGGCCCTGAGCCGTCTGGGCGAGGACGTCGGCCACACTCAACGGCTCGGTGGCCAGGGGCAGTTCACCCGCGTCCGCCGCCGAGAGGTCCCGCAGGTCGTCGATGACGTGCTGGAGCAGCACCGCCTCCTCCAGCACCGAGGCCACCAGCTTCTCGTCCGCCGGGACGATGCCGTCCTCGACGGCCTCCAGCCAGCCGCGGATGTTGCTCAGCGGCGTGCGCAGTTCGTGCGCCACATCGCTCACCATCGCCTTGCGGGCCGACTCCAGTTGCTCGCGCCGCCGTGACATCGCGTTGAACGCGGCCGACAGCCGGGCGATCTCGTCACGGCCCGCCACCTCGACCCGCGCCGAGACGTCCCCGGCCTCCATCCGCTGTGCGGCCAGGGTGAGCCTGCGCAGCGGCCGGACGAGCCGGACGCCCGCGAAGGCGGTGACCGCGACCGTCACGAGCAGCACGAGCGCCGCGCCCCACGCGATCCGCAGCTTGTTGGGCGCCGACAGGGAGAGGAAGGTGGTGGCGGTCCGGTCGCCGGGGCTGCTGACGTAGAGCTGGGCGGCGGGCGCCACGTACGGCCGCAGTTGTTCCGCACGGCCGCTCGCGACGCAGTCCCGCACGTCCTTGTCGGCCGCGGGGCCCGTGGACCTGCGCGACTCCGTGCGTGCCGCCCGCCAGGACCCGTCGAGCAGCACGTCCACCCCGCCGCGTCCCCGCCGTGCCAGGCAGCTGTCGACCAGGGCGTCGAGGGTGTCGAGGGCCTTGCGCTCCGAAGGCATCGGGGTGTTCAGCGTCGCCTCCTCGCACCGGGCGACGACGGGCTGTCCGTCCGGCGTCCGCACGGTGGGCCGGCCGCTGGGGCCGACCGTCACCCGCGCCGTGGCGCCCGCCGCCCGCAGACACGCGGCGATCTCCCGAGCCGTACCCAGCAGTCTTGCCTTCTCCTCGTCCGACAGCCGGTACGGGCCGACAACACGTGGGTCGATCCCGCTGTCGCGCGCCGCGGCCGGCAGCCGTTGCGGATCGACCGACAGGGGGTCGACGACGGCGGTCGGCTTGGCGGAGGGCACATACGGGCGGCCGGGTACCGGAGCGGAGTCCGCCAGCGTCCGGTCGCCGTCCCGCAGGACGATCCGGTGCCCGGTCGTCCGCCCCAGCTCGGCCACCGTGGGGCCCACTGTGTCCCAGTTCCGGTGCCGCGCCGCGTAGCCGATCAGCGCGTCGTAGGTCTTCGTGTCGTCGGCGAGGTCCTTGCCCTGCTCCTGACGGATCGCCACGGCCGTCGTCCGTACGACCACCCACGCGGTGGCCGCGATCGAGCACACCGACACCAGGGCCGCCACGGCGAGCAGGCGCAGGAGCAGGCTGCGCCCCAGGGGCACGGCGAAACCCGAGCCCGCGGACGGGCGGCCGGGCCGGACCTCACCGCTCATGGCGCACGCCCCCGGGCTGGGACGGGCGTTTGTCGTCGGACAGCTTGTAGCCCACCCCGTACACGGTCACCAGGCACTTCGGGCGGCGCGGGTTCTCCTCGATCTTCTTCCGCAGGTTCATGACGTGCACATCGACCGTCCGCGTGGTGATGTACCGGTCGAAGCCGTGCAGCCGCTCCAGGATCTGCGACCGGGTGAACACCTGCCCGGGCCGGCCCGCGAGCACCTCCAGCAGCCGGAACTCGCCCGGGGTGCAGGGTATGTGCGTACCGTGCGCCCAGACCTCGTGCCGGGCCGGGTCGACGGTCACCGGGCCCGCGATCAGCAGCTTGGCGGCATCCGGCGTACCGCCCGCCGCGCCGGACGCCGCCCGGGTGCGCGCGCTGCGCCGCAGCAGCGACCGGATGCGGGCCATCAGCTCGCGCGGGCTGAACGGTTTGGTCAGGTAGTCGTCCGCGCCCAGGTCCAGTCCGAGCAACAGGTCGTCCTCGGTGGACCGGGCGGTCAGCATCAGCAGGGGCAGCCCTTCGAGGCCGGCCTCCGACCGGACGGTCCGGCAGACGTCGAGCCCGTCCAGGCCGGGCATCATCACGTCGAGCACCAGCAGATCGGGCAGGCGCCGGCGGATCTGGTCGAGCGCGGCCCGGCCGTCCTGGACGAGGATCACCTCGTGGCCCTCGTGTTCCAGGTAGCGGCGGATCAGCTCGGCCTGCTTGGCGTCATCCTCAGCGACGACAACATGCGCACACATGTGAGGAGTCTAGGAACGCCCACGTCGTCCTCGGACACCTCGCGGACGAGAACACGGCAGGGTCATCGCTTTCTGACAAACCTCTGACATTCGCTCGGCAGCCTCTGCCGTCATGGACAACAAGACAGACCGGCCGCATGCCGCCGCCGGCATCCCCGGCACGGCGCGTGCCCCGCGTCGCACGCGCCGCGTCCGGACCGCCCTCCTGACCACCGCCCTCCTGACGGCGGGCGTCGCTCTCACCGCCTGCGGCGGCGGAGGCGGTGACGGCACCAGTACCGACAGCAGGCAGAAGTCGGACAGCGGCATCGCCTCGTTGGCGACCCCCTCGTCGAACGGCGGGAAGTCCGGGGCCCCCTCTTCCGCGCAGTCCGCCATCGACGCCAAGCGCCCGCTGCTGCGCCTCGACAGCTCCAAGGAGGAGATCAACCGGCTCTGGGACACGTACTGGGCGTGCCTGCAAGCCCACGGCGTCCCGATGAACACCAAGCGGGTCGATCACCCCGGTGGCCAGGCGCCTCCGGTCGACGACCAGAAGGTCACGGACCAGTACAAGGCGCAGTACCACGCGTGCCTGGACAAGATGCCGCTCCAGCCGGTGGAGGAGCGCCCCGAGACCAACCCGCACTACGCGGACGACTTCCGCGACTACGTCAAGTGCCTGAGGGCGAAGGGCTTCAAGGTGCACGAGGTCTTCCAGTCCGACGGGAGCCCCGACGGCTGGACCGGTGACGACGACGGCGGCAGTTTCCCGAACGAAAAGGCCGACAACGACTGCCGCCTGGAGGCGTTCGGTGGCAAGGGCAAGAACTGAGGCCGGCGCACACTCGTCCACCGACGCCGGCGGACGGACCGGCAGCCGGATCGCGGTCGCCGTCGCCGTTCTCGCCCTCGTCGCGGGCGGGGTGTACGGCGGAGTCGCGCTGAAGCGGCACGGGGACGCCGGCCACGCCAAGCCCGCCGGGGTGCCGTCCGCGCAGACCACCCTCATCCGCCGCACCGATCTGTCCGACAGCAAGGCGCTGCCCGGCACGCTCGGTTACGGCGCGGCGGTCACGGTCAAGGGTGCCGGCAAGGGCCTGATCACCAGGCTGCCGGCGAGCGGTTCGACGGTGACCCGGGGCAAGCCCCTGTACTGGGTGGACGACCAGCCGGTCACGCTCTTCTACGGCGACACCCCGGTGTTCCGCACGCTGGACCAGGCTGCCGTGAAGGCCGGGGCGAGCGGCGCCGACGTGACCGTCCTCGCGGACAACCTGAAGGCCCTCGGCTACGACATCGGCCCCGAGCCGCGTACCACGCAGTCGTCCACCGGCGCGGGCAAAGCCCCCGGGGCCGTCCTGACGTCGTCCCTCCTCGACGCACTGAAGCGCTGGCAGCGCGACACGGGCCGGCAGCAGACCGGGACCCTCTCGGTGGGCCAGGTGGTCGTGCTGCCCGGCGCGGTCCGCGTCGGTGCGGTGAAGGCCCAGCTCGGCGACCCGGCGGAGGAGGACGTCCTGTCGGCGACCTCTCTGCGGAAGTCGGTGTCGGTGACGGTCGACGCCGGTGACGCAGCCCAGATCCACCAGGGTGACAAGGTCTTCATCGCCCTTCCCGACACCAAGCAGGTACCGGGCAAGGTGACCTCGGTCGGTACGACGGTGCAGGGCGGCCCGGGTGACGCGTCCGACGCGTCCGACGGCGACACCTCGCCGTCGTTGCGGGTCACGGTGGTGCCGGAGGACAGCGCCTCGGTCAAGAACCTGGACGCGGCATCCGTACGGGTGACCTTCACGACGGAGACCCGCAAGAACGTCCTCACCGTGCCGGTGGGCGCCCTGCTCGCGCTCCAGGAGGGCGGCTACGCGCTCCAGCGCCCGGGCGGGCAGCTGGTCGCCGTGAAGACGGGGCTGTTCGCCAAGGGCCAGGTCGAGGTCTCGGGCGCCGGGGTCGAGGAGGGGCAGCGGGTGGTGACGGCATCGTGAGAGCCCGCCACGGCAAGCACCGCGAGGACGGTCGCCGCGAGGACGCGGGATGCGGCACGGGTGCGCACGCCGCGACGGCCGCGGCGTCCGCCGACGACGACACGCTCCTCATACGCACGGGCGACGGCACATTGCCCGTACCCGGGGGTGACGACACACTGCCCGTCGGCGTCGGCGACGACACCCTGTCCCTCCGCGCCGTACCCGCCGCGGCCGGAGCGGCCGGAGCGGCCGGAGCGGCCGAGCCGTCGCCCGTGCTGCGGCTCAGGAACGCGACCAAGGCGTTCCCCGGCGGCGTGACGGCGCTCGACGACGTGTCCCTGACCATCCACGAGGGCGAACTGCTCGCCATCGTCGGCCCCTCCGGCTCCGGCAAGTCCACGCTGCTCAACATCATGGGAACGCTCGACCTGCCCACCCGCGGCACCGTGGAGATCGCGGGGCAGGACGCGGCGTCCCTGGGCGACCGGCGGCTGTCCGCACTGCGCGGACGCTGGCTCGGCTTCGTCTTCCAGCAGTTCCACCTGACGGACGGACTGACCGCGACGGAGAACGTCGCCACCAGCCTGCTGTACGCGGGGGTGCCGCGCAGACGGCGCACACCGCTCGCGCTCGCCGCGCTGGAACGGGTCGGGCTCGGCCACCGGGTCGGACATCTGCCGCACCAGCTGTCCGGCGGCGAACGGCAGCGCGTCGCCATCGCCCGCGCGCTGGTGGGCGAGCCGGCTCTGGTGCTCGCGGACGAGCCGACGGGCGCGTTGGACTCCGCCAACGGCCAGGCCGTGCTCGACCTGCTCGTCCGACTGAACCGAGAGGGCACCACCATCGCCGTGATCACGCACGACGGAAGCATCGCGGCGCGGCTGCCACGCCAGGTGGAGATGCGCGACGGGCGCATCGTCAGGGACACGGGACCGCGCCGCGGCCCGGCGGCGCACCGGGGCAACGGCTCCGCACCGCCGGCCGGGCCCACCGCGTCCGGACGGCCCGCGGACGCCGCCACCGGCCCGGCCCCGGGAGAGAACCCTTGAACGCCGCGAACCCGACCCCCGCAAGACACCCGGCAAACGCCGCGAACCCGGCCCTCGCGAGGGAACCGGTGAGCGCCGCCGCCCGCGAGAGGCTCGCCCGTCCGGCCCGGCAGAGCCCGTCGGACGTGCTGCGCCTCGGGCTGATCGGCGTCCGGACCCGCCGGCTGCGTGCCGCGCTGTCCGCGCTGGGCATCTCCATCGGCATCGCGACCCTCGTCCTCGTGACGGGCATCCCGGCATCCAGCCAGCGGGCGCTGAACGACCAGTTGTCCGCGCTCGGCACGAACATGCTCCGCGCGGTCCCCCAGCCCGATCAGAACCCCCCGGTGGTGCTGCCCGCGTCCGCCGACAAGATGGCCGCCCGCATCGGTCCGGTCACCGCGACCGGTCAGGTCGCCAACACCCACCGGTTGGTGCACCGTTCGGACCGGACCGACCCCAACGACGGACTGGGCCTCACGGTCCTCGCCAGCGGCGACGGCCTGCTGCCGGTGCTGAACGGCCGTGTGCGGGCGGGGAAGTTCCTCGACGCCGCGACCGACCGGCTGCCGACAGCGGTCCTCGGCTACGAGGCGGCGTCCCGCCTCGGCGTGACCACCCTGGCACCGGGCCGGGAGGCACCGCAGATCCTCGTCGGAACCAAGTGGTTCACGGTCATCGGCATCCTCGACCCGCTGCCGCTCGCGCCGGACCTGGACCGCTCGGTGCTGGTCGGCTGGGAGGCGGCGCAGAAGACCCTCGGCTTCGACGGGCACCCGACCGTGGTCTACGTCAAGGCGCAGGAGGACGCCATCGAGGCGGTCTCGTCCGTGCTGCCGGCCACGTTGTACCCGGAGCTGCCGGGCCTGGTGCAGGTCAGCCGCCCTTCGGACGCCCTGGCGGCCAAGCGGGCGACGAACAGCGCCTTCTCGTCGCTGTTCCTGGGTCTCGCCGGGGTGGCGCTGCTCGTGGGCGGGATCGGCGTGGCGAACACCATGTACATCTCGGTGCTGGAACGCCGCAAGGAGATCGGCCTGCGGCGCGCGCTCGGCGCGAACCGGGGCCAGATCAGGAGTCAGTTCCTCACCGAGTCGGTGGTGCTGTCACTCCTCGGCGGGGTCACCGGCACGGTGATCGGGGTACTGGCCACCGCCGGTTACGCCGTCTACGAGGGCTGGCGGCCCGTCATCCCGCTCACGGTGCTCGGCGCGGGTGTGGGCGGTGCCGTGGTCATCGGGATGCTGGCGGGCGTGTACCCGTCGATCCGTGCCGCGCGGCTCACACCGACCGAGGCACTCGCCACGACATGACACGGAGAGGCGGCGTCCCGGGCGCCGGTGAAACAGGTGCTTCGGCCGTGTGAGTAGCCTGAGACACGTTGCAGGTCGACCGTGCCCCTCGGAGGAGATCCATGTCCACATCCACACCCGTGCCCGCCGACCCCGCGTCGAGCCACCGCGCCATCGAGAACCTGATCGCGCGGTACGCCGAGC